>FCNA01000033.1 GCA_900018345.1 Clostridiales bacterium CHKCI006
GCATATCTAACAATATCGACATGCGTCCATATTGCCTACGCGGTCTTACCGTCCGTTTCCAGACGCTATCCCCCTTCAGAAGCCAGGTTCCTTATCTTTTACTCACCCGTTCGCCACTCAGTCCCTAAGGACTGCGTTCGACTTGCATGTATTAGGCACGCCGCCAGCGTTCATCCTGAGCCAGGATCAAACTCTTCATCGTTTGTCTTTTGACTCTTTATGTTTTCAACTTATCTTTTTCAGATAAGCTTTCTGACGTTTCGTTTTGTCTTGAAACTTTGCGTTTCTGACGTGACTTTCTTTGTCTTTCAGGTTTATGTTTCAGTTTTCAATGTTCCAGCGCTGTCTTCCTGACAGCTCGTTTAGTCTATCACAGAACCCTTGGCTCTGTCAAGAAGTTTTTGAAAAAAGTTTTCTTCACCTTTCTTCATCTTTCCTCTTTTTTCGACTGCTTTGCCATTATAGCTTCTTTTATTTCCTTTGTAAAGCTTTTTTTAAAGTTTTTTAATTACCATAAGTAAAAATGAACCACAATAAGAACATAGAGATAAAAAACAGGAACCAACGCCATTTCTCTGATGACCAATTCTTCATTTTGCGTGATTCTCTAATTTCCTTTAGACTTTCGTTTTTGTTTTCATCAAAGCCTAATTCTTCATCACGTCTTTTTTTACGATCGGATTTTTTTTCAACCTTGGTTGCCACACATATCACCCTCCTCGACTTATTATACAAGAAAAATCAAAAATAAACAACACTTCTTTTTCACAGACATATTACTTTCAATATACGCTAAAATTCGGTATAATATGTTAGCAAGGCATTGAATCGGTGGCATATCGACATAGAGGAGGATCTATGAAAGCAGTACATTTATCAAAGCGAGGTAAACGATTTATACTAATCAGTACCCTCATTCTTTTTATTTTAATTATGGTGCTCTATTTTGTGTTTAGGCCCAAAGTGTTATTTATAACAAAGCATCCCACTGTTGAGATCAATGAAACCTATGATGGTATCGCTAATATCAAAAAAGTCAGAGGTGGATCCCCGGATGAGGTCACTTGCGACCTATCCGCTGTAGATTATTCTCAGCTGGGTAAATATACGATTACTTATACTTATGGCAAACATCAATATGATTTGAAATTAGAAGTTGTCGATACGACACCGCCTAGCTTTGCTACCAAGGAAATCGAGATAGACGCGAAGATGCCTGTCACAGCAGATATGTTTGTGGAAAACATTCAGGACGCAACAGCTACAACGGTTTCTTTTAAAGAGGACTATCACTTTGAAACAGAAGGAGATATGACGATTACTGTCATTGTTGAAGATGAGGGCGGTAATGAAACCAGTCAGGACGTAATGGTTCATGTTTTACCAGAAGACACGACACCACCAGAAATACACGAATCAGAAGAAATTACTTTAATGCAGGATGCCGAATTCGATCCATTATCTGATGTAGCAGTTACGGATAATCAGGATCCATCTCCACAAATTACCTGTGATTCATCCAAGCTGGATCTTTCAACCATTGGTGATTATGAAATCACCTATACGGCAACGGATCGTTCCGGTAATACTACCACCTTTACTAGAACTGTTCATGTCATTGAAAGAAAGACCATCGGAAAAGATCATGCTTCAGAAACCAAGACGGTTTATTTAACATTTGACGATGGACCATCCGAAAATACTGGAAAAATTCTGGAGATCCTTGATCAATATCAGGTAAAGGCAACTTTCTTTGTTACAGGCAACGGGCAAAAGTACAATCATTATATCAAAGAAGCCTATGACAAAGGACATACGATTGGCTTGCATACTTATTCTCATCAATATAATGAGGTTTATGCTTCAGTAAATGCCTACTTTGACGATTTAGATAAGATTGCGGATATGGTGGAAGGACTCATTGGTGTCAGACCTCATTATATCCGCTTCCCTGGCGGCAGCTCCAACACTGTCTCCAAAAAATACTGTGAAGGCATCATGACAGAACTGACTACGGAAGTCATTGAACGTGGCTATCAGTATTATGACTGGAATGTCAGCAGCAATGATGCCAATGGCAACACCATGCCAACGCAAACCATTATTGAAGGCGCTACATCGGGCAAATCTAAGAATTTAGTTATCCTCTTTCACGATTCCGCCAGCAAAACGACCACTGTTGAAGCCTTGCCGACAATTATTGAATACTATCAAAGCCAAGGTTATACCTTTGCCGGTATCGATGATCATGCCTATACAGCACATCACGGGGTCAATAACTAACCAAAATAACAAAGTCCATCGAACGTATCACTTTATCCCATGGATGGCACCGGAAAAAGGCTTCCGGTGCTTTTTTGTCTCACATAAAAAAATGATTCATCCCGTTCAATGAGATGAATCTTTTTTAGCTTATTGTTTTCTGAAAGTAATTTTGCCGCTGGCTGGATCCATGGCTTCGATGATCGCTAAACTTTCGACATGGTAACCTCTTTCACGTAAACGTTTGCCGCCATCCTGGAAACCTTTTTCAACCACGATACCAATCCCTTCAATGGTGGCTCCGGCTTTTTCAACTAGCTCGATCAACCCTTCGACCGCACAGCCATTGGCCATGAAATCATCAATGATCAGAACATGATCATCAGGACTTAAGTAGCGCTTGGAAACCATGACCTGGTAATCACGATCATGTGTAAATGAATGAACATTCGTTGTATAGATATCAGCATCCAGATTGCGTGAAGCAGATTTTTTAGCAAATACGACCGGACACTGAAAATGCAATCCAGTAATTGCTGCAATACCAATCCCGCTCGCTTCAATCGTTAAGATCTTATTGATCGGACGATCCTGGAAAAGACGTTTAAACTCCGCTCCCATCTGATCAATAAAGAGAACATCCATTTGATGGTTCAGAAATGAATCGACCTTCAGCACATGCGCGTCCTTAACGATTCCCTCCTGCTGTATTTTATATTCTAATGCTTGCATAAATGATCCTCCCCTGAAAGCTCAGGACTTATTCCTGAGCTTCTGAATTATTGGCATAGTCGTCACTAACCGGTACCACATGTCTGCTCATCTTTTCTTGAGCATTTTTTTTGATATGTTTATTCTTTTGTTTTGACACATCAACACTTCCTTTCCCTAGTAGGATGTGTCAAATAGCCTTTATTTATTCCAATCTGAATTGACCGGAAATCCTTTTTTATATGTAAGCAGATCTTCTTCATCAATGCGGCGAATGACGCGACATGGTGTTCCATAAGCTAAATGATCAGCCGGGATATCATGTGTGACAACACTGCCGGCACCGATCACGCAGCGATCACCAATCGTCACCCCAGGCAGGATCGTACAGTTGGCACCGATCCAGACATCGTTGCCGATCGTCACAGGTAAAGAAAACTGCGCACCTTTACGACGATAAACATGTGCTAAAGGATGTCCCGTAGGAGAAATCGTGACGTTCGGTCCGAACATAACGCGATCTCCCACTGATACTGTAACATCATCCACGACGACAAGATGAAAATTAGCGTACACATCATCTCCAAAAAACGTATTGCAGCCATAGGAAAAATAACATGGTGGCTCAAGATAAAGATTCTTACCTGCACGACCTAAGCCTTCTTCTAACAACTGTCGACGTTTTTTTTCATCACTAGGGAGTGTATGAAAGTTATAAAGATGCATCAGATCTTTAATTTTCTTTCTTTTGACATCCAGTTCTTTTTCATAAGCTTGATCTTCCAGGCTCTCATGTCCGTATTCTACATACAGCAACCCTTGCTCCATTTGTTTTTTTAATGACATCGTTCTATCCTCTCTATTCAAAATAGTCATCTAAGATGGCATCATTGTGATTCACAACATAACCACTGCCGCCACGATTTTTCACATCCTCGACCATTGTTGTCAAAATGATTGGCTGACTGGTTGATGGATCGGCTGTCATAGCGATAAACCAGCCCAGCTCTGTCCCAGTCGTATCGTTCTGACTGGCCTTAATTTCAGCAGTTCCCGTTTTTCCGGCTAAGGAAATATCGCTCCGATAAGCACTATGGCCTGTCCCACCCGTATCAGAGATAACCTCAACCAGGTCTTGCAGGATCGTATTGGCAGTTTCAGCCGTATAAGCCTGTTCGATCCAGGCGGACTCAGGTACTTCATCCATGACTAAATAAGGCTGTAAAACCTTTCCTTCATTCAAAAAGCCTGTATAAAGCGCCGTTAAGTGAACCGGATTCATCAGGATCTGACCTTGTCCATAACCGCTATCCGCAATCTGGATTGCATCGGTCAGCTTAGCATCACCACTCGCATAAGTGGAAGCATTCAAAGCCAGTGCAAAAGGCAATTGCACCTTGAACTTTAACGCATCATATGCATTTGCCAGGGCTTCTCCACCAATACGGCTGGCCGCCTTAGCAAAATAAACATTATCTGAATAGACAAGTGCATTTCTTAAATTGTTAGGGTCTGCAGCATGTAAGGTCGTTACATAATAACTTCCCCAGCTGGAATCCAGCTGCCAACGCATCTGTGCCTCATAATCTGTCTGTGGATCAATCGCTCCCGTATCCAAGCCAACGGCTGCCGTAATGGCCTTCATGGTCGAACCCGGTGCAAATGTCGCTGCAAAGCGGTTATACATAGGTAAGGCTGGATCAGAATTTAAAGCGTCCCATTGTGATTGGGATAAGCCCATCACAAAATCGTTACTGGAGTAAGAAGGTGTGCTGACTAAAGCCAGTACTTCTCCAGTCAATGGATTCAAGGCCACTGAACAAGATTCATCATTTTGATATTCTTCATAAATGCGCTGTTGAAGATTCACATCCAGTGTCAGCTTCACATCCGCTCCATCCACAGCCTCTCGCTGTAAAACTGTTGTTTTCGTATTACCATCGGCATCCACAATAAGGATCTCTGCACCATTCTGACCACGCAACTGTGTTTCATAAGCCGCTTCGATTCCCGTGCGTCCAATGACAGAATTTTCTGTATAACCTTCACCCGCGTGATTTTCCAGATCCTCCTGATTAACCGCCTGAATATAGCCCGTTACATGACTGGTCGCTTCACCATACGGATATGTACGGACACTGATCGTATTGACCTGAACCCCCTGAATCGCAGAAACGGTATCAACAATAGGCTGCTGATCAGCACTGAGTTCTTTCACTGGTACAAAAGAATCTTCCTGCACCCAGGAAGCATCCAGTGCTGTTTCAATGTCACTGACTTCGATTCCCAACACAGAAGCGATTCTAGCGTAATCACTTTCCCCATTGAGGCGACCAGGAACCAGACCGACCGAATAAGCCTCTCCAGCACCAGCCAGCACATTGCCATTGCGATCTAAAATCTCTCCTCGTGCCGCCTCACTCGTATTGACGCGTACCCGATCGTCTTTTCCTAGATCATTCAAAATCAGGCTGTCATCATAGACCACCTTTCCATCTTCCACACGCATGGCAAACGACTGTGTCAGATTTCCAGCAATGGTATCCATACTTAAATCATAAGAAACAACACCATTTTTGACCTCATTGATCGTATAACTCATATTCGTTGCCTCAATTCCGCCATAAATATTACTTTGACGATTGATATACGTATCATGATCATACGCACTCTGACTTTCAGGTGTGAGAAGTGCATACATGCCTTCATAATCCTGATTGATCAAACAATTCAAATAGGCTTCTGTCACCGATGCAAGGGATGGCCTGGTCAAATACCAGACAGCTGCGCCGACAACCACAAGGACGGCCAATACCCCTGCAACTATACCCAATTCTTTTTTATGTTTGCTCAGCATTTCCTTTATTTGCATGATTTCCCTCCTTTAATTATCCCTATTATAGCATTATTTTATCAGTCGTCCTATAAGATTTCGCTTTTTTCATATCCGACCATCTGATATAATGACAATAAGATCCACCTGATCTGTCAGCGTAAACTTTGACAGCAGCGATGGCACATCATAAACGAGGAGTGATAACCATGATTCAATTAAGACATGCGAATGCCAAGGATGTAAAGGCAATCAGTGAACTCGAAGCGCTCTGCTTTCCTGCGGCAGAAGCCTGTACAAAAGAGGGCTTCGCAAAAAGGATCGATGTCTTTGGTGAACATTTTATTTTACTTGAAGAGGATGGGAAACTGATTGGTATGATCAACGGGATGGTTACCGATCAACCAACGATTACCGATGATCTCTATGAGGAGGCCTCTAAACATGATCCAAACGGAAGATATCAAAGTGTTTTTGGCCTGGAGGTCCATCCTGACTATCAACATCAGGGATATGCCAAACTGTTGATGGAAGCCATGCTTGAGCAGGCCAAAAAAGAAAACCGTTCGGGCTGTATCCTGACCTGTAAAGCGCATCTCGTCACCTTTTATGAACAATTCGGCTATCAAAACCAGGGTATCTCTGCCTCTACTCACGGCAACGCCTGCTGGTATGACATGTTTTTAGATCTTGCCTAACAGGTATATCGGGATTGTTCTTTGCAGGTATGATTCAATAAGTCAAAAAGAGCCGCTCTTAGCTGCATGCTAAGAGCGGTTTTATGCTTGCTTTAAAGGCTGATAACGCGCCAGCTCGTCCTGTACAAGCTTTAAAATGATCTCTGGTGCTTCATCCAGCGGATATTTTTCATGTAATGTGCCATCGCGGCGTTTGACTTCGACTTCACCATTGGCCATATTCTTACCACTCACAATCACACGGAATGGCAAACCAAAGAGATCGGCTTCAGCAAACAATGCTCCCGGACGCATATCTCGATCATCATAAAGAACCTCCAGACCTAAGGCGCTTAATTTAGCTTCCAGCTCATCAGCAGCCTTCTTGACAGCAGGATCTTTATGTTTCAAATAAATGACCTCTACCTGCCAAGGCGCAATTGTGATTGGCCAGATTGGACCAAAATCATCATGGCTCTCCTCACAAATAGAAGCCGCCAGACGACCGATCCCAATACCATAACATCCCATGACAGGATTCTTTTCTTTACCGTCACGATCAAGATAAGTCAAGCCCATCGTACGACTGTATTTATCTCCCAGCTGAAAAATATTTCCGATCTCAATGCCATTCTTTACCTGAATGGTCGGACGGTGACAATGCGGACAGACGCCGCCTTCTATGATTTTCGCTACATCGACATAGACAGCTGCAGGCACGTCACGTGCAAGATCCAATCCTGTATAGTGATGATCTGGCTGATTGGCGCCACAGACAAAATGCTGACCGTCTTTTAAGGAAGCATCATAAACAGTGCGAACAGACGCATCCAGACCCACCGGTCCAATAAAGCCCGCTGTCAGCGGCATGTCTTCTGTTATTTCCAAAGGCAGGATCTCTTCACCTAAGCAATGGCGCAGTTTGGTTTCATTCACTTCAAGATCACCGCGAATAAAGACTACAACGCTTTCGTGGCTAGTCTGGGTCTCATAGCAGACTGCCTTGCAGGTATGTTTCACATCCTGATCAAGAAAATGTGCCACAGCTTCAATGGTCTTCATTTCCGGTGTCTTGACTAACTGTAACGCTTCCTCAACGTCGTCGCGTTCGTTTTTCACGATGGACGCCGCCACTTCGACATTGGCACGATAACCACAGTCACATAGAGCAATACGATCTTCACCAATCTCTGTCAGCAGCATGAATTCATGGGAAACCTGACCGCCCATCATTCCTGAATCAGACTGGACTGCCACCATATTTTGAACACCGGTACGCTTGAAGATATTTTCATAAGCCTGATAGCAGCGTTGATAATATGCCTGCAAGTCTTCTAAAGAGGTATGAAAAGAATAAGCATCCTTCATCGTAAATTCACGCACTCTGATTAGTCCCGCTCTGGCTCTTGGCTCATCACGGAACTTCGTTTGGATCTGATAGATCATGAAAGGATAATCAGCATAAGAATCCGCTGTATGGCTGACAAGCTGAACCGAAGCTTCTTCATGCGTCATACCAAGGACCATGGGTGTATGATTGCGATCTTCGAAGCGTAATAACTCGCTGCCAATGTTCTCATAACGTCCAGATGTCTGCCATAAACTTGCCGGCATGACAACAGGAAACTGAACCTCCTGACCGTCAATACGATCCATCTCATCACGAATAATGGCTTCAATTTTCTGCATGATCCTTTTTCCCGGTGTATAAAGGGAATAGATGCCACTGCTGACATATTTCATATATCCTCCACGAGTCATCAACTGATGACTCGCTGTCACACACGAGGTTGGGGCTTCCTTATAGCGTTTTCCCAATAACTGACTAACCTTCATCACTTTCTTCCTTTCTAGTTATATGATATGTTCCCTGATCCAGATCGATCTGAACGCACCAGCCATTTGCAAAGCAAGCTTCCTGACGCCGACCTTTTGGATCAAGTAATCGATGAGACTGCATGGCAACACCAGCGACTTTCTCATGGAAAGACGAAACGATCTGACAACGTTCCACCTGTTCTTCCGGTGTTAAGACCCCATTCTCAAAAGAGCCATCGATATTTGGATAAGCGCCGTCCCGACGGAAATAAGGTGCACCACCATTCAGCAAGGCATAAAGCATGTAATCATCTTTAGGCTTGTCCATCATCCATGGGATGACCAGACAATCATGGAACACCAGATTGAACAGTGGGATTCCCACCAGTTCTTCAGGGAATTGTTCATGCATCTGGAATTCATAAGGAGCATAATGACAAAAGACAAGCGAACGCATTGCCCATTCATTGACTTCCTCACTGGAAGGCATGATATTCTGGCTGATGAGATACCAGAAGCAGGCCTCACGAGCCAAGGCACAATCGCGACGGCTCATGACATGATTCACATTCGCACATTCATCTAAATCATTACATGTGAACACATCGAGATAAGCGCCGTCCAGGTCAATGGTCTCATTCTTTAATATCTGGAAATTACGCTGTACATAATCCTTGGCCAGTGAAGCACATAAATAGTTCTGCACTCCTCCGGCCCAAAAACAGTGTTCATAATGGCTCCCATCCACATCCTGGACACTGTACTCTAGATCATAACTCTTGGCACGATGATAATAATCGCGATACTGATCATGAATACCAAATAAATAACCTAATTCATGCAGCCGACAAGCGAGATCACGCAGACCTTTCGCACCACCGGCTTTTTCATTGATCGGCATCACATCCGGATGTCCATTATCATAGGCAATGCCCCAACCATCGAGATGTAGATATAGATGTTCCATGCCCAGCTTTCGATAATTCTCCATTTCCTGCTGGCGTGTAGCAAAGCTGACTAGAGAATTGTTCTTTGTGGGGTCTTGCGGATCATAGAAACGAGAATCCGGCTGAACATAAGTACAAATCCCCATGTGGACGAAACTGGAACGAACCAGTTCATGAATCGCCGGCAAAGCGACTGCTTTTTCCGCTAAGGTTCGAATAAAACCTTTTGCTTTCAGTGTATCCCGATACATCCTAGCCAGATCATTATAATCCCCTTTTGCCAGGAATCGATATTCTAAATCGCGACGATAGCGCATTTTCCCAAGGCTAGGCAAATGTGCAAATCCCAACTGACCATCTTCCAGATAATAACGTGTATCCCAAGGCGTTTGCGCCATCATCAGGACCGCACTGCCATCTGACTGGATCGTTCCCAGCATCGCCAGGTAAGCAGCTGCGCTGCCAAACTGTCCCTGAAAAGGAATGTCCAGCGGAATCTTTTTTTCAATCGGATATAATAGGCCCTGTCTTAAAGGCAGAACATGATACCCTTGTTCGACCTGAAAAGCAAATGGCCAACGAATTTCCTTGATGGCATCATTTTCTTCTAAAACCAGCAGGGAAAGTTTTAATGCATATGTTGTCGTATCCACCAGATAAAAAGTACGCAAAGCCAAGGCAAGTGAAGGATGATTGCTATACTCCACATAGAATCCTTCAAAGGTCCCGCTGCAATAAGGCTTGATCGTCCGACTGGCAAAATCCTTGAAGGCAAACATCGTGCCCTCCTGCATCACAATCATTCCGTCTGCTTGTGTCTTGAAACAAGCCTGTCCCGTTTGGATGCATAATATTTCATTTTCAAATGTAACGGTCAGTGGTCCAACCTGAATCAACATATTTTTACTCCTCCTCAAAATATGTCCCCATTATAGCATATCCCCCGATAAATGTTTACTCATTTCTTGCCAAAGCGAATGCCACAATGTCAATTCCTCCTCACCTGAGGCGATCTTAGCAGCATAAGCCCGACCTTCTTTTTTGGATACGATCCGACCTGACACTAAAAAATACAGCGTACGTCCAATATTGGCCAGATAATATGCCGGATCAGCCAGAAATTGTTCATCCGAAACACGAAGATCCTGCAGCACGCTATCCAAATAAGCGCTGTCTGGCACTTCACTGAACACCTCTTCAATGGCACGACCAAACAGCACATATCCACTTTGTCTTATCAGCCGAAGATGACAGGCTAAATCTGGATCCACTCCATGCATTGCTGAACAATAGGCCTGCGGATCTTGACGTGCCCGGCACGCATGCATGTTCGAATAATGAAAAACATAGGGCATGGGATGACAGAAGTGTTGCGTATCCGCCAGCAATAAGAGGCTGAGTTCAATGCCGCCAGCCGGCAAGATGTCTTCCATCATCACTAATTCCTCAAGAAACTGCTGTTTGTATTTGAGTTCCGGCTCCTGATCCACGACAATGATGACATCCAGATCACTATGATCCCAGTGAAAATCATCTAATACATAGCTGCCGTGAATGTAGATACCAACTAAATGTTCTTTGAAACATGCTGAACTGATCTCTTTTAAATGATCAAACATCTTCTCACCTCCAAAAAAGCATACCCGCAGGTATGCTGTTAATCATATGGCTTCACTTCGACGGACTGACTGGCAAAATCAATCAGGATCTGATAAGCGTTGCCTTTGTCATCATCATCCCAGATCTCAACAAAATCAGGTGTCACTTCAATGAGGATCTCCGTATCGATATGGGAATAAGCATTATAACTGCCCCATAAATATTCCCTGTATTTCTTTTCAAAGATCCGTCCTTCCTCATCGATGACCAGGCCTTTATTCTCTGCCTTCCCTTCAACCTGGACCCCATGAAAACACATCGCAACCTGTGGATTTTCCAGCAGTTGCTGCGTTTTTGGAAAATACTTATCTGTCTTGAAATAGATGCGATCATGATAAAAAATACAGCTGACATTGCGAATCATCGGATGATCGTGCGTGCTGGTTGCCAGAGCCATGATCTTGTAGTCACCCAGCTTATCCCACATGATCTTGCAAGCTTCTTGAAATTCCATTATCCCACCTCCTTTATAGCACACCCTGGAAAGCCAGAATAATACAGATGATCGTTACCAGGATAAAGGCACTGATCAAAATGAAGCCCTTACTGGTTTGATAAACATGCTTTGATGATTCCACCAGTCCCGAATGTCGAAAAGCGCCAACCAGCGGTTTATAAAGCAGCATGGTGACGACTGCATTCATCACGCATTTCAGAACATTGAAAGGCAAGATCCCTGGAAGCAGGATCGCTACCACTGCACTGCGGGGCATCTGGTAGTAGATTGGCGTCACAATATAATTCCAGATCAACATACTGATGACACAGAGTACCGTTCCGACTGCTAGGCCAATAATGGCACCTTTACGGCTGTGCATCTTTTTGTACACATAACAGGCCATGCAGCCAAAAGTACAGGTAGAGATCATGTTCATCAACACATCGATCCAGGTTCCACCTTTAAGCATGATTTCTAAGATCGATGTAATTGCAGACATCACCACAACCGTCATCGGCCCATAGATGTATCCGCCAATAATGATCACGATATCCTTGGGATCATATCTTAAAAAAGAAGCAGCTGGTACCATCGGAAAGGAGATCAGTAAATTAATGATCATCGCCATCGCACAGAGAATCCCAACTGTCGTTATTTTCTTTGTATTCATATTCATATGCCGCACCTCCTAAACAAAGAAAATAGAGCCTAAAACAGACGCTTCCAGGTTTATTTTTTGTTTATGAAGCATGACAAAAAAACCTTCTTCCATCCAGACTTTGACTGTTGCTACCGGAATTGCACCGATTCGGCCCTGTCGGGTTCGCGGAGTCTACCGCCAGTAGAGAATTTCACTCTGCCCTGAAGTGTTTATTTTACGCATTTTCATTATAACGCTATCCGGATGGCTTGTAAAGAGACTTATTGAAACAGCATCTCCATATGCCAGATCCCATCCTCTAAAAAAGGTTCACCCACCTGACGAAAACCCAATTTTTCATAGAAACCTTGTGCATAGCATTGCGCTTCGATCCGTAACCGATCCGTATGATATTTTTCTTTAGCAACCGCAATGCCGCATTCAACGATGGCTTTGCCTAGCCCCTGTTGACGTCTGATAGTCAGGACACGACCTAACGATGCTTCAGAAAAGGAAACACCGGGCGCTAAGACACGTAAATAGGCCACCAGTTCTCCCTGATCTTTCAACCAGACATGCCAGGCATCCTGATCCTTATCATCCAGCTCCGGATAAGGACAGTTTTGTTCCACCACAAAAACGTTGACACGCGCCTTGATAATGGCATAAAGCTCTTCGGTACGCAATTCATTAAAATGTTTGATAACACATTCCATTTCATTCACCTCAATCTCTATTATAAGCGAAAGGATCCCCTTTCGCTAGAGGATCCCTAATTCATTTTGACGATATGATAATATGTTTTTGAGGTCAATGCATAAATACCGGTATAAGCCAGTGCAAAGATCACAAAACAAATCAACGCACATTGCAGATAAAGCGTGGTATTGCTGAAGCTAAATAACAGCAGCAGCCCTTTGATGATTGGAAAGGCAAAAAGCAAATGGATAAGTGCAACGACAAGCGGTAAAAAGAAGACCGTCAGGATCTGTGAATGGATCGCCTTCTTGACCATGCTCTGGTCCATACCGACCTTCTGCATAATGATATAGTGGTCGCGGTCCTCCATTCCTTCCGTAATCTGCTTATAATAGATGATAATGATCGTAGCCATGATGAAGAGAACACTTAAGAAAATGCCGATAAATAAGAGTCCGCCATATAGCGAAATATATGATTGTCGGCTCTGCGTACGACTTTCGACAATATCTCCTTCACTATCCCCCAATGCGGCTGTTAACTTGTCATATAAAGCCAGGTTTGCTTCGTCATCCAGCTGCGTATCAAAGCCTTCATATAATTGAATCTGGCTGGCATTTTCGCCATAAGCTGTGAGCTGATAAGTATAAAGCGCATCAATGATGCTTTGATCCGGCACCACAATAAACAAGGTCGTGGCAATATCAGCCGCTGCATTGCCGTTATCAATAAAATGATCCAGCTTTTCTTTGACAATAAAATGGTAATCACTAATATCTAATGTATCGGGGCCATAATGACCACGATTGCAATACAGCAGGATCTCATTATCAGCCAGATATGCATTGGTTCCCATGGCTGCGTTATAATCTTTCAAATCAACCAGGAAAAGATTGTAAATACGTGAAATCTGATTCATGGAAAACTCACTGCGATCCGTTACAAAGTGGGAACCATCCAACATGCCGGTAAAAGCCAAGTAATGGTAGGTGGTCTTGTCAACCGATAAATGCTCACCGGCTAAAATATCATCCACCACAGCCAGTCTAGCATCTGTCAGCTCGTCATCATTCATGGTCAAAACAAACTCCGAAGGATATCGACGGTAAAGACTATCTTCAATACCGAACCAGAGGCTGCAGGTCGTTGATAGAATAACCAGAACCATGGTCGACAGGATACAGATATTGGATAAACCTGCCGCATTTTGTTTCATGCGATATAAAAGTCCGGAGATACTGATGAAATGACTTGTTTGATAATAATATTTTTTGCGATGTTTTAAAAACTGCAGCAAAGTAATACTACCCGCTGTAAACAACAAATAAGTACCCAGCATGACCAGTAAAACAGCGATACAAAACATGCCGAAAGCGCCTAGCGGATTTGTTGTTGTCAGCGAAATGTAATACCCTATGCCTAAGCACACGATCCCAATAAGCGTCATCAGCCACTTACTTTTTGGCTCTTTTTGTCCATAGTGGCTGCGATGCAGTAATTCGACCGGGCTGGCCAGATGAACGACACGCAATGCATTCAGATAATTGACAAAAAAGATAAAAGTAAATAATAAGATCGTAGAGACAACAGCGGAAAAGGAAAAATCAAACCCAAACTGAACCGTACCATTCAACAGTTTGACGATCACCAGAAACATGACCTTATTTAAAGCCATTCCTAGCAAAAGTCCGCAAGTCAAACTAACCAGTAAGGTCAGAAGACTCTCATAAACCATGATCCTGGCAATATGTCGCTTCTCCATGCCTAGAATGTTGAACATACCAAATTCCAGCTGACGTCTTCCCATTAAAAAACTATAAGTATAGATCAGAAAGACAACCGAGAAGACTGCAACGATAAAGCTGCCAAAGCCCAGCAGGCTCTGCATGGAATCCCCGGCAGCCATTGTGGCCAACTGTGGGTTTTGTCCCAATGCGCACACCATTTCATACATCATGATAGAAACCACACAAGTGATCAGATAAGGAAAATACGTTTTGGCATTGCGCTTCAGATTAGAGGCAGCCAGCTTAAAATAGAAGCCGTTACGCATGCAGCCCACCTCCCGTGCTCAACAGGGTCAAAGTTTCCTGAATTCGCAAGAACATCTCTTCGTTCGAACGATGTCCCTTATAGATCTGATGAAAAACTTCACCATCCTTGATAAAGAGCACACGACTGGCATGACTGGCAGCCAGCGTTGAATGGGTCACCATCAAAATCGTCTGACCGCGCCCATTGATCCGTCCAAACAGATTGAGCAAACTTTCTGTCGAACGGGAATCCAAAGCACCAGTCGGCTCATCTGCCAGGATCAGTTTCGGTTCGTGAATCAAAGCACGCGCAACTGCAATACGCTGTTTTTGTCCACCCGAAACTTCATAAGGAAATTTTTTAAGCAGATCAGCGATATCCAATTCTTTGGCTAAAGGCATGAGCCGTTTTTCCATCTCATCTACCTTATAGCCTGATAGCACTAAAGGTAATAAGATATTATCCTGATTGGAAAAATTATCCAGCAGATTAAACTCCTGAAAAACAAATCCCAGGTTTTCACGCCGAAAGCTCGCTAAATGGCGCTCTTGGATCGTATTCAGCTGCTGACCATCCAAAATGACCTGACCGCTCGTTGGTTTATCCAGCGCAGCCAAAATATTCAGCAGGGTCGTCTTCCCTGAGCCTGATTCGCCCATGATTGCTACATATTCGCCCTGTTCGACTCGAAAGCTCACATCTTTTAAAGCTTCCACTTTGTTTGAGCCAAAGCGTGTTAAATAAATTTTTTTTACATTTTGAACTTGAAGTAGTGTCATCTTGATCCCTCCATCTCATTTTCAAATGACACTCTCAGTATAAGCTTTTGAACCTTCCCGTTCCATTGTTCAACCTTACAATTCACGCAGATATCTTACAAATTTGCAAGAAATCATTCAACTTGCAAAGGACGTTGATCAAAAAACAGAAAGACCCTCGTACCTACGCCGACTTCTGATTTAATCTCAATCTTGCAGGATAAGCGCTGCAGGATCTCTTTACATAAATAAAGGCCAATGCCTGAAGAACGATTTTGCGAATGTCCATTCAAGCCAGTATATCCCAGTTCAAACAGGCGCGGTAAATCGCTTGCCTCGATGCCTTGTCCGGTATCTTCGATGACTAAGCACATCGCTTCAGGGGCATAGATATGGATGTGTCCTTGCTTCGTGTATTTCAGCGCATTGGAGATCAGCTGTTCTAAAACAAAGGTCAGCCATTTCTCATCGGTGATGATCTGCATGCCCGTTGGCTCAAATTGAAGGGTGAGCTGACGCATCATAAATTCATAAGAAAAATGGCGCAAGGCTTTTTTGATCAGATCATCGAGGGCATACGATCGAAAAAGATAATCCGAAGTCGAACTGTTCAAGCGTGCGTAAGCCAATGACATATTCACATAACGATCAATGCGCATCAACTCCGCTTTCAGCTTACCGACATCCGGTTCCTCTTCAGTTTCCAATTGCAGCTTCAGTGCAGCAATGGGTAATTTGATCTGGTGTACCCAAAGCGTATGTTATTGCTGTCTGGATTGCTCACGCCTTTGATAAGCGGCCTTTTGGCTAGCCATAGCGGCGGCCATGCGCTCAATGATGGCTGCATAGTCACGCTCATAGACACGTCTTTGGGGCAAAACCAGATCCTCCATCACCATAAAATGCTTTTGAATCATTTTTAACTGCCGTTTTCTTGTTCTATAACGATAGTAATCATAAGGAACCAGCAACAATAAAAAAAAGGCATAAAGCACCAGCAGATAACCGATAACTTCCAATGGAATGGCATAAAGCCAAAAAAGCAGGCTGGCTAGCGCTATGAAAGATAATCCCAGTCCCAGCAGCTGCCAGCGATCACGAAAGTAGTCCATCATAGCTGATACCCCAATCCTTTTCGCGTATGGATCCAGTCTTCGATTCCCAGACTGGCCAGTTTACGACGCAGGCGATTCACATTGACAGAAAGCGCGTTTTCATCGACGAAGACATCGTTCTGCCATAGGTAATCCATTAATTCCGCACGCTTCACGATCTTCCCCTGATGACGCATCAGCAGCTGCAGGATACGACCTTCGTTACGCGTCAATTCAACTGATTTACCTTGATAATAAATCGTATTCTCCTGAATACGAAAGATCAGGCCATCCTTCTCTAAATAATCCGTCTTCCCGGAAAAGTCATATGTTCTGCGCAAGATGGCTTGAATTTTAGCAAGTAAAACATGCAGATCAAACGGCTTAGTGACAAAATCATCGGCACCGGCTGAGATCGCCATGACGATATTCATATTCTCTCTGGCGGAAGAAATAAAAATGATCGGTACCTTGCTGATCTCACGAATCTTTTCTGTCCAAAGATACCCATTCGCATAAGGTAAAGTAATGTCCATTAAAACAAGATCAGGCTGAAGACGATGAAAGGTTTCCAATACATTTTGAAAATCTTCCGCGATACTGACCTGATATCCCCAAGATTCCAAAAACTTCTTTAAAGAAAGTGAGATCTCTAATTCATCCTCAACGATCCAAATTCGATACATTCAGTACACCTCCCAATATCATGACAAAAACCAGACCCAACACTCACAAAGTACAACAGCCTGTAATCTGTCTGTGACATCGCAAGTCAGGGTCTGATGATCAAAAAGAAATCTGGTCCGGCGCCTAAGGCTGCAGGACCAGGATTCATTCAGCTTCATCGAACTGAAGCGCATCAGTCACCAGATCCCGTTTTATCATTGTTTTCCGGATCGACTGTCAGCTGCGTTATTCTTTAAAATTTAAGATCGTCCCATCAGCCAGATAAGCTTCGATGATCTGCATCACACCCTGATCATCATTGGATGGTGCCTGATAAGCAAATTGTTCGCGCATATCCGCTTTCGCATTCGCCATTACATAGCCGTAGGTCACGCTCTTCAACATTTCGACATCATTGCCGGCATCACCAAAAGCCATCACTTCGTCTTGAGATAAGTGCAGTCTTTCCATCAAGAAGCGCATGCCTTCCCCTTTGTTGATATGAGCCGGGATCAGATCCACACAATAATGCCCGCTGTCAACAACATGCACCTGATCATCTGTGACGCTGGCAAAGTCAGCCATTCGCTCAACCACATTCTTTTCTGGCAGATACAGGGCAAATTTCAAGATAGGATCTGTAATCAGTGAAAAATCTTCGATTCGTTTTACCCCTGGAAAATAAGGCAGGAACATTTCAAAATATTCCTGGCTCATGCTATTTAAAGCATAAGACTGATCCTTTGTACATGCCCAGCACATCACATCAGGATGCGCCTTCAAACAGGCGATGATCGCTTGCACATTATCCGCATCCAAAGCATCAAGAAATAATTGCTGCGTACCGTCAACAATATAGGCTCCGTTTTCAGCAATATAAGTCAGTTCATCGGCTACCTCAGGAAAATTTCCTTTCAGTTGACGTAGCGGATTCCCGCTGGCGACTACAAAAGTGATTCCCTTTTCTTTCATTTGACCGTAGGCTTTTAAAAAACGTGCATGATCATAACATGATTCATGATTTAAAAATGTCCCGTCCATATCTACGGCAATCATCCGAATTGTCATTGTTATCCCCCATTTCTATCTGTTATTCACATTATACCAAAATGGCTGCCTGCTTGGCAACACATAGAAAAAAGGTGAGGACTTCCTCACCCTTAAAGCACATTCACTCCATTGATAAAAACATATCTCATGGTATGGCCGATAGCAAATGGCCATCCCTCAACAAGCAAAATGTCGGCATCTTTTCCAACCTCTAAGGACCCAACTCGATCCGCAATGCCGATGTGTTTGGCAGGATTGATCGTAATAGCCTGCAGTGCAGCAAACGGATCCATGCCCGCCTGAATGGCCAATCCTGCCATCAAAGGCAGATACTGCTGGGGGATGACCGGTGAATCAGTGATGATAGAAACCTGTCCTCCCAGTTTAGCTAAGATACCCGGGGTCGTCCAGCTCTTATCTTTAAGTTCAAACTTGGAAGCATGTCCAAAACTAGGTCCAACCGCCATAGGATATCCTTCTGCCACCAGTGCCTCGGCTACCAGATGTCCTTCTGTACAATGTTCTAATGTCAGCTTGATATCAAATTCTTTGGCAATACGGATAGCCGTAAATAGATCGTCCGCCGTATGCGCATGTGCCTTCAGTGGGATCTCCCGTTTTAAAACTGGAATCAGGGCTTCCCATTTCATATTGAAGGCGGGACGTTTACTGACATCCTTGCCTGCAGCTTCTTTGCGAGCCAGATAATCCTTTGCCATCATGAGTGCTTCCCGCAAATGCGCCGCCGTGCTCATCCGACTGGAATTTCCTTTCTCACGGTAACAGCGCTTAGGATTCTCTCCAAATGCACACTTCATGGCTACAGGTTCTCTGATCAGCATCTCTTCGACCCGACTACCGACCGTTTTGATGGCAGCAAATGTACCGCCGAGTACATTCGCACTTCCCGGCCCTGTACACACACTAGTAATTCCGGCCTGACGCGCCATCTCAAACGTCGGATCAAGTGGATTGATCCCATCAATCGCACGCAGCTGACTGGAGATGATATCCCCCATTTCATTATAGTCCTGTCGCTCATAACCGATGCCATATCCATCCAAACCAATATGCGCATGCGCCTCGACAAAACCAGGAAAAACATTCAAGCCACTTGCGTCGATTTCTTCAGCCTCCGGCACGACCAGATTATCGCCAATACGAGAAATCTTTTCCCCCTCAATTAATAAATCTACATGCTGCGGTTCACGATGGATCCCATCATAAACCGTTCCATTTTTGATCAGCAGCATTCTTTCTACCTCCTTTGCTTACTCAAATTGTACGCTTATTCTTCGCAAGATGCAATTCTTGATTAAAAAAAGCATCTTATGGAAAGATGCTTATGCAGCCATTTCATGCTGTCGAACAAAATCGCGATGCGTGTAATGCCACAAAATAAACTGAACGATCGAACAAATGATCCAACTGATTGGAAAACAAAGATAGATGACTTCTAGACTAGGATAAGCTGCAAATACCGTCCAGATCCAAACCAGACGAACCCCGCAGATGCAGATGAGCATGATTATCGTTGGCATCGTTGAATATCCCATTCCACGCATCGAACTGACAAAAGTGTCCAATACGCCGTTGAGCGCCAGCCAGAGCGTTACGTAAGTTAAACGGATCATGCCTACTTCCTTGACAGCAGGTTCATTCGTATATAAACCAAGGGACGTGTTGCCAAACACCCAGACCACTACTGAAACCAATAAAGCTGAAATCGTTGCCAGAATCAGCGTCAGCCAGAGAATGCGTTTGATGGCTTTGTAGTTATGTGCACCTGCATTCTGACTAGTAAAAGTAATCGTCGCCTGCGTAAAGGCGGACATACCAATATAAACAAAATTTTCCAGATTTGCACCAGCACTGTTGCCAGCGACGATGATCGAAGAACCAAAGGAATTAATACTGGACTGGATCACGACATTGCTTACAGAAAAGACCATGCCCTGGATCCCGGCGGGAATACCGATCTTCAGAATTTCCAGCATAATATGTCGATTTAATTTTAATTGTTTGAGTTCTAAACGGGTCGCATCCTTTTCTCTCATCAACGTACCGACAACTAGCGCTGCAGAGACTCCCTCAGAAATGATGGTCGCTAAAGCGACACCGGCCACACTCATATGTAATACAATGACAAAAAACAAATTCAACCCTACATTCAATAATCCACTGATCGTTAAATAAACCAACGGTCTTTGTGTATCGCCTTTTGATCTCAACACTGCAGAACCAAAATTATAGACCAGCAAGAAAACAGCACCTATAAAATAGATTTGCATATATAAATTGCTTAGATCAATGATATCTTCCGGTGTAGACATCAAAGTTAATAAAGTACGACTAAAGAAAATACCTAATATCGCCAAAACAATACCACCAACCAAGCCAATAAAGATGGACGTATGTACTGCCAGGCTCGTTTTCTTTTCATCCTGTCCTCCCAGTAGTTTAGCGACGATGACATTGGCACCAACACTCAAACCATTGAAAACAGATGTCAGCAAAAAGACGATCGAACCGGTCGCCCCAACAGCTGCCAATGCCGTTTCACCAACAAATTTACCTACAACAATCGTGTCTGCGGCATTGAAAAGCATCTGTAAAAAATTGGTAAACATCAAAGGCACCGCAAAAATAAATAGATTTTTTAATAATGGTCCATGGACCATGTCTAAACTATGACGATTTTCCATAATACCCCCCTAATTTCATAAGACACCTTTTCTAGACACATTATATTACGAACCGCGCTTCACGTCTACCCCTCTATTTAAGCAGTCGTTTCAAAAGCCACCATTTAGTCCTGGTATATGGTCGATAACGCAGGCTCGTATCAAACCATCTGGATTTCTTCATGATGGCCTTATCGTGACTGAATGTCTGGAAACTATAACGACCATGATAGTTTCCCATACCGGATGCGCCCACTCCCCCAAAAGGCAGTCGGTGATTGGACAGATGCAGGACTGTATCATTGATGCATCCGCCACCGAAACGAAAGCGCTCCTGATAGGTCTTCATAAGCTTGTGATCATTGGTAAATAGATAAAATGCCAAAGGACGCGGACGTGCTTCAATAAAAGTTAGAGCGTCCTCTATATGATGATAGGTCAATATGGGCAGGATCGGCCCAAAGATTTCTTCCTGCATAACGGGCTCTTCGCCTGTCAGATGACCAAGTAAAGTCGGCATGATTCGCCGGGAAACAGGATCGACCTTGCCGCCATAGAGAATCTTTCCCTCTTGCAGATAATGGTTCAGGCGGTCAAAATGCTTTTGATTGATGATCCGCCCCATGTCCTCTAACTGACCATACTGTCTTTGTATCTCGCTGATCAGTTTTGCCAACAGTTGATCATAACAACGCTCATCGACCAGCAGATAATCCGGTGCCACACAAGTTTGCCCGGCGTTCATCATCTTGCCAAAAACGATGCGCCGACTGGCTAAATCAAGATCAGCGCTTCGCTCGACCAGACAAGGGGACTTACCGCCTAGTTCAAGCGTCACCGGCGTCAGATGGACGCTTGCCTTTTGCATCACGATACGCCCTACAGAAGTCGATCCCGTAAAAAAGATATAATCAAAGGGTTCGTCTAATAAAGAAGAAGCCACGCTTGCATCACCCGTGATGACCTGCACATCACGAGGATCAAAGACATCCGCAATCAGCCGATCAAGAACGCGGGTGGTATGCACACTGTACTCACTCGGTTTTAAGACGACCACATTACCTGAAGCCAGCGCTCCGACCAGTGGCTGTAGACTCAGCAAGACTGGATAGTTCCAGGGACTCATGATCAAGACCATGCCATAAGCAGAAGGCTGGACCCAACAGGAGGCCGGAAACTGCGCCAGGCTCATAGATACCCTGCGCGCTTTGGTCAAATGCCTTAGATGTCGCAAAAAATAATTGATTTCCTGATAGACAAGGCTGATTTCCGTCATATAACTTTCCTGATCAGCCTTGCCCAGATCCTGATATAAAGCTTCCATCAACTGTTTTTCATATTGCTGCAGACCTTTTTTTAATCGCCTTAGCTGCTCAAGCCGCCATTCAAGCACAAGGGTGTGCCCATCTTGAAAAGACTGGCGCAGGCTGTCCAATCGTGCCCATGTCATCTGGCAAACAGCTCCATGATTTCTTCTTTGCTCAAAGATCCGATATTTCCTTCACTATTTTCGACAAATAGATCTGCAAGTTCTTTCTTTTTTTCTTGTAAACGCATCATTTTTTCCTCCACACTCTCTTTCATGATTAACTGATGAACCTGTACATTTTGGGTCTGTCCTATCCGATAAGCTCTGTCTGTCGCCTGATTCTGACTGGACTGATTCCACCATGGATCAAAATGGATGACCGCTTCCGCTCGGGTCAAATTCAGTCCCGTTCCGCCAGCCTTGAGGGAAATTAAGAAAACATCCGCTTTGCCTTCCTGAAAAGCGTTCACCGCTTCTCTTCTTTTTTCCTTTGAAGTCTGTCCCGTAAGCTTGAGATAAGAGATCCCATTGCGATGCAATTCAGGTTCCATCAATTCAAATAAAGAAGTAAATGACGAGAAGATCAAGACCTTCTGCCCATTCTGCTTATAATTCGTGACAAGATCCAGGCAGGCTTTCATCTTAGAAGACGGCTGCTGGATATTATCATAGAGCAGGCGTGGTTCACAGCAAATCTCGCGCAAACGTGTCAGCAAGGCCAAAATAGCCATTTTATCTAAATGGACCGGTGCATTCAAGAGAATCTGCAATTGCTCATTCACCTGAGAGAGAGAGGCGTAATACAATTCCCGCTCACTTTCACTAAAAGGAATCAACTGCTTGATCTCTATCTTCTCCGGCAGTTCTGTCAACACTTCCTTTTTATTTCGGCGCAAAATAAACGGGGAGACCATCTGTCGAAGGATTGCAATCTTACCTTCATCATGATTTTTCACAATGGGCAACTCAAATTCCTGGCGGAAATAGTGGTAGTTAAACAGATACTGAGGCATCAGAAAATCAAAGACTGACCAAAGTTCCGCTAAAGAATTCTCGATTGGTGTGCCTGAAAGCGCCAGTTTATGTTTTGCCTGAAGCTGTTTGACCGCACGTGCATTTTTAGTATTTTGATTCTTAATGTACTGAGATTCATCTAAGATGGCATACTGGAAGCTGAGATCCTGATAATATTCGATATCGCGGCGCATATAATCGTACGAAGTAATCAACAGCTTTCCTTTGAGATCCCCTTTGATAAGACTTTGTCGCTGAACCTGATCGCCTACAATACATAAAGGCTGCAGATGTTCAGCAAAACGTCGCACTTCGTCCTCCCAGTTATAAATGAGTGAAGAAGGACAGATCACAATGCTGGGATCCTGACGATCCACATGATCCAAAAGACAAATGACCTGCAGCGTCTTACCTAATCCCATATCGTCGGCCAAAATACCATTGAATCCATATTGATGTAAAGTCCGCAGCCATTGATAGCCCTCTTTCTGGTAATCCCGCAGCAAATGGTCATAATGCTCTGCCAATAAGAACGGTTCAACAGGTTGTTCAAAGCGCTGAATGAGATCTTTAAATGATTCCGCACGATTCACTTTGATCAATGATTCTTGCTCTGCTTCCTGATTCAATGCGAACATACGGTTCTGGTCAAGCTGGAATTCACCCTGATCGATATCTTTGGTATCGACATGATAACGCGCCATCATATGTGACAGTTCCTCGAGCTCAGGCGAATCCAGACTGATCAGTTCGCCAGTCCTGAGACGATGAAATTTCTTCTTTCGACGATACTGGGCTAACACCTCAGCGACTTCCATCTTGGGAATATCCACACTGTTAATATCGACCGAAATCAGATCATTATTCACCCGAATCCCTACCTGAATCTGATAATGTACCGGCTGCCCGACCTTCTTAAGTGCTTCAGAAACATATATTTCCGCATAATCCTGCAAGATTGGCAGGCGTTCATGAATGAACGCATAGGTGTTTTCATCATTCATGTCAAAATAAGCCATTCCCTTTTTATTGTCGATTCGATCTGTGTAAAGGCGAAAACTCTGTTCGACCAGATCCTGCTCATAGGTATGATCAAAAGAATCATCAAAACCAAAGACGCGGTTTTTATCCTCATCCTCGTAATAAAGCTGAAATTCGACCTGTCCATTTTCATTCACATCCCCATAGATTCGAATCTGCTCATAGGGATTGTTGATCAGCTCTGGCAAATGGTGGATAATAAGATATTTTTCAATCGGCTTGAGTACATATTTATAAAATTCTGCGAAATGATCTTTACTGACCATCACGTCATGCTCTAGAAAGGTCGACAAAAGTTCTTCTACATTATGTTTATCATCAAGCGGATAAGCAAAGAGTGTGAAATGATTCTCGCCGGTCTGTTCCATGGAATAATAGTGCTGTTCTCCGATACAGCCAACACCGTTAGGACTCAAAAAATGCAATGTATAGTAATCCTCTTTCTCTTCCACTTCCATTTCATAATGATCCCTGTGAGCTAAAGAGAGCTCTTTAAATGTCTGACCTACACAGGCAGTAAAGAAACTTTCATATAATTGAGGAGCCAGTTCGATGTAGCGTCCTAGACGAACATCCTGGTAATATCCATAATAGTAATGGGTTTGCTGCGCACGCCGATATTCTTCAAAACGCAGCGCTTCACGCATAAAAGCAATTTGTTTCTGAGCCTGATCACTAAAAGCTTCTAAGCGATGGATAAACTGCAGTTTCTTGCCATAGCTGACCTCATTTTGTTCATCAATATTATCTAAGAGTGCACTGATGGATCGAACAACATAGGTCCTATCATTGCCAATCCGATACTCAAGGCTGAACTCTCCTTCTCCGCGACTAATCAGCAATGGATACAAATGATATTTTGCCAGTTGGAGTTCACCAGAAAGCTGCTGCACATATTTGGCTTTTTTTTGTTTCAGAAACGTTTTTGTATAATTCAGTTCCTGAGAGATACGATAGTTCTCCCTTTCCTTCAAAAACTGTTCAGCCCAATTCTCCCTTTGATATGAATACGGAAAATAAGGCAGATCCAGCTCATTGAGTTTCAGGAGGATCGCGCCGATATGTGCACAAGGACTCTTGTCTGTACAATAATCGCATTCACAGTCGTAGTTCAAAAGATGCCCTTGGGCATCCAGCTGGATCTCACACTGAAAATCCATATCATAGACCTCAACACTCCCGTTGACGCAATAGCCATAAGATTCCTGTGTCACCTTCAACCAGGACACCAGATCACGGTGATAATAAGCCACGGCTGTCCGATAATTTCTAGAATTTGGAATCAACTCCTGCACAAATAAGTATGGCAACACCTTACTTCCCTCCTATCAAATGGAAGCGAATGGCCGCTTCATTTAAGGTTTCTCCGATAACAATCAAGACTTCCTGTCCATGCTTCGCAGCAATCATCTCGAATTCCCGAGCCGTTGCATTGATCTGATACCACTGCCCTTTTTCATCTTGTCCAAAGCCTTTCACGCGATAGATGCGTCCATATTTTTCTTCAGTAAAGAGCGCTGGTAAGCGAGCCTTGAGCATATCAGGATCCAGTTTGAACTCAAAGAAGAATAAAGAGCGGTAAACCTGCTCTGGAAGAATGGTACGATGGATCCAGGAAGCCATCTCATAGCCGCAATTCATCAGCTGGTCCCACTCTTCACTAGACCAGTTTTGCCAGGCCTTAGCTGTCATGGTCAATGGCCGCTGGCGCTGACAGGATACCTCCATCAGGCACTGCTTCAAATATTGTTGGACAGTCATCAATCCGCTGGCATCGCACTTATCGAGATGACTCCAGACAACCTGACCGGCACAGGCAACTTCACTAGCGAGAACATAGCGAGAAGCCTTCGATAAATCGACAGGTAATGTAGTGTCGACCAAAGCAATGACATTTCCTAATGTATACCACTGGTCCAATGGGGCTTCATAAAGCACATCGAAAAATGTCTCTACATCAAAGATTCCAGAAGGTTCAATCAAGATGCGGTCATATCCCTGCATCCCTAAAGCAATCAGTTTGGTTTTTAAACGGCGCTGATAAGTGACCTGATCTCCGCCTCCAGTAATCATCTCTAACGCACAGCGATCACCCAGCTTTGTCGACAATAAAAGCATGTCTACATTGATTGCACCCAGATCATTTTCGATGATGCCGACTTTTAACCCTGTATTCACCAGATAATTCGCATAAGCAATCATAAAAGTGGTTTTTCCCGAACCCAAAAAGCCTGTAATCAAATCAACAGGAATCATATTTTCGCCTCCTTAACGATGTACCAAAAAAAGACTAGCGTCGAGCTAGTCTCAACAAAACCAGGGGATCATCTCATCGATATCGTCCTCATCCTCTGCGTCATCATCGATCAGCTCAAGATCTGACTCATAAAGATCCCGCAACGTCTCCATGTCACGAATAAGCACGTCATTGATGCTCTTTAAATCGAGCATGCCCTGAAACAAAGTCATGGATGGTGCCAGTAAATCACTCATTGTAAAAGTACTCAGATCATTAAAGAGATTAATCAGGTCCTCATGTCCAAGATTCATGATGCCAAACCCCTGACCGGCGATGACACGTGCCTGTTCTACATCGTTTAAAGCATCTGTCTTCACGACTTCCTTGACAATCAGCTCAAAGATAAACTCATCATTCAAATCATAAAGCAAACTCATCTTACTATTTTTATGCAAATGCAATAAGGCGACAGGAAATAGGAAAGCGGGAAATAACTTGTCGGACTGATGCGTATATTGTTCCACACGTTCCACATCCCCCCCGTAGAAAAGCTGATCGCGATGACCAAAAACAAAATCTTGTGGTTCACTGATCCGCATGCATGCAAAAACAAGGTAGCAGAGATCTGCGACTGTAAAACTGGCAGGTACCCGGATCAAACGCCAAAGTTGCTGTTCCAGTCCACGCAAACGCACTTCTATGATATAAATGCGTTGTGTCTTCTCTAAAAACTGACTTAGATGAATGATGTACTCTTGCAATAAATCATCTATTCTTTCTGGTTCAGTAAAATCTTCAATATGATGAACAGTAAACCGATATACAAGTTCACGTATCGTATCCTCATAAGCCTCTTCATTTTGGGCAATGGTCTGAATCACTTTTTGGATCCGCTGATCAGAGGAATTCAGTAACGCTTCCACACAGTGGTCCAGATACTCTGAAAAAAACAAACTAAACATCGATCAGTCCTCCTCTCATGATATCTTCATTGTACGAAATCGCACCTATGGTACTCTTTCGTACAATGGGTGTGAAACTAACGTTTTCTTGCACGAAAATCTTGCGATTTCGTACAATCAAACTAAAGCGTCCTTTGCATCGCATGAGAGAATATATGATATTCTCCATGCAAAGCACGCTTTAGTTTCACACCCATTATACCAAATTTAGGGCGATTTGGCTAGAAGCACCTTTTTAATCCTCTCTTTTTGCTTCAATCGTCTTATCCGTATAAAACGGTCTAGTTCCCTTTTGAATCAGATCATCAACACTTAACACACGACTTGCCATATGGAAATAAGCATTCTTCCCACTGTTTTTTTCATAATAAGTCAGTTCATCTAAAATAGATGCCATGCATAAAAACATGTTTTGAAAAAGATCGTCGAATGATCGTGGATCGGCTAAGTCGATCTGAGTTGACAACTGCTCATACAACGCCGAATTCAAATAAGGATTCAAAGAGACCGCAAAATGATCTGCAAGTCCCAATACGCGTTCGCTCGTATAATCCGTATAATCATAAGTACGATGATTTTCCCGACAGAACAGCTGATTGATAACGACATGCAGCAGTTTTGCCGCCTCACGGCTGGAAAGATCAAAGAGTTCGTTTAATACCAGCAGATGCCCTTCCATTCTCAAGCGTTCTTCTCTCAATCGATCTGAACCAGATCTAATCTTCCCATAACGTCGATTGATCTTGCGTAGATTATGGCGTTCATCACTGTGTCCGAAAAGATATTCTCCTGGCACATGGAAGATTGGCGTCACCTCTTTAAGATAATCCCGCCAGCTAGATGTTTTTTCTTTTTGAATCGTATAATTTCGCGTGTAGCATTCTAACAAAAAAGCCAGATAATCAAGCGCCCGTTCTTCGCTCATCCCGGCCTGACAGGCTTTTTCATACATCTCAACGACTTCGATCTGATTCTCCGCTAACTGACGCCCACATATTTCTTTAAATGTTTGATTTAATACTTTTGACAAAACAAGACATCTCCTTTATTACTGATAGTTTTATTGTATATGGAATGTGTTTTTTTGACAAGCGCTTATTCCAAAAGTATTTTCAAATCAGTGATTTCTTCATTTTTTCTAAAAGACCTTCCTGATAACCAAACAAGGATGTGTTCCGGATCTCTCTGGCCATCGCTCTAAGTATGGGATGACGATAATGCTTCAAGAGTGACTGACGTGACTCAGAGATCTCTGTCTGTTTGAGCCCGATGACCTTAAGCGCATGCACATCATAGCCCCACAAATGAATCCGCGGATAGCGGCTGACGAGTTTATCCGCAATCTGAAGTCCTTCGGGATCCCAATCTCCCGCATAATTGATCGTACAACCGCTAGTCAACAGCCGATCGATCAAACGATAAGTTGAGAGATTGATCTGTCCATTGCTGCAAACCAGACCAACATCCAGTTGTCGAATCTTCACATGTAGGGCAAGCTCACGAAAGACAGAGGGATTCTCCACCATATAAATAGCACTCTGCGAAAAAGGCCCTTCCACCTGCATCAGATTATAGAGTGTCATATTCCAGGGTTCATAAGCATCATAGAATGCCTGCCAGGACTGCGGATGACTGCAGGGGACAATATGGCAGATCAGACAGGCGTTAGAAAGGTCATCTCTTAACACACCTGCCTGAAATAACAGATCATGACGATTATCCACTGAACCATCTAAATCCTGTTGAAAGTGAAAGGCAATCCCCCGCAGCAACAGGTCATGTGCCATACCTTGATCAAAATAATGTGGATCACGCGTTAGACGCCAGGAAAAGACAGGCAGCAACTCCGTCTTGTTCTGGTACACAGGAAGCGCGTTGAGTGCCTGCAAGACATGCTCAAGCAAGATCGGATATCCTTCTTCATGGCAAATATGATAAACAAGCCGAACATCGGTTTTAAAATAATGCTCAAGAAAAGTGAAGGCTGGTGTCCCTGCATATTTCGTCAGCAGCGTATCGCAAAACGTCTGAACCTGAAGCGCTTGCTGATGGCGAAGTTCACGCCTGGAATAGAGTGGATCCTGACGCAGCAGCGTCAGGACTTCCAAAAAATCAACACTCTCAAAGCGGGTTTGGGACCATTGTTTTTGAAAGCTGCGATAGTCCAGCTGGAGGGTCCCTTCGCCTAGATCCATTCCTAGCAGTAAGCCCAGTGCCTCCTGCTCCATCTTGTTTAAATGCTCAAGTTGAATGCGCCCGCCTAAATGCCCTAAGCGGCGATATTTTTCCAGCCATGCCTCAATGAAGCGCTCAAATCCTGGTTGCTCTAGATAATGCAGGCATTCTTCCAGCAGACTCATGATGTCACCAGCTTTCTGACATGGCCATTCCATTCATAGGCAATCTTGGTCACATAAGGCGCATTGTTAGGACGAATCAGCTCATAGATAGCTAAAGCCTGACAAGAAGGATAATCTCCCCACAAGGCCTGCGAATTCATGATGTAATCAAACCCGAATTTTGTAACTAGAGCAAACATATTATCAATGTTATTACTGTCTACACCGGCAAAGGCTTCATCAAGTGCAATCAACAGCGGGGCATCCGCTCTGGCACTGGAGAATTTGGCTGCGACAGCAGAGAAAAGAGGGACATACATGGCAATGGCTTTTTCGCCGCCACTATAAGCATAGAAAACACGATTGGTCAGCTCTCTGCGACTTTCATTGGTCTTCTTGGCATAGAGGGTAAATACAAACCATTGGCGATAATCCATGACCTCACGAATCAGCTGATGGAATGATGCCGTCGTATGTTCATCGAGGCTTAAACGTCTGCATTCAGCAATTTTCGACCGGAAATGCTTAGATATTTTCTGACGATCGGTATCCTTTAAGATCCGATAATCTTTTTCAAGCAGTTGAACAAGCTCTGCCGTATCCAATTGCTCATCAACATCTGCCTGAATCGGACGCCAACGCAAACTCAGTTCCAACCCGCTGCTGATGTTCATATCATGCATATAGCGACTCATTTTTTCGACCCAGCGTTGGCTCGCCTGGATGCGCTGCCGGATCTTCTTGCCAATCGTATTCACTAGGATTTCTTCGAAGATCAGTCGATCCTCATCCTGAATCAACAATTGCTGAGATTCGATTCGCTGATCCAATATGGCCAACAATTCAGAGAACGGCATTTTGCGTCCCTGAAAATGTGCATAGATCAAAAAGTGTCCGCTGAGATCTTCTGCGTTCTGGCTTAATGGATCCACTTCATACGTCAGATGATAGCTAGATAGATAGGCCACCTGCTCAAAGAAAACAGTCTGCAAACTACCTAAATAATCCGTAACAGAACGCGTCAAGGCGGCAGCTCGCTGATTTTTCAACAAACTTTGAGGATCATCAACGAGTGCGTATTCCAGCTCCTGATCAAAGAGATTCTGGTATAATTGACAACGTCTCTTTTGAGCCTGACAATTCTGACTGATCTGCTCATAAAGAGTTTCGGCGTTTTCCAACTGGGCATCGAGACGTGAATGCTGAATGAGCGCCTGTTGAACCAGCTGTTCACAATGTCGGATGTCATCGCTGATCTTTTGCAGCTTCTGCTGGAGCTCTTGAAAGCCAGAAGCTTCCATCTCTTGCAGGATCATCTCTCGACGGCCTGTCAAAACATCCTGTTGGCTTGTCAACTGGTCTACTTCCGCAGCCAATGCATCTAGATCATCGATCAGTTCATCATGCTTTTCCTGTGCAATGGCTTTCAGACGTCCTACCGAAGCCAGCTTGACGATTGCCTGTCGCAACTGATCCAAATAATCCTCATAGAAAGCAATATCTTCGATTCGATGATCAATCGCTTCCTTGGATGGTTCGACTAACAGTAGTGCCGCCTGTTGTTTGATCTGTTCGTAGACCTGATGGACCTGTTTGAGCCATTCCAGTTTTTCATCCATTAGATGGTCTAGTTGCTGTTGCAAAAGCGTACTTTCCTCTATCTGGTGAGCTAATCGACGATACTGCTTTTTTAACTCACTGTCATCAATAAAATCCTGCTGTTCCTGTTTTAGTTGATTTCTGCGTTCAGTCAAGTTTTTCTTCTTCTGCTCCAGCTCCGTGAGTCCCTCCTGACCTCTTTTCAGCTGTTCTTTTAAAGAATCCAACTGCTGCTTCCTATATTCCTGACGGCGCTGAATGCCAATCAAACGGCTGGTCTGTGAGCCATCTAATGTCCCCGCTAAAGCGCCCCAGGTAAAAGACTTCTCCTGACATTGAAAAAAAGCCATCTCTTCTCTGATTCCCAGTTCTCGCAACACCTCGGCTAGAGAAACGGCATCCATTGTTTCAGGAAGCAGCACCGTCTGCAAGGTATCGAGTGGCTTTTGTGTCCACAAATAATAATCATGCCCTTCGCCCATCAGCCCTTCCAAGCGTGCTCTGTCTTTCTCTTCGACAACGAGTGCATCCAGCAAATTGAGCTGGTTCAAAAGCTCTTCCTGTACATCACAGAGTGTACTTCCGGTATTCGCAAAATCAATCAGCTGATAAAATGGGATATACCGAATTCCTTGCCGATCAAGGTAATGGCGCTGTTTGACAACCAGCGGATCGCGTTCAGGTTCATAATCCTGCATTTTCTCCCAACGCTGGTATTCCAGATAAAGCTGATCATATTCCAAGCGTGCCTTCTCATAGGCGATTTCCAATTCATTGAAAGCATGTAACAGCATTTCATTTTGGCTTAGATAACAGACATACACCAGATCAGAAATCTGATGATAATCCTGATGTTTTTCATAATCGATAAGCAGGGCTGTCATTTGCGCCAACGTGTCTGCGTCGAGGACCATTTCCTGACAGGTTTGAGCATATTGATGAAATGTTTCCTGATAATACTGAATGCATGTGCGATAATCATGCTTATATTTCTCTAGTTGAACTCCGGCTTCCTGCATCCTGACATCCAGACGCAATAGTTGCTCTTCCATCATTGAAAGCTGCTGCTGCATCTGCTCATAACGTTGATAGTGAATTGCCAGCTGCCGGGTCTGACGTTCCTCTTCTTTCAAACGGCGGCGTGTGTAATCAAATGCATAGTTTTCCAGATGATCTTTTTGTGTCCGCAAGGCGGCATGCTCCGTAAACGGAAATTCTGTACTGATGGCTTCCAATTCTTCAAAAGCTTCCCTTGCTTCTTTTTCCTGGCAATCCAGCTCCTGCTGATAATGGTCGAGTTGTTTTTCCACATCCAGACGGCGCAGATCTTTGTTTTCGCGCTGACTTTGTTTGGCGCCAAGCGTAATAGTCAGCTGTGAAAGCTGTTTTTCAGTACTTTCCAGATCAGATGCCATCTTTTCTACTTCCGGGCTTGATAATAATTCCTTTTCGTGAGTCAACACTTCTAAACGCACCTGATTATCCCGGGCGTCTTGCGCATAAAGTTGCCTTTCTTCGGACATCTTTCTGATTTCTTCTTGTTTTGCCTTACCTTGTGCCGCAAGATCAGCCAACAACTTACTTTCGCGTTCTTTCTTGAGCCATTTATCCATCAACATGGCACGGTTATAGGTATCATAGCTTTGCCAGATCCGTTTGGCTGCATTCAGACTGACCTTCATATTTTCTAATTCATCCTGAAGATTATCCATATTAGTGATGGCTTCACTCATCGGTCTGAGATCATCTTCGCTTAATGGCTGCAAAGAGTGCGCCAGCAATTCATTGATCTTCGAAGGAGAGAGGGAATTGCTAAGCTTAGGGCTTCTCAACTGAAGCAATAAATCAATGGCATCCTTATAATCCTCGACATTTTCAAATCCAAAGAGCACGTCATTGACTTTACGCATATAGTCGCGCTGTGAATCAATGACCTGGTTACCCAGCACATTAACTAGTTGTTTTTTTGTGAGTGTCAGGTGATGCTCCATTAAGGTAAAATCGATGCCCACACGCCGATTATCTTCAACGACAAAATACCAGGTCTCTAAATGTTTATTGCGTCTTGCTCGGATTCCCATCCCAATCGTCAGGTACAGATCACTTTGAGCACGTTTAAATTCAAGATAAAGGTAACCGATGCGCTCATCGCGATCTGTATTTTCATCAATCAAATATGTATCCAGCGTACGGGCACGTGACCCAAAAGGATCTAAGCGCTCACTGCTGCGATTGCCATCCAGAAGCAAAGGAATCATGCTTTGCATCGTGACTGACTTTCCTGACCCATTACTGCCTCTAAGCAGCATATGTCCTTGATTAAAATAAAACTCATCATTATCATAACACCAGAAATCAACAAGTCCTAAGCGGTGCATATGCCATTGACTGACATTCATTGGTCTCCCTCCTCATAGCTTCCATTTAATTTTCCGATGACCGGATAAAAAGAAATCAATTCATCCATTTCCTTCGCAAATCCCAGTAAAAGATATGTATTCAGCACTTCTCTAGCAAGCTGGTCGATCTTTTTTTGACGATAGACAACCGGTAAATAGGCATGATTTTGCCTGATGACTCCCTCAATCACATGTAATGCCTGATCCGTTGTTAAGGTTAAGATCTCTCTTTTCGGATCGGACAGATAGCGTTTATTTTGCCTCGTCAACTCACTGTTGACTAACACCAACAGTTCATCACGCGCATTATTTTTCGGGAAGCGTTTGCCCAGTCGTGCTTCCTCGTCCAAAATGAGATAAGCACTTGACGCATAAACCTGCAACTCACAGGGAAAAATTTCATTAAAATCATTTTGCATCCGTTTGCGGTAATTGCGGATAAAGGAAAAATCGTCCTGTTCTTCATCTTCCTGATAGATTCCACAGGACAGCAGCAGCCGACGATAAATGCGTTGCTTACGCACGATCCCGCGATCTTCGTCAAGCCCGACCCACTCTGCCTGCATAAAGTCCTGCGGATCGTGCAAAGAAAAAATATCTGAAACAAAATGACGCATGAAATAACGTGATAGCCCCGTGTTTTCAAATAGAGCCTCAGCCTGTTCATTGGAAGCAAAGTTGTCTGAATCTCCGTCATCCAGCAAGATCAGCTTCTCCTTTAAACAAAACTTGATGACGTTCACCAGTCGCTTGCGAGCAGTATACTTTAGCCAGTAAGACTCCCTTTCACCTAACTGCACCGCAATAAACGCTGTCAGATGCGAAAGAATAAACTGATCCTCAGGATCCCTATCCTCTAAAAAGATAAGGACATAACAAAACATGCGATACTCTTCTAGAGACTTGAAATCGGTGATTCCCATCCATGGCTCAGCTTTCCCGGGTATCTTATCGAGCTTAATGAAATTTTGATGACTGATCAGTGCGTAACCTAAATGATCCATAAACAGTTTTTTGAGATACTTCATATTATCTTTAATATGATAATAAGTATCCCGATCCTCATCTTTTAAGATCCATCTTTTTGAAAGTAATTGTTCCTGATCATTCATCGCCTGACACCTCCTTTAAAAATACGATTTGAAAGCCTGGCATGATAAAATCACCATCTTCACAGTGAACGACACACATCTCATCAGCAAATTCCTTGGAGATCGTATACATGGATCCATCTTCGGTACGTGAGATTGCGTTATTCTCCTCCAGCCCCTTGGCCAGCCACTCCAACAGGGTTCGTCGTGTCATGGTATCTAAGAGCGGTAAATAACGAAAATCAATCCGTTGATCATGGATCAGCTCAGCCATTCTCCGCTTCTGCTTTTCCTGTTCTGCCTGAATCTCAAATTGTTTCATGCGCTTTTCCAGTGTATAGTCTTTTGCCGGTTTGCGGATGGTCTTGTTTCTTGCCATGCGCGAATGCGGGTCGAATTTCAGATAACGAGGGAGGTCCTCATAGACTCCCTGATGAATATTATCCGTTGTGCGAGGTCGAATGTGATCGAGATGAAGACAATCCGCCACCCCAAAAACATAGGCGGACAGACAGTGTGCCTCATTCAGATCCCTACATTTCATAAAGATATCCGCGAGGTGATAATACTGTTCTTTACGATTTGAACCACGGTTTGACATCTCGATGATCTGAGCCGCATAGCGTGTCATTTTGCGAATGATATCATTGGTAATATCATTCAGGCGATCCATTTCACTTTGCTCACCCTCACCAATAAACCATTGATACATGCTCTGCCATTTGCCCAGATAATTTTCGTAAATGACTTCCTTTTGCAGCTCGACATCAATCCGAGGAATAGAGAATTCATAAGCGGTTGCCTGTTTCAATACCTCCAGGATGCGCTGGTCATCGATTTCTTCCAGAGCTAAGGCAATCAGTGTTCCCGTTTTCTGCATAGCCATCACAAAGGTCCTTAAATAATTGATCAACTTATCTTTAAAAAACAAGAAAGCGGTTGTTTTCATCAGCTCTTCTGCCTTAGCACTGTTAAGCGTCTTGATATAATCCTGATAGTTTTGATTTAACCGGATAAAATCGCTCATCAGGGTATTCAGCCATTGATGAACCTGTGCCTCATTGGAAAGGTCCAGTGAATTCAGATCCTTCAGTGACGCAAGCAGTTTTTCCAGCAGGGTAGGTTCGAGGCTAGCCCCTTCGATCCCTAAGTTTTCAAGCCGTAGCGTCATTCTCTCAATTTCGACCGTATACTCAGATAGCTGATAACGATACTGTCGATTTTTAAAATCCTCAATCGTCTTGACCTTCTGACTATCCTGGATTGCAATCAGATTTCCCCATTCAACAAGGCTTTGCAGATCCTGCTGACATTGTTCCATCGTATAGCCAGCCATTTCCTCATACTGCATCATCATTGCGTATACGTCTTCTTTGTGCAGCCAGTAATGAATCTTTTCATATTCGGTAAAAAAATAGCGGATAATCAAACGGTATCTAGCGACATTCTCTGCTCTTAGATAATTCACTTCATAAACTGGTCGCAGCAGTTTTTCATTCGCACGCATTGCCATCCCTCATTTCTTGTCAATTTCTAAAAAACGAACCGTTCGTCCAATGAACGATTCGTTGTATACCTATTGGTCAAAAGAACGAATTTCTCCTGCCAGATCAAATGGAATGATCATCCCATTTTCCGTTTGTGTATAGGCCTTCTCCTCGTGCATATAGTCGATGATTTCTTTGGCTTTATAGCTTTTGAATTGGCTAATCACCTGATCAAGAATGTCTTTTTCTTCAGCACTTAAACTAGAATAATCCATTCCCTCTACAGGATAAATGTGCAGCATCGAATCGTAATTAGCACTCGTTTCTTCTTTCACATTGATATTCGCCAGGTCCATGAGCCGATAATGTCCGATGGGAAGTGCCCCCATGGCTTCATGACGATAGACCATTCCCGTCATAGCGACCTTATTTAATTTATATGAGAGCGCATCGGAATACCATAGCATCTTCATCAATTTGACCTTAAATAAATGAGGCACTTTGGCTGCGATATAAGAGATCATCGCTTCAATTTTATCAATATTTAACATCGTATACCCATTTTCAAGCGAAGGCTCGTCATACTTCGCATATTCGATCTCAAACGCTTTGCGGGCAATCCCCTCTTTGCCGTAGTCATCGATCTTCTCCATGATCTTGGATTTAATTTTTTGACGCTTCTCCACCGTAAATTGCTTCGCATTTTTGCTTAGAAATGCCAGCGCCTGAGTCGGATCATCACGAATCAAACGAAGCATGGTATCATAAGCCTCATCTTGAATCGCTTTACTTTCATAGCGCGAGATCGTTGCTTCTCCCCATCCTAATAAACGCGCAAGATCCACTTGTGACAAGCTATAACTCTCACGGATCGCTACAATCTCATCCGAAGTCAATAAACCATGTAATGACCGATAAGCATTTCGGGCATTTAATAAATTGGCATTCATCATTGCCCCCGTTTCAAATTCATTTTCGTCTTCATCCGCATTTTCACAAACAAAATAATGTTCTTCATAAGTAACCTTTTCGCCTTTGATCATGACCGTTGAAAAACGCTTTCTTTCTTCCACCTCATGAGTTTTACCACATAATGGACATTCCATGGATGTTTTTCTTACCATTTTTTCGACCATCATCACTCATCTCCTTCCCAGTTTCTCTTATGCGTACGGAAAACGCATTGGATGCTTTGCGTAATGAAAAGATACACATAAGACAAACCTTGCTGAATCCCCCTTGATCTTCAGCTTTATGTAAACCTGCTTCCCATTGATCATCTTTCCAAATACAAACAGTAAAGGAGGATTTAGATCCTTTTTGTCAACTAAGGTTTCCGAATAGTCCTCAATCGACAACGTTTCTAAATGAGCAACCACATCCTCTGCATCATATTCTAATTGCACTAATGTGTACGGGGTTGAAAACTCTTCATCTTCATCTTTTTTATGTTTCCGAATCAGGACGAAATCATTTTCAATATCAAACCTTTCATCACCGATCATCTTTTTCAACTCACCCAGAAAAGTGTTGATTTCCTGTCTTTTTGATTGCATACTAAGTAAAATAATGACCACCTACCAAACCCACCTATACTATCAATTGATAGTATAGTCTATAATAATTGATTTGTCAATGATACTGCTGAATCTATCTGCTCATTTTTTCTTGCATTTAGTTAAAAGGAATAGATCGAAGCAATCTCGCGAAAAAACAGCAAAACGTTCAAAAAGAAACGTTCACTTTGTTTTAATCGTCTTCAAGATCGAGGTTCAAATAGTCAGCGTCCAAATGTGTATGCACATAGCGGTATAAAGTTCGCGGACTGGCCAAAAGCGGATCGGCAAACAGCTGATCCAGTTCGTCATTTGTCGTTTGCGAGCTGTTCGACATACGATCGACGATCTTTTCAAAATACATATAAGGCAAACAGAAATAATGATACTGTTTTTGTGTCTCATGAAAGATCCGAGCCAGCGTGTAGGGTTCCCAGGCATGATCGGTCAATTGTGACAGCGGGATCCGATCGAATTCTTCTTCAGCAAAACGATTCACTGACAAATCTTTCAGCCTAGCTGCAAACGTTTGTGTTTCTTCTTCAAGATAAGCCTGTGCTTCTGCTTTTAACCACTCCGGGTGGTCTTGAAGCGTCTGATAAGCCGTAGGACTGATCAGCATATAATCAGATTCGAGCACATCGATCTCTTGCAGTTTGGAAGAAATGGCATCCTCTCCAAATAAGCAATCCAGTTGATGTGCGTCCTTTCTTAAAGACGGATAATCAAAATAACCCAGGGCACACAAACCAAGTAATTGCTTTTCCGGAAAATAGGCATGATGACCGGTAACAAGCGACCCCGTATAATAAAAGAGCTCTTTGTATAAATGAACGGCAACGGCCATTATTTGTCCGTGGGGTACTACCTTGGTGATTTCCGTTTGGATGTGGTCTTGCGTCATGACCATGGTATAAAGATCCAGCCCCTGTTCCTCTATCACTTTCTGCCACTTATCTCTTGTCTCTATGACCTCAGCAGCGCCCTTTTTCCCTAAATAACGAATCGCATCCATTTCATCGTCCGTTAAAGCCAAAACCTGACTCAAAGCGGTGCAGCCTGCCCGCCTTAAGCAGTTGGTAGAACGTACCGTCAAATCTAAACAGGACAGCGGAAGTTCACTCACATCCGCTGCCGGCCTGATGGATACGAGTTCAAGCTGTGTCCCACTGGTTTTCAGGTAAGCCGCCAGCAAACTACGGGAAGGAATCTGCTGTGTCAGAACCCAATCTTTGAGTTCATTGAGCAAGGGTGTCCGTAGATCTGTCAAAATAGGATATCGTTCAGGAAGCCACATCTCATCGAGCTCGACCTGCCAGTCATCAATGACAGGCGTATGCAATGCCAGAAAGCCACGATACAGATCGGCTAATGTCTCAATATCTAATCGAACGGGTTCCCCCTTTTCCAGATATGCGATCCACTGCGAAAGCTGATGCGACACTGCCTCTGATTGCGCTTTCAAATTGGCATCCCATAGCGCTTGAAAGCAGGTCTGCTTCTCTGGTCTGATGTGACAATACCGTCCCAGCCAGCAACTCGCCAAGCTATCCAGGCCATCTAATTGTGCCACTTCCCAAGAGCCATCCTTGCGGCATTGATAATAATACTTCTTCATGTGCCCCTCTCTCCTCTCTTAATGGATCTTCGTAGGATCCACCGGCTTAAAAACCATGTCGACATAAGCCACTAACGCTTCCTGATCCTTTAAGCAAGGATCCGCGTACAATGCGTTGATGATCTTTTCGTCCCGTGTCTCCATCTGTTCGATTTTGCGATAATAGTCTTCCAGTGGCAAATAGAATGAGACGCCCTGCTGCACACTGCGAATCAATAGAAGATGCAGCAAATGCGGTGTCATGGAAGGCAGGTGTTCCTGCAGAACGGATAGATCGATCCATCGAGGATCATCCCTCTGCATTTTCTCTAAGAGCATCGTTACAGTCTCTTTTTCTGTTTCGAGTCGCTGCATGATTTCTGTCAAACTTGTTTCAGGGTTTTCCATCAGATCAATGGCTAACTCTTCACTGATCCATAAACTGGTGCAGTTAAGATCCAATGTCCTAGTCAGTTCTCCTTTGTCATCATGCAGTTTATCACTTAAAAGATTCCGGTCTGCGTAAAGATCCGAAAGGTAAAGATATCCCTGACTGAGGAAAAAGAGCGTCCAGTCTTCTGGAAACATCGCCCGTTTCTGTTTATATAGCGGATCTTCCCGTTGTCCGAATACCTCTTCAAATAATTGTTTGGCCAGCGTGTTGGTGTTGCCCGCCTTCCACTCAAGCAAACAGGAACGCGTTTGATCCTCTTGCGTTATCTCTACGACCAGTTCTTTTAGCAATTCTCCACGATGGGCATTCTGCCATTGTTCGATTTGTACATGAAGTGTTTGTCTACCTGCCTGACCTAAATGAGGGATACGACTTAACTCTCTATCAGACAAAGAAAACAGATCTGTCAAAGAATACACATGTCTTCTTTTTAAAGCTTTGACGATGGGCTGTGAAAGCAGCAATGCCTCCAGGCGAAGATCGTTCATTTCCACTACGGATCTGATCTGCATGGAAAGATGCTGTTTCTCACAGATGGCTTCCAGCAGCGTTCCTTTCCCTATTTCTCCCTCCTTAATGAAATCGTCAAGCTCGTTCAGGATCATGCCTTCTGAATCAATCTGAAGAACATAACTAGGTGGAAACAAACAAAATTCATCTACTTTTAAAATAAGATAACCACTCCATGACCAGTAAGCTAAAAAACCACGATAAAGCCTCGCCAACTGGTCAAGTGTAAGCGCGCCGGCGCTTCCCTGTTTCAAATAAAGCAGCCAGTGCTCAAAATCACTCTGCTCATTATCTGAAAGCAACTGCTTTTCTTTTTGCATCAGCAAATATAGGTCCTGACGACGTTCGGGATCGATATGTGCATAGAAGCCTAACAGCTGACTGAACATCCCATCCATTCCTTTCTGCACGACGACTTCCCAATGTTGTTCATCATATATCTTAACAAAATAGTTTTTCATTTTCACTTTCTCCCTTTCTGGGTAAAAACATCGAGAATCAATGTCCTCGATGTTTTTCCTTACGCTTTTGCTGTTTGAGAGCATATTTCTTGGCTGCCTTTCTCAGGTGTTCTTGTCTTGCCAAAGCGGTTTGCTGATTTTTACGCGCTTCATGCTGTTTGGAGATTGCCTGCATGGCTTTCGTTCCAACGCCTTTCGCTTGGCTCTCCTGACGAGCCAACCGCATGCGCCGTTTAAAGCGCACGGCTTTCGGTCTAGCCTTAATTGCCACAGCCGGACTAAATACCAGCAAATGAAACTGTCTTAAGATCCATTGAAGAACCATTTGATCGGACGGCTCTGTTCCAAAGGTCACTTTAGCGACCTGCATTTGTCCGTCCAAGGATTGTTCGAAAACCCCGACCCAAAAAGGATCTTCAAAAAAAACAGTCAGTTTGCATGAAATTTCATCCATTATCGTTTCCTCCTTATTGATTCATACAAAGAAGGGACGACCCAAGGAGGGAGGGTTACTGACACGTGACGTGCGGCCGGACTACCAACCGGCTCATGGTGTTTTTATCTTTGCAGTTTCATTTTAGCCTGATTCGATGATACTGACAACTTCTTTTCACTATTGCTGGGAAGATTTTCTAATAAATATTTACCTTGCCTAGAAAAGCAAGTAAAATACTTCTAAGGAGTGATGAAAATGGATATCAATAAGGAAGTACTCGCAGCCATCTTAGATGCCTATGCCTATGAAATTGTCTTTGTCGATCGGCAGCATATTGTGCGTTATATGAATAAGACTGCCAAGATCCGTTATGGAGCACGCGTTCAGATCGGTTCCAGCCTCTTTCAATGCCATAATGCCAATTCGAAAGCGAAGATCGAAGCCTTTCTCGAACGAGCTGATCATGGCGAAGATGAAATGTTTGAAACCTTAAATACAAAGACCGGTGAAAGAGAATTCTTCGTCCCTGTCCGCGATGCGTCTGGAACAGTCATCGGTTATTTTGAGCGCCACGAGATGCCATGGAGTCAGGAGGCGCCTGAAAAATCGGTGGCAGAATACTGGAAAAACAGACCTAATGAGAAATGACCAAAATTAAAACGTCGCTTGCTTGGCGACGTTTTTTCAGTCTCTCTTATTGCAATCAAAGTAACTTGAGAGGACAAAAATCCAAATAATCACCCGAAACCAGTGAATATTGGATCCCGCGATGTTCTCCTAATAAACTATCATGAAATCGCGCCTCACCATGACAATGGGAATAGATTACCTGTTCTACACCGTATTTTTCGGCGATGTCAGTCAATAAAGAACGATCTTCCAAAATACTAGTCGGCGGATAATGTAAAAACATGATAAAGTGATGAAAGCCGGCCTGCATCGCTGCCTGAATAGACAATTCTAAACGATGCGCTTCACGTTGAATAAGCTTCTTTGCCTGTTTTTCCTTTTCTTGATCCCAGCAAATGATTTCCTGATGCACATTGAAATAGAAAGGACCCTCAAAAGTATATCCTTTTGTGCCAACCAGTGCATAGTTTTCATAGACAGCAAAATTATTCTGTAAGAAGAAAAGCTTTCCCTGATAACGGGCATTTAAAGCAGCGGTTTTATTGACGCTCCAGAACATATCGTGATTCCCGCGCAACAAAATCTTGCGGCCTGGCAGTCGCTCGATAAAAGCAAGATCTTCCTCACATTCAGACAGCTTTCTTCCCCAGGAATGATCCCCTGTCAAAACAAGTGTATCTTCTTCTCGCACCCTTTCACACACATTTTGTTCAATTTTCTTTTCATGATCTTTCCAGACCGCACCAAAGCGATCCATAGATTTATCTGTCTGAAAACTCAGATGCAGATCCCCTAAAGCATAGAGAGCCATCTTTCAATCTCCTTTCATTTCTTCCATTCAGTAACCAAAATAACCAAACAGATCTGACGATGGCAGCATTCCATCGGTTTGAACAATCTTCATGTTCCCTGCTTTTCAATAAATAGGAAGCTGCTTTCTAGCATTGATTATATCATGTTTAAATCAGGTTGGCATACCAAACTAAAAAGCTTCTCATCACGGTTGGATGAGAAGCACTTTAACATACCATTGACCTTGAGATGTGAATTGGTTTCCTTTTCATCAAGGGTTGCAGACACTGCATGGACGCAGGCCTTCACTTTGTGCCTGTGAAAGTGAAATGGCGATCTTACTTTTTCTCAAGTAGCGACAATTGGCTCGGTGATAACAATCACCGGTCTTTGTTTTATAGACAGTATACGACACATCCAGCGTTGAATGATCCACGGAAGGCTGAGTCTGAGCAGGCTGCGATGCGTTCACCGTCACATCACAAGCAACTTCCTTTCCGCCGACTTCAGCCGATATGGTGGCACTGCCCGTGCCTACCGCAACCACATTGCCGGAAGAATCAACGGTTACCACCTGTTCATTGCTTGAGTGAAAATGAACTGCCTCATGACTATTCGTACTGACCTCCAGTTTCCCCGTTCCGGACTGATCCAGGGTCAATGTCGTCGAAGCTAAGTTCAGTTCCAGCGGCTGGATGACGATCGGTAATTCGACATCACACTGATTACCATATCGATCCTTCACTGTAACAAGTCCACTGTAGGTACCCGCTGTATTGTAAATGATCTGAGAGTCATCAAAATCGACCTCATAATCAGAATAATCCGCAACTGTGATATATTTTTCTACATCCAAAGATTCATTTTCCAGGATGACCGGTTCTTCCACAATTGTGACTTCAGGTGCAGTGGAATCAACAAGCGTGACCAGAAGCGTCTTTTGAAAACCATGATACTGATAATTGACAGCATATTCTCCTGCACGCGGATGTGTCGATTTCAATGCCGAATCTACATCCATTATGACCGTCTCTTTCCTATCCGGATCCATATCGAGATAATCCGTGAAATCGGGAAGCGTCTTCCCGCACTCAAAAGTGACTTCCGTCGCATTCAATTGAAATTGGGTATAATCCCAGTAACTGACTCCGGCAATCATCAAAAGCACTACCGCCAGGACCAACCCGATCTTCTTTAACTTCTTATATTTCATCAACACAAAACTCCCAATGCGAAATTTCTTTTTCTGATCAATGAACTGTTCGTCCTGAGGCATCGGAGAGCTCTCCCTCTCTTCAATTTCAGAAAAATCAATGTTCCTGGTTTGGTCAGTCATTATGTTTACTCGTCATTATTATAGACGAATCAACTTATTTGGGCAAGTTCCTGTTTCATGAGTCAATAAGGTTTTAGAAAATCGATTGACAGCAAGCCAAATGCTTGAATCAAAAGGGATCTCTTAAAAGATGGACAAAAAACACCTGCCTAAACAGGTGCTCGATCACAGGATGCAATCGCCCAGATCACGGCAACAGGATCGTCGCATTGAAGGACCTTTTCTATCTCGCCAGGATCAGGACGTCAAGCCTGTACTCCTTTATCAGTTATCTGAATCGTTCTTTCCAGGATATCCCCTCTTCTATTGTCTTCCTAATAGTTCCAAATCATTCTCATATAAAATCATATTGTTTTCGACGATGTTATACATTTGATGTTCAAGAAAATACTCAATCGCAAGGTCAAAGCGACTGTTATGGGTCAGCAGCATGCCCGCCTTAGCGAGCAGCTGATTGGCTTCATCTACATTGAGGCGAAGGGAGATAGCCAAAGCGCAGACTGTATTTTTCGTCGGATGATAATTGTTGGTGGAAATCATCTTGGAAAAATGCTGTTTACTGATATTGGCTCCATGATAGACATCTGCATTTTTCAGACCCTTTTGTCTGATCAGGTTTAACAGATAAACAGAGAACGATTCATCGAGCTGCAAAAGATATTCTTGCAGGCTCGAAGGCGGCAAGACGCGCCGCTGTTTGTGAAGCGCCTCCCTCTGAAAAAGGGAAACTACTGATGACTCCGTATAATTTTCATCAATATAAGTGCGCAAGTCTGTAGACCATTGAAGCGAAGCCTCAACCGAGCTTCTATCATAGACCACCAGGATGACCTGCATCTCGTGCTGCATCAAAAAATCGTAAATGGCCTTGGCAGCGACCTTGATGGCAATGTCTTTTGGAAAACCGTAAGTACCTGATGAAATCAGTGGAAAAGCCATGCTTTCACAACCCAAATGCATCGCCAAAGTCATACTTCGGGTATAACAGGAGCTAAGGGCCTCCAGCTCGCCATACGAACCACCCTTCCAAACAGGACCAACAGTATGAAGAATATATCTCGCCGGCAAAGCAAAACCGGAAGTGACAGCCACCTCTCCAACAGGAATGTGCCCGATCTTCTTTCTTTCTGCCAGCAGTGCTTCCTTCCCGGCCGCTTCATAGATTGCCTGATCTGTTCCAGGGGCATAAACAGGTTCAGGATTCGCTGTGTTCACTATGGCATCTGCTTTGACCCTGGTAATATCATCATGAATAATACGAAATGCCATCATTCCCACTCCCTTCTGTCGCTTTGACGATATTTAACCTAATCGATAGGATGATTCAAACTGCTTGACGATATCCTGCAGAAACGGATCCAAACGGAGCATGGCTTCTTTTTTAAAATCATTCGGCATTCCTGCATAGGCTTCCGCGATGCCGCCGGCCATGCACGCCAGTGTATCACTGTCACCGCCTAGCGTCACCGCCAGACGGATCACCTCTTCGTAATCCTTTCCTTCCAGAAAACATAGAATGGCTTCCGGAACAGAATGCTGACAAGTCTCATCAAAGCGATAATTTGGACGAATGGCATCCAATGAACGATTGAGATCATACTGAAATGTCTGCATGATATACTCTTTGATCTCTGTCTTATCCGCACCATTTCGGGCCAGATAAATAGCCGAGGCAATCGCAGCCGCCCCTTTGATCCCCTCAGGATGATCATGCGTGACCTTTGCCGTCAGTTCTGCCACGTGTAAAGTCTCGTCAAGAGTCGGGTACATCCAGCCAACTGCCGATACGCGCATCGCGCTTCCGTTGCCAAAACTGTGATAAGGTTGAGGACGTGGGGAATGCAGCCAACGTGAAAACATCCCACCATAACTTCCATTCGGATAACGCCGTCCAAAGCTGCGCATGTGCCTGACCAGCGCTTCGCAGATCACTTCACCACTTTGGCCCTTTGTTTCCATTAAGGCCTGGGCCACCGCTAAAGTCATAAATGTATCATCCGTTGGTTTAGAGCCTTCGCTTAACAAAGGAAAAGCCATATCCCTGGTCGGATGAAATTCAAATACAGAGCCTACTATATCTCCAAAAATAGCACCTAACATGGTTTTATTCCCTCCTTTATTGACACCATTAAGTATAGCGCATCCATAACATGAAAAGGTCAACTGTCAGTGGACTTTATCAAAAATATGACACCCTTCATACCTTCAAATCATGGATATGATGAATGAATCAGTTAATTCAAATGTAGCTTGCAAAGCCTGGTTATGCAAGCATTTTTCCTGAAAAAATGAAGATCATTTTCTATTCCTCCTAAAAACTTTTCTTTGCATTTTTTCTAAAATATGATAAAGTGAAGGTGTTCCAAAATATGAATAGGGGGAAAGGAAAAATGAACAAGTTTTTCAAACTGAAAGAAAATGGAACGACCGTTTCAACGGAAATCATGGCCGGCATTACCACTTTCTTTGCCATGGCTTACATCATTGCCGTGAATCCAAACACGCTGTCCCAGGCCGGCATGGAATGGGGAGCTGTCTTCCTGGCAACCATCATTTCAGCTGTGATCGGTACCTTGATCATGGGGCTTGTAGCCAATGTGCCTTATGCGCAGGCACCTGGAATGGGATTAAATGCTTTCTTTGTTTATACGGTCTGTGCTCAGCTGCAGTTTACCTGGCAGCAAGCGTTATCCATGGTATTCATCTGTGGTTTGATTAATATTTTTATTACTGTTACAAAGATCAGAAAAGTCATCATTAAAGCCATTCCGCAGTCTTTACAGAATGCGATTGGCGGGGGAATTGGTGTCTTTATCGCTTACCTTGGCTTTTTGAATGTCGGTTTTATTACCTTTGACAGTGGTGTTCCTGCCATTGCCACACTCAATCAGCCAGTCTTATGGATCTTCCTGATTGGTTTACTGCTGGCAGTCGTTTTAACGTTAAAGAATGTAAAGGGCGGTATTTTGATTGCCATCATTGTTACCACCTTATTAGGGATTCCATTCGGTGTCACTTCGACAACAGATACAGTTAGCTTTACCGAAGCCTTACAGGCACTGCCATCCACCTTTGGTGTGATCTTTACTTCTGAAGGACTGCCTTCACTCTTGGCGGATGCCTCACGTTTACCATTGGTGCTGATTACGATCTTTGCCTTCAGTATGTCTGATACTTTTGATACGATTGGTACCTTTATCGGCACAGGCAGACGCAGCGGCATTTTCTCTGAAGAAGATGAAATGGCACTGGAATCAAGCAGTGGTTTCAGTTCGAAGATGGACAAGGCCTTATTTGCTGATGCGACAGCCACTTCAATTGGAGCTATTTTCGGTACAAGCAACACAACTACTTATGTAGAAAGTGCTGCAGGTATCGGAGCAGGCGGCAGAACTGGTTTGACCTCTGTTGTCACAGCCATCTGTTTTGCCTTGAGCGCTTTCCTGGCGACTTTTGTCAGTGCGATTCCTTCGGCAGCAACAGCACCTGCGCTTATCATCGTCGGCTGCATGATGGTTTCCTCTTTTGCTCAGATTCAATGGGATCGCCTTGAGGATGCGATTCCTGCCTTCTTTGCCGGAATCTTCATGGCGCTGTGTTACAGTATTTCCTACGGTATTGCGAGTGCCTTTATCTTCTACTGCATCATTAAGATCTTTAAGAAAGAAGCCAAGGAAATCCATCCTATCATTGCCGGTGTTGCCTTGCTGTTTGTTTTAAACTTCATTTTACTGGCCATTATCTAGATTTCATTTTGAATGATGAATAGAGAAATCTCTCAGGTTTCTCTTTTTTGTCATCATCCCGTCATATAAAAAAGACATTCCTATCAGGGAATATCCTCTTTACAAATGATACATGCTTAGCGTTGCACGAATAGCCTCCAGCATCTCTCTTAGTTTTTTATTCTCTTCTCTTAACGCTAAAAGCTCCTCGTTTTCTGTAGGCAGTTCAACCACTTTTTTCTTTCGTCCACGGCGTTCTCGCACAATACGATCCTCCGGTGCCGCTGTTTCATTATATTTTCTGATCCAGAGATTCAAAGAGCTGAATTTGACTTCTAAACGCGCCGCAATATCTCGCATGCTCATTTCCGGGTGCTGACGAACATACATGATGGCTTCTTCTTTGGTATGATTGGTATACCGTGCACGCCGCATCCCCTTTTTTTGACTCGTCTTGCCTTTCTTTCTCAGCTTCATTTTGGCAGGTGCAGATTCATTATACTTTCTGATCCAAACACTCAGAGTACTGAAGGAGAGCTGCAAAGCATCGGCAATCTGCTTCACAGACATTTCCGGATGCTCACGCACATACTGCAACGCCGCTTCTTTTGTCTTGGCATCATGACGAAATCCGGTCCCACTGGGAGCTACGCCGCCACGTTGGATCTTCTGATTGGCATCAACAGACAGGTTATAATTACGAATCCATAAATTTAAGGTACTGAAGGAAACTCCTCGCTCATTCGCAATGGCCTTAACGCTCATCTCGGGATGATCTCTCACATATTGAATCGTTTCCTCTTTAAATGGTTGATCATATGATTTTCTCTTTGGCATTTCCTGTTTTTCTCCTTATGCAATGATTAAATACTTAAGTCATAGATTATTCTTGAAATCATGAAAAAGGGGTCGTTTGATGTAAATAACAATATCAGTCGAATGATGAACAAAAGCACCTCCCCTTCCCCTCTTTTTAACAAAACATCATGGTAGACTACATTTTATTTTGTTATAACTATAAATTACAGCAACTACTCAAATAAATCAATCAAAAAACATGCATTTATTCTATTTTTTATTTCATTTGAACAAATAACAATGATATCAGTCATAAAAAAATAGTCATGTTTTAACCACGACTATTCTTTAAACAAACAATACCATTCAAAGGCACCTTGGCCCAATGAGATACCAATGCACATTTAGACATGAATAAAAAATACAGGTTCTCCTTACGACATCCTTTTAAACCTTCATAATTCCCCTGACCTTTCGCAATAACCACATCGGCCTTGGCAAAAGTGTCTTGAAAAGCTTCTGAAGTCCGTTCCAATACGGTGCCCAATGAACCATCGCCATTACTGATGATCCTGGCCACTACACTCATCCCGATCTCATCGGCATCCTGTAAGGTCACATCATTGACAATTGCCTTTCCTCTGACGGCATAAGTGACTTCTATTTGCGGATAAAACTGTTTCAGACATTCGATCAAATAACGGTCAATGACGATCTCACCACAGTTATCGCCTAAATAAAGCAACCTTTTGGCATGATGAACAGAGGCAAACAATGACATGGAATCATCGTGAGCCAATTGAGGGGTGGGTGCATTCAAAAGAAGCTGTCTGACTTGCTCATCCTCCAGCAAATCTTTCGCTGAAAAATCAATGAGATTCGCTGCAATCGCCACCTTTAGGACCTTATTCAGATCCTGTCCGATAGCTGCTTGAATCTCAGGCAGCCACGCCAACATCTTCTGGTTATACTCATGTTTGATCGAAGCATAGGGATCTGGCTGGTGGATCCGTTTAGTTATCAAGGACCAGATTTCTGCCATGATAGCAGGATTAGACTGCTGCATATCACACTGTTTCAAATAGGCTTGCACCTCTTTTTTCAAAGCGCTCTTTTCCATTTCATCCATCTGCACCAATTGTGCCACCTTATCAACTTGTTTGTAGTCACATTCAAAACATGCTTGATTCATGCTTTCATCTCCTCTTGTTTAATTTTAGGAAAAGCAAAGAGACTTGTCAAATCGAACAAAATAGGAATTGATCTCTATATTTTGTTTTGGAGAGAATCCTGCTTATAACGTTCACCAGTGAGTGTTTTTTCCAATGACGAATTCTTCTATACATCAACGTCAATACGCTATATTCACTTTCTATTTAGTAGACCAAGACAAATTTGATCGCACTTGGATGTTCTGCTTAAAGACTGTTAGCTCTTGTCCATTTTAACATCATAAAAATGAACCGCCGTTATTCAAACAACAGGGTTCATTTTTACCGTAACACTTTTTTGTTTAGGATGGATTCATTTGATCGAAGAGCTGACGTACATTGGCACCGGACTGTTCCACGATCTGCATTGCCTGATTTAGTGTATCCAGCTGCTCCTGGCTGATTTTATCTAAAGAAGTTTTCGAAATCACTTTACGCAGATGACTGCAATCCTGTTTGACCTGTTTCTTCTCCTGACGGGAAATCTGCTTAGAGACCACACCTAAAGCACGCTCAGTCTGACTTAAAAGAGAATTGGCCTTGCCTAACGCTTCGATGGCCTGGCTGCGGATCCCATCCTGGCTGGCATACTGTTCTGCCTCATGAATCGCGCGTTCAATTTCTTCATCTGACATTTTCCCGTTGGCGCTGATGGTAATTGACTGGGCTTTTCCTGTGTCCAGATCTTTCGCTGAAACAGTCAGGATCCCATTGGTATCAATGTCAAATGTCACTTCAATCTGAGGTACTCCGGCAGGTGCACGTTTGATCCCTTTCAGTTTGAACTTACCAATGGTCTGATTATCTTTGGCCATCGGTCTTTCACCCTGTACGACATGGATCTCGACACTGGTCTGATAAGGTGCCGCCGTTGAAAAGATCTGGGCATAATGCACCGGTAAGGTTGTGTTCCGATCGACTAAACGCGTCGCTACGCCACCGACTGTTTCAATGGAGAGACTCAATGGTGTGACATCTAATAAGAGCACATCGGTCGCTGAAGAGGCCACAACCGCCGTTCCTTTTGAAAGGACTCCGGCTTGAATCGCAGCCCCCTGGGCCACACATTCATCCGGATTGATGTTTTTGGATGGTACGATGCCTGTTAACTGCTGGACTTTTTCCTGCACAGCTGGAATACGAGTGGATCCCCCTACCAGCAGGACCTTCTGCAGTTCAGAAGCCGCAATCCCGGCATCACTAAGCGCCGTCTGGACCGGACCGGCTGTGCGTTCAACCAGATCGCGGGTCAATTCATTGAACTTAGCACGGGATAAAGTCAGATCCAAATGAACCGGATCCCCTTTGTTCATCCCCAAGAAAGGCAGATTGATATGCGCCTGCTCAAGATTGGACAATTCTTTTTTAGCCTGTTCGGCGGCTTCTTTCACTCTTTCTAACGCACTTGGATCCTTGCTTGGATCGAAGTGATACATCTGTTTGGCGGACTGGATGATCCAGTTAACGACTCTTTCATCAAAGTCATCGCCACCTAAGTGATTATCACCACAGGTTGCCAGGACTTCAATGATATTATCTCCAATTTCAATAATCGAAACATCAAAAGTACCGCCGCCTAAGTCGAAGACCATGATCTTTTGGGCAGCCCCGTGATCCAAGCCATATGCCAGCGCTGCACTCGTCGGTTCATTAATAATACGCAGCACATTTAAACCGGCAATCCGGCCGGCATCTTTGGTCGCCTGACGCTGGATGTCATTAAAATATGCCGGAACCGTAATCACCGCTTCGGTGACTGGATGACCTAAGTAATTTTCAGCATCCTGTTTGAGCTTACGCAAGATCATCGCACTGATTTCAGGTGCTTTATAGTCATGTCCATCAATCGCTGTATGCCAGTCCGTCCCCATATGGCGTTTCACCGAACTGATCGTGCGTCCGGCATTCACCGCCGCCTGACGTTTGGCCATACTGCCGACCAAACGTTCACCGGCTTTCGTAAAAGCCACCACACTGGGGGTCGTTCTTTCTCCCTCTGAAGTCACGATAATTTTAGGACTGCCGGCTTCCATCACCGCCACGCAGCTGTTGGTCGTTCCTAAATCAATTCCAATTGCCGAAGACATCTCTTCTCATCCTTTCTATATCCCGCAAAAGCGACAAAATAAATTCATAAAACATAAACTTAAACATACTCGATCCAGATCCATGGCTGTTGTTGTGTAACCCTGGCGAGTCTGTTGATAGCGTGAGCCATACTGTCCAAACTGAGATTGGACCCGACGATATTCAGGTTCATTGGGTTCCATCTGCACGGCTCTGGAGATATATTTGTAAGCCTGCATCGTATTTCCTATCCCCGCCTGAGCTAACGCACTCAAATAATACCAGCGCCCGTTACGTTCACTGCTGACCATGCGATTTAAAAGCTGACTGGCCGCCTGATAAGCCTGACGGTTGATCAGATCGATGGCGCTGCGGATCTCATTGGAGTCTGTGCTTTGAGGTTGCGGCCGATTGAAGGTATAGGACTGCTGGTAACGTGGTCCAAAACCAAAGAAATCGTCAAAGCCAAAGCCATAAAAATCGCCATTCCAGCCAGGATTTCCCTGCTGACGATAGTTCTGCTGATAGCCTTGCTGCTGATAGGATGAACTGCTATTCGGATTGGTATTCTGCCGATTGGCATATTTTTCCGGATTCATCAGCATATCATAGGCTTCATTGATATCAGCCATCTTTTTATTCGCATTCGGATCATCGGGATGAAGGTCCGGATGATTCTCTTTTGTTTTCTGTCGATAAGCGCGTTTAATATCGTCTTTACTGGCGTTTCTATCTACGCCTAGAATTTCATAAGGATCCTTAACCACCTGATCCACTCCTCTCCTGCTTCGCTAGTCGAGCCTGATATTTCTGCCAAACCCCATTGTAAACAATGCTGCGCAATAAATGCAGATCCTGTACAAGAGGCAAACGTTCAAACACATCCGCAGCCATGCCCATATAAATATTCAGGGCTTCGGGCAGTTGATGGGGCTTAGCACCTAAAACCACCAATGGATTATAGGTTCCTTTTTTGATATCTTCATCATAATCCATCAAAGCATCCATCAAATAGATGAAATGACCCAACTGACTGCCCATTTGCCTTAACATGCCTGACCACAGATCATCGCTTTCAACAAAGCATTCGCCCATCAGACGACCAAAAGCCTGTGTCGCTTCATCCGGACTTCCTTTAACGTTTTCGATACGATTCAGATCCTGCATACAAGCCTGGATCATCTCGCACTGTCGAGGCAGGCGCGTTTTAACCTTCGCATAGGCCGATTTCAGTAAACCGGCATAGCCGCGTTTGAGCCACTGATGCTCATCCTGCCAGTCATCCAGGCATTTATAATAAGTCAGGGCAATCGTGAGATCCGCGGCATAATCTGTAAACCGATTGACCGTATAGGGATGCTTGTGCACAGGATGTGCCGGACAATGGAGCGTTCCCTGCTTTTCAGCAGGTTCGTATAGACTCGCTAAAAGTAAAATTAAAAAAGTCAGGTCATACGTGACCCCTAACCTGGCCAGCTGTCCGTGCTGCTTGCCAAGTCGATAACATAAACCACAATAGATCTCGTTATAACGCTGTTTCTCCGCTTCATTCAGATCATTGGGGTTCGCAATCATATATCCAAACATAGTTGACCTCGCTTATGTCCGCTTCGTCATCTGACGACGACAATTCGGACAGGTAATAATCACTTCACCTTTTCCTTTAGGCACACGCAGCATGGTACCGCACTGACAACGGAAAAAGCAGTGGGTCTTTCTCTCTTTCCATCTGCGCTGCCATTGCAGCCATGTGCGCTTAGGCTTACTGATCAAGCCTAAATAAACAGTATTCTCCTGCTGTCGTCTTGCCACATTTTTAGAAAACATGCGGAAGAGCGCATATCCTAAAACAACCAGTGAAAGGATGTAAAGCCCCGCATTGTTGAAGAAAATATTCAAAATAATGAAAACCCAGCCGAGAATATACAAATGTCTCGCCAAATCATCCAGACCATTACGGCCCATCATAAAACGTTGCATTTTCCACGCCATTTTTTCAAACCAGATGCGCATCAACGTCTCTCCTTTCTTAACTTTTCCTGTATATCATATCATTTTTTAATGATCATGCCAATTCTAACGATCAATTCTCTTTGTTTTATCAGAGCAAATATGAAAATGTATTCAAATTACTGCATATCAATGTGAAGATCATGGTCGACTGTGTTACCAGTGCGTCCGACTTGTGCGCAATCTTTGCACAGCATTAGACAATGCCCGTTAGGTACCCATTTTCTTTCATAAAAAAACGAATCATCAGACGATGACCAATTTTAATTCCTTTTATTCTAATTCAAAGACTCCTGTATAAAGCTGATAATACGTTCCTTTGTCTTCAATCAATTTCTCATGTGAACCACGTTCTATCATGCAGCCGTGATCCAGCACCATCATGACATCTGATTTGCAGATCGTTGATAGATGATGGGCAATCATAAACGAAATCCTTCCCTTCATCAGAGCATCCATCCCTTCCTGGACAATCCGTTCTGTAAGTGGACATGTGTATCCATTAAAGATGTCACTTCCAAACAACCAGGACGAATCTTTTCTATGACTGTATCCTTGAATCATTGCGTATCCTGCAAGTCTGAGCCAATAGAACAAAGAGACCTCCTTGCGGATTTTATTAATGCGAAAACATTACTGTCCACCATCTGGGTACGGGCAAGCTGTATCGCGCGCTTCCTGACATAAATGCCCTGGTTAAGGATAGCAATCCATTTCGGTTTCTTCTACCTTGTGCAGATATTCGACAGGAACATGCTTTGTCAAATAAACACCGTTTTGTGAAAGATAGAAAACATAGCCGTCTTTGGCCATGCGCAGCGCATCGATCCAGAAGACAACCGGTGGACCATGGCGTTTGCCCACTTGATAAGCTGTCTGAAGATCTTTTGACAAGTGCACATATAGACGTGAACGTGATTCCAATCCGTTTTTTTCAATAGAAGCCACGTACTTTACCGCTGTTCCATGCCAGAGCCGTTCAGGCGGTATCACTTCAGCCAATTCCACATCAACCGGAATCGAATGTCCCTGATTAGCACGAATGTGCTGATGCATGGCGTCGAAGGCATAGCGCTGTTTATCATCGGTACGAACGATTTCTTCCAGTATTTCCCGATTAAATCCTGGGAATTTTCCTGCCCGGATTCCCTGGATCAAGCCATCTACATCAGCCCAGCCATGTTCATCCAGTTCGATACCGATCACTTCTGGATGATGACGCAGGATCAAAGATAAGTATCGGCTCATCTGAACGCGTTTCATTACAAGCCCTCCCTCATCATGGTTTTTTTTCATCCAATTCAGGATAAGGATCAACATTTGGCAAGGTCGACGCATACTCCTTCAATTCGATAATCTGATTTGCGGTATTCCAGTCAATTAAAGAAACGCCTTTAAAGCGAGTCTCCCCCTTCTCATCCTGACATTGAAAGACCCACTCGACAACGGTACGCGCCCCCGCATGAGTTCAGCCTAAGATGCGCCACTCCTGTAATTGGGCATGTGTATGCCAATCTTTAAACCAGTAGCGCAGTTTATCCAGTCCGACATAATAAGGTCCCCATGATTCATAATAACGAATATTTTTAGCAAAGATAACTTCAAAACGATCCCAGTGCACATCAAACCAGGCTAAAAACCACTCCTGGACCCGACGCTCTCTTAGGCGACGAATCCCTTCTTCAAACAAGTGTGGCTGAATATCTGGATATGTCAGATTTGGAGGTAAGTGAGAGACTGTTTGTATCTCCTGAATTTCATTTTTCAATACCGGATCCAGCTGATCGACCTTGGCATAATACAGCATACCAAAGCTTTCATCTCCCGTTGCATTGACCCGCGTCTTCCCTTCGACCGAATAAACACATAAAGGTTCAAGTTGAAAACGCAGCGCTCCGGTCTCTTCCTGTAACTCGCGAGCTGCCGTTTGGTCAATGGTTTCATCCGCCTCACGATGCCCGCCTGGGATCTCCCAGGTCAAACGTTGAGCATGACGTACAACGATCCACTGGCCCTGATACATGGCCATGATGACCGCAAAGCGGATCTGGCGATCCTCTACCTGTTCATAAAAACGAACTTGTATCATTGAGCCGGCCTCCTTTTTCCCATATATAAGACTAAATGATCATCGTTACAGCAGGAGGTATAAGGGGTCAAAATGTCATCATGATAATACACTCCTTTGCCATCAGGAAGATATCCACGTCTGACATACATACGCTGAGCGGAACCATATCCCTGATGAAGCCCGACACCCAGGAAAACAAAATCAGCCCTTTCAAAGGCAATGCGCTCAGCTTCATCCATCAGGCGACTTCCTATACCTCGACAACGATATTTTTCTAAAACACCAAAATCAACGATTTCCGGATATCCGCGCCATGAAGCAGGGCCCCAGACCGAACAGGGATACACATTGATATAGCCGACCGGCTGACCTTCCCAGAGCGCCACTAAAGCGACTGCCCTGCCCTCGTGCTGGTCTAAAAGTCGCTTCTCATATTTATCGGCGCTTGCCTGCCAGCCCTGTGCCCTTTCTGCCTGGACTATGAGGGGGATATCTTTCGCGCATAGTGAACGGATCCAGCAATGATCGTTCGCTCCAAAATAATGTACCATCTCCACATAAGATCTGCCGCCTAACTGAGAGTTTGCCCTCTCCCCTAAACGAAAGCCCATTTTTTCATACATCTCTATGCTGTCATTCAGACAGGTCAAAACAGCCCTGTCTAGAGAATACTTCTGCTGTTTGGCTTTTAAATAAAGCGCCATTAACGTACGACCAATACCCTGTCCGCGATATTCAGGCAAGACCGCCAATCCCAATAACATCAAAGACTTTCCCTTAGGATCGTGCAAGCTTGGATCTGCATAAAAAGCATCCCGAAAATGAGTCTCATCGGTCTGTATCCCGCTGACAAAACCGACGACCCGATGCTCCCGACAAGAAACAGCGACTAAAAAACTCTGTTCCACCTGCTGCGCCCGCGCTTCAATCATCGCGCTCGATAACGCTTCCCCTGATCGGAAACAGATTTCTTCAATCCGACTGATCTGCTCAACCTCATCAGGATGAAGCCAACGAAAGAGATAATGGGTAGCTAAAGCGCCTTCTGCCAGTAAACTTGCTTGCTGTTCTTCATTCATCTTGTTCACATCCTTCATAAAGTACTTTTTAAACGAATCGTATTTCCCGTCCATCCTCTATCATAGGCCCAGAGAAATAATTCCCGTCTTTGTTCGATCGAGTCCGCATCAAGCCGCTCAAAATCAAATAAGGTCTCTAACATCTGACAGAATCCGGTTAGACCGCCGATATCATCCAAAAGCTCGATCCCATCTTTTTCAATGCAAAGCGGATGATAACGCGATGCCACTTCTGCCAATTCATTTCGCCATGTAGAAATAGGGCGATCCCTGCTGTCCAACCATTGGCCTTCTTGACACCGATAAATCTCCTTACAGCTAAACTCCAGTGCCCAGCCATCTCCTTCGTCGTAAAAATAATGCAGCAGATGCGTCAAAGGCATTGGTTTAGGATCATGTTCTTCGTAATAGATCCGCGCCTGTTTATGGGACCGAAATTTTTTTGACCCTGCTTCCTGCAGACTATTCTCTACATCCGGCCAGTTCAATACCCGTCGCACATAAGCCTGGATCGACTTGGTCTGTATGTACTGATGATTTGGAATGAGCAGATCTGAAACCGTAAGCGTTCCAAGAGTGCTTCCAGATGGGGATTTTCAAAAGCAAAGCGCTGCTCTTGCAGCGAACCTTGATGCTGTCCCGCTTGACTGATCCATTCCTGCACAGCTTGTTGGCTAGACAAATAATGTTCGCTCCATCCTTTATAAATATAAGGTCCGGTATATTTTTTCTTCAGCCATGTTTTCAGCCCCTGATCACCACGATAATCATCGTCTCAATACAAATCTTCCCAATCCTCTCCAGGAAAGCGGAAGTAAACACCCACCAGATGAAGCCATTTCTACAGATTATCTTCTGTCAAATGAGCAAATGTCTTTGGAGGCAGTTCATAATGATGCAAATGACAGTTTTGCCAGCCAAATAAACGCATGATCGCATAATGTAAGGCATGCAGGGTCATATCCGCAGGAACCAGCACATCACGATAAAGTCCTTTTTCAACCTGTCCATATTTTTTGAGAATCGTTCTTTCTTTCCGGTTCAGATCCTTTAAGCTCATTTCAATATGTAAATGAAATACACTGGTATGATGCGTTTATTCCATTATGTTCTTCTCCCTCTCTTTATTTATTGATAAACGAATTTTATTTTCTGAAAACAAGAAATTTAACCTTATTTCCTTTTGAAATGATGGATTATGCAAATTTCTGTTTTGAAAAATAAGAAACTAACTCATTTGACGTTCTGCAAGACGATTACAGATTTCGTTGATATTTTCTTTGATTGCTTCCTGTAATATAAAGGCAATTTCTTCATCTTCGATGCGCGTTGAAGAAATTAAAGAAATCGCATATTCCCCCAACTCTAGCGCTCCCTGTTCCGATTCAGATGTCAGTAAAAAGACAGCCATCTGATACCAGTTCATGTAGAAGGTCTGATAAAAGGCTTCTGCTTGCTCGTAGGTCACATAATCATAATATTGCGTATAATGCGTAACGATACGTTGAAGTCTATCTTTCATAGACGACATATATTTTTCCGGGATTTGTCCCGATGCCTTGATTGTAAAGAGGGCAGCTAAGCGTGGATCATTTTTCAGTATTACCCATAAAAAATGACGAACAAGCGTCTCGTCAGCCTCATCAATCAATGCCAATAGCTCTCTTTCTTCCTCTTGACGATCCCGTTTCTCTATTTCCTTTTCATAAGCAAAAAGGACTGCTGCTTCATGCTTACAGTTGTCTACCTTTTTGGCATAAGGACAATCACAACTCATGGCAATGATCTCATTTTCATCAGAAAAGGTCATATCAACCGTATAAACAGAGGTCCCCTTCACTTTCGCATGAAGATGTTGATCCTCGATCTCTAATAATTCGATCCGGTCCTCTTGAAAGTAACGCAGTCCTCTTTCTAAGATGACCGAGCGAAATAACTCTTTCCAATCCATTACACTTTTCACCTGCTTATTTGAAACAAATCGTCATTCAATCATTCATTTTCACCATAAAAGCAGCAATCAAACACCCTTCATAGCCGTTCTATCAAAAATCTTCGCTTCATAGACATGGTCTGCAGCGATCTTTTATCCAAGCGCTATCTTTGATTATGTTCATTATACCACCATACCATCACAATCTCAATTGTCTTAACCAGGAGAACCACACGGACCTCATCGTCCTATCTCATCAGCAATCAAAAAAGAGTGATGATGTAGGAGATGCCGTGTCAGTCAGAAACAACATAGTCCCTTTTTCTCATTCACTCTTAAACATTTACGATGCTGCGTTCAATCCATCCAGTTCATTCAAGCGGTGCAAAGTCAAATGGTTAAAGAGCGCAATCGAACGGCCAACGCCGATGACCGCTAACACTGTACCAATCCCCACCCCACTTAGTTCACCGACAACGCTCAAGCCGATCACAATGGCATTCGTAATATTGACTAGATCAAACATATTTTTGGAAAAGCCCACGCTTTTATGAAACGTATCAGCAATCGCCTGAACGATCCCATCACCAGGATTAGGTATCAGACGCATATTTAAAGACATGGCAGCGCCGATGCCTGTCAGCAAGATAGCGATCAGCAGGACCCCAAGCCGCAACCACATGGCCTGATCAGAAAAATCAGGCAGGAAGGCTCCATATAAATTCAGCAAGCGTGTAAAAACAATACTGAGTGGAATCTGCAGGACATCCATCACCAGTGTCTTCTTCAATGATTTTTGTTTTTTTAGGGCAATACCATGTAAGATCATCTCAATGATTACAAAGACAACGTATAGTCCTAATGTCACATCTCCGAAGTTAAGCTGCAGGACTAATGAAATACAATATGAAACTGAAATAATCGCCGAAACGCCCAGGCCTGCTTTCGTATTCAGCGTTAAACCTAAAGCCAGGATAAGTAGTCCGGATAAATAAATCATCAAGCGATAAACCATCTGTTTTGTCATTTTTCTTCTCCCCTATTCGTTCCATAATTAACACCTTTCAGGTTTGTTGTCAATAAAAGTTTGGAACAAAATCAGAGCTCGGATATATTAAAAACGGAACATGATAACCACGTTCCGTTGATTAGATTAATCGCTTAAATCCTCACCGTTGCTAGCAATGACTTTCTTATACCAGAAGAATGAATCCTTTCTATAGCGATCCAATGTCTTTAGATCAAATTCTTCACGATCGACATAGATAAAGCCGTAACGTTTTACCATACCCTCATGTGTAGAGATCAGGTCGATTGCGCTCCATGGGCAATATCCCATCATCTCACAGCCATCAGAAATCGCTAAACGCATCTGTTCAATATGATCTCTTAAATATTTGATACGATAACCGTCATGTACCTTGCCATCTTCTGTCAGCTTATCATAAGCACCTAAACCATTTTCTGTTACAACCATTGGTAAACGATATCTGGAGTACATTTCACGAATAGTTGCTCTAAAGCCGATTGGGTCGATCTCCCATCCAAATTCTGTGGTTGGCAGATTTGGGTTCTTGAAGCCTTTATAGAAACCGGCTTCTCCGCGTGCGGTCTGCTGGTCTGCACCAGGATCCATCTTTTCGGATCCATCGCTGGCCTGAACAGTAGCCGTATTGTAATAGTTAAATCCGATGAAATCCGGATGTCCGTTCTTTAAAGCTTCCACATCCCCTTCGCCGAATTCAGGACAAGCATCATTTTCTTCTAAATATGCCCAAACAAGGTTATTATAAACACCATAGACTGCCATATCTAAGTACAACCAGTTACGGATGGCATTATAGTTTTGAGCCGCTAAAACATCTTCAGGTTTGCAAGTGGCAGGGTAAACTAAAGATATATTTGGTGCCGGACCAATCTTGGCGCCTGGCAGCATTTCATGGCAGAGTGCCATGGCTTTTGCCTGTGCAACTAACATGTGATGATTTTGCTGATAAGTTTCTTTTAAAACATTCGTGCATCCTTCAGGAATATGCAGTGTTCCAATGACAGGACCTACCAGTGTCAGCATGTTTTGCTCATTGATGGTCAGCCAGTATTTCACGCGATCACCAAAGTTTTCAAACATGATTTTCGCAAAATAGAGGAACCAGTCAATGGACTCACGATTGCTCCAGGAACCTTTTTCATCTAAGGCAGCTGGCATATCGAAGTGGAACATCGTCACTAATGGTTCGATGCCATATTTCAGACATTCATCAATCAGATTATTGTAATAAGCGATCCCTTTAGGATTGACTTCACCGATTCCCTGAGGAATGATTCGTGACCAGGAAATGGAGAATCGATAGGTCTTAAAGCCCATCTCTGCCATTAAGGCAACATCTTCTTTGTAACGATGATACTGATCTGCACACACCGTTAGATCAGAAGTGCCGGCAGGAACTTCTTTGACATCCTGACAGGATGGTCCTTTACCATCTTCAAGGTTAGCACCTTCTACCTGATAAGCAGATGTACTGGCTCCCCAAAGGAAATCTTTAGGAAAAGGTTTTAATTTCTTATGTAGCATCTTTTGCTTTCCTCCTTCGTTTTGATGACTTTATTGTACGAAAAAATCAAAGCGTTTTCAAGCGAATATTAAAATTTATCAAATATATACGCAGCTTTTTATTTTCAATGTTTCCATCCTACACAAAAAAAAGAGGAACGGCTATTCCTCTTCTAAGGTCCAGCGGGTCAAACGTTCTGCACGTTCGAGATAAGCCGTTGTCTTCTGGCAAGTAGTGGCTTCCTGACAGCCGGTAAAAACTTCTGTCTGATAAGCAGTTATGCTGCGGCTTAAGCTAGGCAGCGTCAGGATCAGATCGACCTGGTGCTTCATCTCCGCTTCTTCTGATCCAGTACATGTCAGCATCATGCCGACACGCTTAGGTACACCCAGTTCATATGTCTTACAGGCAAACGTACAGCATAAACGATTGAATAGAGTCATCATCTGTGCCGCCATACAGTTATAATAAATAGGTGCTTCGGCAATGATCACATCCGCTTTATGCGCCTGCTTCAACAATGCACGAAAATCATCATTCTGGACACAAACACCTGTCCTGGCACACCCATAACAGGCCTGACAGAAATGAACTTGCAGATCTCTCATATGGACCGTTGTTACCTCTGCCTGTACTTGTTTAGCAACCTTTGCCGCAGCATTGATCAGTGCATCTCCATTTCCACCCTTCGTTGGTGAGGTGATCATCAGCAATACTTTTTTCATGGTTCTCCTCCTCGTATCATCTATTTGATAAAGATGTCCCATTCATCATACACCTTTTTACACAAAACAGAAGTTCACAAAAGGAATGCAGTGAAAACCTATTCATTTATACATGTTACCATTTTCCATCGCTATACCATGAAACGTTGTCGATAACCAAAAAAGCAGGCCGATGCCTGCCCACACATTTCAAAGAATCAGTCGTTGAATTGAACCATACGATAAAAAGAGCCTTCACCAATATCAGTCACTCGTTTAAATGGTGCACCGACGATCTTAAACCCAGCATTCTCATAGCAGCAAATGGCACGTTGATTCCAGCTGCGCACTTCTAAATACAGCGGTTTTGTCGGATAGGCCTGTTTAGCTATCTCACTGGTGATTTCGAGGATCTGTCGTCCATAATGACGGTTGCACGCATCCGGACGCACACCAATTCCAATAAAGACGGCCTCTGCTTCCTCTTTGATATTCACAAAACCAAGCAGTTGTCCATGCAAATGAAATCCCCAGTACTGCTTAGCTGCAGCAGGATTTGTAAAGCCCATTTGACGCGATCTCATGGTTTGGTAATCCGGCAAGTCATAAATGTGATACTCACCCTCATACTTCCAGCTGCAAATGTCTTTTTGTTCCTGCTCGCTCAAATGACGATATTCCCATTGACACATATTTTTGTCCCCTTTCATCTTTCCAATACAATACTGAAATATTTCTAAATAACACCTAATAGTAACAATCTATGACTGGCGCAGTTATTTCTTCACAAAATAGCGGCTCCATTCACTTGACATCGATATGGCTTGGCTCACCCCTAAAGCACTCATGCATGATGATCATCAATTCGTATATGGCTGACTCTCCTTTTCTTTGTGCGCTTATAGACAACGTCTACAACCTGTATCATCCGACAGGCGAGCATCAATGATGGATGATACGCTCTTTCTCAATGGAAACAATCGTTCGCGTCAAAACACGCACTAGATCAGCTAACTCTGCATCATAGAAACTGCCAGGCATAAGGCTCAACGGTAATCTTCTATTATATGAAGCAAACGACATTTAACTAACGCAAGCCCTATGTGAAGTTGACCTCACTCATAAAAAACGGGTATAGGCATCTATACCCGTTTTCAAATAAAATACTTTTTTACTTGTCCGCAATCAGCCCGGCTTGTTTCAACTGCATTTCCGTGGTCTGCTGATCGATCGTACATTGCGACCCATTGATGGCAATCGCCGGTTTGGTCTTTCCGTGAAAATCACTGCCACTTGTAATCAGAAGACCATATGCCAGTCCCTTTTGATAGAAATAGTTAATCGTCTCTGGAGAATGGTAACTGCTGAAGGCTTCAACTCCATCCAAGCCCAGTGCAACCATTTCATCAAGGCGTTCAAAACACCCTTTCAAATTATTGCCGGGATGTGCCAGCACCGCCTTACCGCCAGCCTGATGGATCAGCTGAATCGTTTCCTCTAAAGAAGGATATACGATTTCTGTATAACATGGTTTCCCCTGTGCATAATAGTCCCAATAGAAATTCACAAACGGATTATCGCTGCGACGGCCGCCTTCCCGATAAGGTTTTAAGAGCTCAGCATCCTGATATTCTTCTTTGCCCAGTAACACTTCCGCAAACATCTCACCTGTCCACACACCATTACTGCTTAAACGCTCCAGATCTGCTTTTTCCAATTGAAAACCCAGTTGATTGGTCAGTGCCAGTTTCTGTTCTGAACAGGCGACTTCCTGCTGATAAACATTTGTTTCCAGATCTTGAATATCCTGACGTGTATGATCGATGCCATACCCTAAAACATGAAGATTGATTCCCTGGTAAGTACAGTCGATCTCCAGTGCCGGAATGCAGATGATCCCGGCTTCAAGACAAGCCGCCTTCTCCTCATCAATGGCTTTGACGCTGTTATGATCGGCAATAGCCATGATCCGCACGCCAGCTTCTGCACATTTCAAGACGAGTTCGCGCGGTGTAAACTCACAATCATCTGAATAAATAGAATGCATATGTAGGTCAATATAATTCTTCATACCGTTCTCCTTCCCGCTAACAATAGCAATCCCTGTCATCGTTAGTTTTATTATAACTGAACCCTAGATGCTTGCATCCTTTTCTCAAATTCTGAAAATAAGATACAGTGCCTATATATCTTCATATTGGCATAAAAGTTCAAATAGATAGCCACTGCAAAAACGCTCTTAATTCATCAAGGCGCTTCGAATCATCACGCACAAGCTACATATTCACATTTCCATGCTAAAGCAGGCAATGCTTCTTCAGCCTAGAAAAAAGAATCGTCTCCTCATCGCAAGAAACTTTATAAACTCACATCAAAAAAAAAATAAAATCATCCATCTTATTTTATATATTTCATTAATTTATTTCTATTTATTAAGAAAAACATAAAATTAATTGTCATATTTTTATCGATTCGTATTGACATTTCACATCATAGTCGATAGAATAGAAACATAATCTTAAATATGGGAGGGAAATAACATGAAACGAAGAACCTTAATTTCAGGACTCATGTCTGCCTGTTTCATCTTAGGTGCCTGCAGTGATTCCGCATCTAATGAATACTCGCAGAAATTTGATCCAAAAGTCTATCAGGATTTTATCACCATTGGACAGGATTATGAAACGTTGAATTACCTGATTTCAATGAAAGCAGTGGACGGACGCGTGACAACGAACTTTATTGATGGTTTAGTCACCTATGACCGTTACGGTCAGACCGTTGGCAGTCTTGCTGAAAGCTGGGAACATAACGAAGATAACTCTGTATGGACATTCCATCTGCGCGATGGCCTCAAATGGACAACACGCAGCGGGGAGGTGTATGGTGATCTAACTGCTGATGATTTTGTCTATGGGGTTGAATACATCCTAGATCCTTCCCATGCATCACTGAACACCGAGATGGTTTTCTTATTAGACGGTGCCAGAGAATATTATGAAGCGAAAGAAGCCGGCGAAGACCCTAGTATGGATATGGTGGGTGTCAAAGCCATTGATGAAAAGACCATTCAATACACGATGGCCGATGGTGGCAAACCTTACTTCATCTCCGCTGCCATGTATCAGGCCTTCAAACCAGCGAATCGTCAGTTTATCGAATCATTGCCTGACAGCAACGGCTTAGACGGTACTCAGACCTTTGGTAACAGTCCGGATAATATCTTATATTGCGGTATGTATTTAATGGGCGATTATTCCAAAGACTCTGAAAAGACCTACGTCAAGAATCCGAATTACTGGGATCCTGAAAATGTCACTTTCGATAAGGTCGTTGTCAAAGCCATCCGAGATAACGAGTCCGCACTCGAATACTTTGAACGCGGCGAACTGAACTGGGCACCATTATCCGCAACCCAAGTCATGGCTGAACAAGAAAAGGGCAATGCGTATATCGTTCAACGTGAACTGTATAAGACAAATTATGTCCTCTTCTTGAATAACCAGACATCCTATTCAGATGATACCAACAAAGCCATGAGCAACCAGAATTTCCGTAAATCATTATTCCATGGTTTTGATCAGGATATGTATAACGAAGTGAACATTCCTGAAAATGTCGAATCGGTACGAGCTTCAACCTTTACCGGTGTAGGCGCCTTTATTACGAGCGATAATCAAGATTACACGACCATCGGCGGCTTAGCTGAACATCAGGATTATCCTTATGATAAAACGTTGGCAGAAGAATACAAACAAAAAGCCATCGAAGAATTGACCGCTGAGGGAGTCAGCTTCCCTATCGTCTTAAGATATACTTACAAATCCGGTAACGAAACGGTCGCTCAACAGGCACAGCTGCTTAAACAGAGCTTTGAGACCAATTTGGGAACAGATTATATCACCATTGAACTGGGTGAATATGCTTCCAGCTGGTATACAGAAATACGTGATGCCGGCACCTACGCTTTACACACAGGCGGCTGGACACCGGATTATGCTGACCCAATCAATAACCTTAACACAATGATGTCTACCGGACAGCTGAACAATGTCAATGATCTAAAACAGGGCTTATCTCATTTTGATATGAGCGTTTATGATGAAATGGTCAACACTGCCAATGCAGAAGTTGTCGATATCAACAAGCGTTATGAACTCTTTGCCGATGCAGAAGCCTATCTCTTAGATCAGGCATATGTGATTCCACTCTATCGCAGCGGCGGTACCTATATGGTCACTTCCGTCAACACTTATTCGAAGCCTTACAGCGGCGGAGACTCCAGCTATCTGAAAGGTTGGGAAGTCTTAGATCATGCCATCTCTGCCGAAGAAATGGAAGGTTATCGTCAGGAATGGATTGCTGAACGTCAAAAATTAGGTTTCAATGACCAATAGTTTCCTGATCACTCATCAGAAAACAAAACAGCTCTCGATCTTTGAGAGCTGTTTTTACATGTCTTTAAGCATTATCCGATTAAAGGATGGAGGCTTCCCCTACTCAAAGAAGTCATCCTCATACATATCTTCAATATCTGCATCCAGATTGAGGAAAAGATCCACTGCCCGATCCCCGTTATCTTTACCTTCATGCAGTGCTTTGCGTCCCCACTTCAAAGCCAGATGATAGCATTCCTCATCTTTATCATATTTGGCATAGGCTTCTGCAATATCAATATATTTTCGCGGATCGGCGATCTTTCCCCAATATGCCAGATAACGTAAGTACTCCCTGGATGGGTGTGTCTGCTGTTCTTCACCTGGACTGAGAAGATAAACATCAAAGTAAAACTGCAGCGTTCCTTTCTGGCCCAGTGTCTTCTCTAAATAAGCTTCCTGATCTGCCGGATCTGGATATGCGGCTTCCAGTTCTTTAACGGCCTTAGCTATTTCTTTCTTTTGAATGGCTTTAAGTATCTTGTCTTTTGTCCATAATCCCATATTTTTTGTCCTCCTGCTTCATGATCATCTATTAAATATGATTTCTAATTCTATTATACATGAGTCATGTCTTATATCAACAATTCTTTAAACATTTTTTGAACTGAATTTTATTTCATGTGTCAAAGTGTATGACTAATGATATCTTTCTTTTACGCTTTTTGATTTAATTTTTTAAATATGCCCGCAAGAAGGCTAAATTCGTGTATAATAGACAAGGTATGAGTGATTGGAGGTTTTAATAATGATACTCGAAAAGATCGATCCTGATCTGCTTAAACTCGCTGAAGAAGCAAAGCCAGTTCTAAGCGATATATACAAAGAGATAGATGCCATTTGTATGACCAATTCGAACCGCATCTTATCGGCTTTTATTGAAAACAGTGTATCCTACTCTGATTTTACCGATATCAATGGGTATGGTAATTATGATGAAGGTAGAGATAAGCTCGAAAAAATCTTTGCGACCGTGCTAGGCTGTGAAGATGCCCTGGTTCGACCACAAATCATGAGCGGCACCAACGCGCTTTACCTGACCTTGTCTGCTCTATTGAAACATGGCGATACAATGATTTCTATCACCGGAGCGCCTTATGACTCCCTGCAAGAGATGATTGGTCTATGCGGTGATTCTCAACTTTCACTAAAGGCCAATGGAGTTCGATATGAACAGATCGAGCTTGTCAATGATGATTTCGATGATGAAAAGATCATAGCGCGTTTAAAGCAACAAGATGTTCGCCTAGTAGAGATCCAGCGTTCCCGCGGGTATTCTCATCGCCAGTCTCTGATGATTGCTAAGATCGAGCGCATCATCCGCAAGATTCGTGAAGTCAATCAGGAGGTCATCATCATGGTCGATAACTGTTATGGTGAACTGGTCGAAACTAAAGAACCCGGACATGTGGGTGCAGATGTAGTTGTCGGTTCTCTTATGAAGAACCTGGGCGGTGGCATTGCCCCTACCGGTGGTTATGTCGCAGGTAACAGAGATCTCGTGGAAATGGTAGCGGAACGCTTAACTGCACCTGGTATCGGTAAGCAGTTAGGCGCTAACTTCAACCTGAACAACGCCTTTTTCAAGGGAATCTTCATGGCGCCTAACGCCGTCAAGAATGCTTTAAAGACGGCCATCTTTACGGCGTATATGCTGGAGAAATTAGGCTATGACAATATTTCCCCACGCTATAATGAACCGCGCACCGATATCATCCAGACAGTGGAACTGAAAACAAAAGAAAACCTGGTCAACTTTACCCAGGGCATCCAACAAACCAGTCCCATCGACTCCTTTGTGCATGTTCTGCCTGCACCAATGCCGGGTTATCCATTTGATGAAGTCATGGCTGCCGGCAGCTTTACCCAGGGAAGCACCATTGAGCTGAGCGCCGATGCGCCGGTCATTGAACCTTATACCCTCTATTTACAGGGTGGATTAACGTTTGAATACGGAAAACTATCTATCTTACTGGCTTTGACCAATATGAAAAGGAAGCTTTAACAGCTTCCTTTTTGTCCGCCATCAATACGGATCACCGTATTATTAATAAAATTGGCTTCATCACTGATCAAGAATTTTACCAGATATGCTACCTCACGAGGATCACCATAACGACCCACCATGATCTTTTCAATCTCTTCTTCAAGAAAGGCTTCATCATAACCATCCAGTTCATTTTCAGTCCCAATAAATCCAGGTGCAATACAGTTCACATGGATATATGGCGCAAATTCAAAAGCCAGATTATGCGTCAATGAGATCAGTGCCGCTTTACTGGCATCATAATCAATGCACATTGGATAATAGGTATTGATCCCATTCGTGGATGAAATATTGATGATACGCCCATACTCCTTTTCCAGCATACGCCGATAGACACGCTTGCTGCAATTAAAGGCGCCAACCACATTCACATCCATCGTTCTGCGAAACTCTTCGGCATTCTTCAAGTGAAAGAGATTGGACAGATCGATTGCTGCATTATTGACCAGGATATCCACCCCGCCCAGTTCCTCTTCGATCGTTGAAATCATCTGATCCACCTGCACTTCACTGGACACATCCGCCTTTATAGCAAGGGCACGTACGCCATGATCCTGAATGATCTGATTCTTTAAATCCAGGGCTTCCTGTTTTGAGGTCAGATAGTTAATGACAATATCATATCCCACGCGAGCCAGTTCTAAGGCGATTGCACGACCGATGCCTTTAGCGGCACCGGTAACCAAAACGACTTGCTTTTTCATTTGAAAAAAGAGCTTAAATTAAGCTCTTCCTACGTATTTACCGTCTGCTGTAGAGACAATAATTCTTTCGCCAGAATCAATGAACTGAGGAACACGTAAAGACAATCCTGTATCAGTTACTGCATCCTTCGTCTGGTTAGATGGGGCACCTTTGATGGCAGGATCTGTTTCTGTGATCGTTAATTCTACTCTTTCTGGAACAGATACGGATAATAAAGTTCCTTCATGGAACATCAGTGAAACTTCTGAACCTTCGATGATATAGTATTTATTGTCACCAACCTGGTCTGCATCCAATTCATAGGTTTCATAAGTTTCCATATCCATAAAATAATAAGTTGAATCTGCCATATAAGAATATTGTGCTGCTTTCTTAGAAATGGTTGCAGGTTCAAATTTAGTGTTCGCATTGAAGTTTCTTTCCTGAATTGCACCCGTCTTTAAGTTTCTCATCTTTGTTCTTAAGATGGCTGCCCCTTTTCCAGGTTTTACGTGCTGGAAATCTAAAACCTGACAAGGATCTCCATCAACGATCAAAGTTAATCCTGTTCTGAAATCACCTGCTGAAATAGCCATAATTCTTCACTCCTTGTTTTACATTTTTTCTTTCAATCTTTATTTTACCAACTTTATGGTCAATCCACAAGATTGATTAAGAGATTTGTGCCTGTTTTTCTTTACTATGTGACTGAATATACTTCGTCCATTTGATATAACCATAGGTTGTATTGGTGAAATAACCGAGTTTTAATGGCAGCAGAACATACTGACCAGAAACAATATTGATGATCATTTCTAAAAAGGCACAGATATACCAGGCAATCCATTGTTCACGCAGTCTGAAGAAAATAAATAAGCCATTGGCAATTCCGACTGCTGAAGCGCAGGCATCAATATAAATGATGGCTGTCTCTAGAGTCTGGTTATTAATGAAATCGGTGGCAATATCCAGACCACTGATGAAGTATCCAACCACAACGGTCCAAACCACGATTCCGACAATGACCAGCACTTCCTGATATCCTTTCATGCGACGTACCACGGTCAATTCATCTTCCTGATCATCTTTATGTCTAGACCAGTTAATGTAGCTGATGATATCGATCGGCAGCCAGAAGAACAAGGTCGTCGCCATGGTTGCGAAACGGTACATGAGCACGATACACATCGCAATTTCCACGATCTCAACCAGTACAGAAACCAGAAAATTGTAACGAGACTGTTTTGAGATCAACAGCTCACATAAAATATTCAGGAACGTATCCAGTAAATACAACAACATAATGACAATGCCGTTGACCCCATTCGCACTTTCTTCAGGGAACAGCACCGAAATGATCGTTGCCAGAACCATGATGGATAAAAACCATCCCTTTTCATAAGTCGTGAACTGACGCGCAAATAATGTCATGATCAAAACAGAGATCATTAAGATAAAAGAAGCCATCCCGAAGTTAAACAGCGAGGTCAACTCATTGGCCCGCGTTTGCTGATAAGAGTACTGGATCTCTGCATCGGTAACATCCTGATGATCAAAATAGAGCTTCATGCCCTGATTATTCTCATACTCATAGGCTGTGATCGTATCTTCTTCTAAATTCATGTAATCGTCATATGAATAAGAAACAACGAGCTCAGCATCCCCGTTACGATACGTCACATCACAGATCGTATTGTCTTCACTGTAATCTTCCATTTCTTCATCTCTGGTCATCTCCAGGCTCTGGACGAACTGAATATTTCCAACTGAACCGTAGACATCAAATAAACCATACCCAATGGAAACAACAGAGGCAATGCATAAGACAATCGCAATCCCCAGTTCAACCATTCTGAGCCTTTTTCTAGGCTCCATATTCGCTTTAAAAAACTGAATCATATCAAACCCTCTTCCAAAAAAATATGCGCATTTAAACACGCTTCACTATTATAAGCTATTTTTCGAGAATTTGATAGACTTTTATTGCTTAGTTACAAAAAAATCTCACTTCAATAAGGTTTGTTATTCAAAAGTGAAAGAAAGTCATGAATTATTTCCTTATTGAATCATTCAATCATGTTATCTTTTCAATATCTTCATCACGGCACTTACGAATGATCCACTTTGTGTCCTCGACAGGAAATGGGACCTTATCCTTGGAATAGTATTCCACCTTTACTACTTGAGCCATTTTTTCAACATTTGTCAATCCAACTGGAACAAGAACATTATCACCTGCCCGGATGCTTTCATCATCTGTCAAATAGTAATAGCTCTGGTAAGCAGAATGGAAACGGACACTGCAATAGATATAATCGGAGCGTGTGCGACGACGATGTAAGTAGACTTTAGGATTGAGTATATCCCCAAAACCAATCTCACGACTCAAAAAATCTTCTAACGTATCAGCAAAATCGCTAAAATCATAAGGCAATCCCAGATAATCAAAGCTGCCTTCGATCCTTCGTTGAGGACGCTTGCGATAGTCCAGTGTGATCTGGTAAGTCCTGATGTCATCAGGTGTCTCGATGACATCTTCCGGATTTTCCTCAACATGCCTGAACAATGAATCAGCTTGAAAATAACCAAACAGATATTCGACCCAGTTATTCTTTAAATGATACTGGGTGGTCACTATCGTCTCACCATTTGTTTTTTGGATCAGCTCAATCAATCCCTGATCATGGTCAATGATCATCTCTTCCGAAAAATCAAATAAATCTTCAGCACGTTTCGTTAAGTGATGATAATCAATCACAATTTTAGTAATATCATCTTCACCAGGATTTCCATCAAACATGAACAAGTCATGACACTTCACTGCCTCACGTACCGCCTGGGATAAATCCTTACCATCTACAATCAATTCACCCTCCAGACATCCTCGATAAGTATAGATCTTTCCCTCTGTATTCTCCAATTCCAGCATCCAGATACCTGTATCTATCTTCACGATTCTTTCAAAATCATGGCCAAAATAAGATTCAAACAGATCTAATATTTCAACAGCGAGTGATGGATCTATTCGATCCATCCTGCTTCTTAAAAGCTGATGCACCCAGTTATAGCCAGAAAAAGCAATCTTGCCATTCGCACTGATTTTCACAAACTGCTCTACTTCTTCAAAACGATCCGTTAAGCGTCCAAACAGCATGACATCCGAGGTAAGTCGCATTTCCTTCAGCTCTCCCTGAAACAAAGATAACGCATTTTCGACAACATCCATTAGTTGACTGAGCACCAATATAAACCATGCACGATGCTCTAACTTAAGCACCGCTTCCCTGCGTCCTGTTTGCACAAGCATGTTCCATCTATCATAAAGCATAAAACCCAGTGTTTCCATATCTTTGATCTGCGTGATGAACTTTTCCAAATCCAAATAACTTGCATACGCTTTATCCAGTTGATCGGCTGTATATTTTGACGGAATCCTGATTAACCCTACCTCTTCGCACTCGTTACCAAACTGATGCCAAAAATCTTCAATCAGATGCTCATCAGGGTGTTCGAAACGACATTTCCATTTACAAGCAAAATCATATATATCCCTGTTATGCATAGGGTCACCACCTTTCCTTTTTATCATTTAAGTCCTTAACAAGTATGATATTAAATTAACGTTCAAGTAGATGAAGTTTCTAATGTGAAAATGCGTTCATCCTTGATAAGGATGATATTTCACAATGAAATAATAACATTTTTGGGCAAACAGTAAATATACTTTCCCAAATCAATAAAAAGCAGTGCAATCCAATGTAATATAAAGATTATTTTCGACTATCTCCTATTTTTGGTGCTAATTTATGATAGAATCACGCTTGAATTCTAAGAGGTAGTCGATAAAACTGTCTCTTATTTCAAACAGGAATATATAATTCTATATGTAAAGATATACATCTACGTTATTAGACCATACTTTTATAGTCGACGAATTTGCTTTATAAACAAGTTTTTAAGGACTTAGCCATGATATTCTCTAGAGTTCGATAAACTTCACCAATAATTGTCACTCATCTAATGATAGTTTAATTCATTGTTGGAGTTAATATATGTAACATAAAGCAGCTCTTCGGCAAATTTTGTATCTATGATCCGAATCATTTCGTTATCCTCACGTCCCTTAGTCAAAATATTCGCATTCCCATACCATACGATTGCTCGATCGACCAGAACATAATGTTCGAACAGTTGGTCAACACAATCAACTTGAACACCTGCCATCTTAAGTTGAATGATGCAATGTTCAACGGTCGGCTGATAAGCGAGATCATGCCTAGCAACATTAATGGTCACTAACCCAACATGTATGCCTCGCTCCAATACTGGTTGTAATAATTCGAGATATGTATTGAATTTAGATTGCTGAAGTTTGGGACTGCAGATAATTATTTCTTTATTTGCAGATAATATATCTTGTTCTAGATAAAACCGATAGCTATCACCAGTATAAATCATTTGTGTCAATTCCTGTTTAGGACGATCTGGCTGCAGAAGCTCATAACCAATTTTCTTATATATTTTCATACGCTGATGATACATGCGATTAAACATGGCCATATGACAATCAACATAATCGCGATTCAAACGACCAGCATATTGCTCGCCGTTTCCTTCAAACCTAAATGGCGTTGTCAGCATCATCGTGTCCAGACGTGGATAGTTGAACCCTTCTCCAACATATTTATTGATGGCGACCACGATAACTGTTTGGTCATCAGGTATATCATCTATCTGTTTACGTATAGCCTTCCGTTCTGTATTTGATCTTCCGCCCTCCAATAGAATGAGATGGTCATCAACACCTACCAAATTGTCATATAAACGTCTGGCATAATCCTTGTAATGGGATAGAACAAGTGGTGTTCGGCCTGCCTGAATACAGTTTTTTACATCATCAATGATCATCTGAAGGCGCCGTTCATTTTCACAGATGTATTTTACTGATTCATTATAGTTTTTCTTATCGTTTCCTATATCTGTAACCAAAGTAAAACGTGGGTATACATAATGACCAATCCCCTGATCCCTGGCACGATCTTTAGCAGTGTAGCGATAGCGGACCGGACCAAACTGCATAAAGATCCTCTTTTTTAGGCCATCATCACGATAAGGAGTTGCTGTCAACCCATATACACAATGTGCATTGACTTCATTTAAGACCCGTTCATTTCTTGGCGCAGGTGCGTGATGGCACTCATCCATGATAACCATCCCATATTGTTTAATCTCCGGCAATACTTCGCCATTCTTCAATAAAGAACTGATCATGGCGACATCGACAATCCCTGTCAGCTTATTTTGGCCGGAATACAATTCATCAATGCAGGAGTCGCGTTTTTTGATTCTTCCAGTTGGTGTTTTGTAAGTTGGCAGGTCTTCATGAATATCTAAAAAGTGTTCCAGACTGTCCTTCCACTGCTGAAGAATCTCACGCGTGTGAACGAGAATCAATGTATTTACACGACGACTAGCAACAAGATAGGCACCGACTTTCGTTTTACCGAAGGCTGTTGAAGCTGCCAATATGCCGATATCCTCAGCCAGTAAAACATTCGTTGCTTCTTGCTGCAGTGGATAGAGCTGACCAATGAAATCCACATGGATTGCTTTTCCGCGTTCGCGCAGATCCTCAATCTGATATGAAATTCCAGCATCCTCTAATAGCTCCACGAATTTTTCCAGGGTTCCTCTAGGAATACCGATATGATGCTCGAACGTTTGGGCACCGCTTATAATTCTAGGCTTTTCTGCAGTCGAAAAGCCCATGGCTTGTAACTTATAGAACTCAGAATTATGAAAAGAAACCATCCGACGGATCCGATTACGCATCGCAATGCTTAATTCGTCTATGTGTATATAAGCCAGATCAGCAAGTGTAATATGCACTTCTCCCTGAATATCTTCTTTTTTAAAAAAGATTGTTGACTTGACCCAAGGTTTCGACTCTTCTTCTGTGGGACACAGTGTTCCAAAATCACTGATGACGGGTTGTTCCTGAATCACTTTTTCGATGGCTTCTTTAGAAATGCGATGAACACTTTCGAGTACGGCCCATTGATCATAATAAGGTTGCCAGTTTTCATCAACAAACACACTGTTTCCCTTTTTTACGGCCTGACCTTGTAATGGTAAAGCAATCACGTTACCAACCATTCCTTCAGCTAAACGGTCCTGGGCCGGAAGCATGCGGTCATAAGTTCGAAATGTCTTAAAATCAACCAACTCCTGAGCTTTATTTAAAAGATAGGAACCAAACCGACGAGCTAAATGTGCTTCGAGTGCTTCCTTAAAGAAAAACCATACGTGTGCTCCGTTTCCTGATCGTGAACGTTCAACTAGATAATCAAACTTCATTTGGTCACATGTTTGGCGCAAGGCCTGAACTTCTTCCTTCCACGGATCGGTTCCTGTTTGTTCATGGTCATCAAAATCAAAAACAAGCAGCCAACACGTCTGGTCGGGTAAGAGCGGATAGATGCCAATAACATCTGAACAATTCTCTTTTCTACCAATCAAATGTGCTTTGATAAAGTTTGGCTGCAAAGGTGTATATTGTTGATGGGCACAATCCTGACATTTGATGGAGATTCCAGAATATTTAGGACAAATACCTCTTTTTCCATAATTCATACACTGGGTATAATAGCCTATTTTTCCTGTCTTAGCATTCGGCTTGCCCGAGCGTTTACTAAACGCATCAGTTCTTCCTCTAAACAATGAAATCATAAATCGAACCTTCTCATCCGTAATGTCCATTCTAGCCATCCTGCCAGGAACAACCTGTTTAGTCATATCCAACTGATAAGAAATATGATGTGCATTGAATAATTTCATCAAATACTTTTTTCTTTTTCCAGAAGTCTGATTCTCGCCTGTAATTCCTCAATTGTACTCATATACATCACTCTCTGTAAACATTATAGCAGATCTTGTAAGGCCATCCAAACATTCGACATTTCTTAAAAAAACATCCTGCATATTCGTGCAGGATGTGTTGTGTTGAAAGAAATAATCCTCATTAGAACTCGACATCTATTTCATCAGAGCATCCGCATCGAAAAAGATATCATTAGGCAAACATAAGTTATATGTCTCTATAAAGTACTGCATAAACTCACTCGATGGATTCCGCCCGCTCTTAGCATACTCCTTTTCCAGATCTGCCTTGATTTTTTTCCTTAATTCTTCCTGATTAGCAGCATCTGTATAAATAATCCCATACATTTTCCCATAGGAGCAGTATATTTCATATGGGCCTGTCTCCGATGAAAATAAACTCACCTCGAGACGTTCATCGAGGACTTCATCAATTTCTAAATAAATTTGTTTATAATGTCGTTGTGATTCAGTGAATGTTTCCGTTACATCTTCCCATTGATAAGTCATCTTGTTTCCTCCTAACCCTTTCATCGTAACAAACCCACACCATGGACGCAATCCTTATTTCACATTTGATGCGAATTGATGTTTCCTAGCCTGTTTCGATCATTCATTTATTCTTCGTCCCATTCATCCTCATAATCAGGATATTGAACAAGGTACCCTACTGACTTCAAAATATCCGGTTCAACACTGTGTGTGGATTTCGTTATCTTTAAAACCGTAATAGCAAATCGCCAGTCATCTCCAAAATCGTAATGCAATAAGAATTTCTGACCTTGACAAAGGCCGAGTCTATCAATCTGGATACGCGTAGATGGGCCATCGCTTTCCGGATTCGATTGGTAAGAATTACGGCTATATATACGATTGTCCATGCAAAATTCATATAAATGTTCATCAATAAAATTAAAAGATTCTATGATGATCTCACATAGATCATCCAGGGTGTGATCACCACTGATGGCAATATGGCGATACACTTGACGCCCCTTTCCAATGGGATAAACTTTAAATTCGTATTCATTAAACGACGAAAGAGGCATTCTTTCGGATTGGTGAGAAGTATCCTCTTCCTTCATCGTTTGATTGATTTCCCTGACCAGATCTTCGAGTTTTTCAAGTTCAAGACGTGCCTGATTCTGAGCTTTTCTGACCACCTGAAGCTGATTGAAGACTGCATTTAATTTGGATTGGCTTTGTTTGTTCATAAGTTTGTCTCCTTTTTGTGTATGTTTTGATATTGACTTTTACCGATATGTTTGAAGTATGTCAGGTTAAATTCTGCTTGCCCTGATTGGTTATCTTATATAAAAGAAACTTCCTTATACATCTAGCTTAACTAGTCTATCATGTAAAGATTATATGGTGTGATCATCTATCTGAATGATTTACTTGGCTCATGTCCTTTGATCAACATATCGAAACAGGTAGTTGTATTCTTCTGGGCGAAGGAACTGATTCGCTAAATCTTCTAGGGTGATTGATGAGGGCTGATGCTTACTTAAATAAGCATCCATGTCAGCCGAAGATTCAGTTAAATGATGGTAGAGATAATCATATGTTTTCCGGTCAATTTCGATATACTGGCTTTGATGGTTTTGAATTTGATGAAGGATGATCAGGATGTCCTGCTGGAGTCGTTCACTGTCCTGCTCAAGCATCTTCAAATCAACATATCCTTGTGCATAGAGATTGAAGAGCATGGTTTCAGGGAAGTAGGAACGCTGATTGAGACAAAGCGCTTCTTCTCCTTCAAAAAAAATCTGATATATGCTTTTGACAAGCTGATCCGAAGGAACCTTTTTGGATATTCTTGTCTGGTTTTCTCCCCATCCCTGAATAATGGTATACCGGCATGTATTCACCCTGTTATCTGCAGCAAGCCACTCATTTTTGACAGAAAGGATCTCGTCAACTAAATGTGGTTCTAAGCGAGGCAAAGCTTCCAACTCCTGTTCACTCAACCGCATGAGATCACTAACCGTGTGATATCCTGAACGTATCAAAGCCATGCATGAACGAACGCTCATTCCCGTCTCTCTCAAATCAACCTGATTCCATTGATCTGGGGTGTAGTACATCTTCAATTGAATACTGATTTCAGCTTTTTTCATATAGGCTTCTAAGATGGTTCCAGGGGGCGCTTTCATATGATGCGCTAAACATGCTTCAATTTCCTGGTACAAGGCTGGTTTTAAATTCAGATGGCATGCATAGGTTTTCAGCGGTTCACAGTAGGATCGTAACTTCTCTTTATCATAGGTCAGCGGTTGATGGATAGCTAGATAAGCTGCATACATTTTTTCTAGTTCATCTAATCGATAAGTTCTACATATATCACTGCTTAAAAACGAATACCATTCAGCGTGTGGATTGGCTTTTTCCTCTTTTTCCAGCATGTCTTTGACAACCTGTTCATTTTCCCTGGGAACGATCGCATAGGTGCCTATAATATCACTGACCTTAGCGTCCAGGCCATCCAAGATAATGACATTCCAGCCCCCATTGGGATGTTTTTGATAATAATAACCTAGCATCCTTCAGTCCTCCTAATTTAACGGTTTACCGGACTTGCCAAAATGAGTGTCGGCATAAGCCTTTAATCTTTTAGGGTCTTCGACAGCCGGATCCTCTAGATAATAGTGAAGAAGCTGCTCTTGATCAGGAGTCAGCTGATCGATCTTTGCTTCAAAATAACTATTAGGAATTACCACACGATATCCCATCCTATTGGCATAACGAATACAATCAACAAGTGAGACAACATCCCATACAGATCTTTTTGCCAACAGTTCTTCCAGATTCACGCTGTGATGATCCTGTTCATATAGATGTCTGACGAATAAACAATTGTCTTCACGGTGCGCTTCCTGCATTTGATACAATGCTTCATAAGGAAGATGTCGCTGATCTTTGATCTTTGAAAGTGTCGTATGATCTAAACGAATGGAAGCACGATGCTTCATGGTCTTTAAAAATTTCATTTTTTGCTGACAGTCTTTTACTTTATCTTCTCCAAACACATCGATCAGTGAGATCTTTCCTTTGGCCACATGATGCATGATTTCCGTTTCTGAAAGATAAGCCTCTGGCATCTGTAGCAGGGATTCCTGAACTTCTCCGAACAAAATAGAAAACCATTCTCTTCCTGAACCATCAGGAAGGAGCATCTCTTCATTTCTGCGATGCCACCTCCAATGTCCTTGTACTTTATCAATGGACCACTGCTGCCTTTGAAAGATGGCTTCTAATAAGCTTCCTGAACGAAATTGTTCACGCTGGATGAAATCGTCCAGCTCGTCTATCAACAGCCTGGGTATATCCACATATAAAGGAAAGCAACTTTCAGGAAACAGAAAGGAAGCCAGGTGTTCAGGTTGGATCTGCTCTTCCCACTGAATGTAACTATCCACCATTTGATAGAGTTCACCTAGTGCCATCAGGTTATCTATGCGTCTGTTATCATCTTCAAACTGTTGAACGAAGGAATGGATGTTCGCACGATGAACAGGGTCGAGACTCTTCAGGCTCTCTTTGAGCATTGTATTGAATTGCTCTAATTTCAGGGGATGAGAACAAACCAAACGATCAAAGATGAAGCTTAACAATCCATCATTACCACTCATCTTCATGATTTCTCCCTGCCCCTGAGCATTTTCAAACAAGAAAATCGTATTCATGATATCCACTTCCTGTCCTTTCTTAGTCAACACATCTTTTTTGTCACATGACGATGACATATCCATGTCTTTAAATCCAATGCTACATGATAATAGTATACAATGAACTGGCTCTTTCACTGCCTATTGGATGAAACAGCCACTTAAAGAGGTGACTCATCTTTCCAAAGCAGGCTCTCTTCATCAAATGGACGTAAAACCTGTGATAAACTTTCCTGCCATTCTTCTTTTTGAGGTCCACCACTCACGATATCATCAAGGTAATCCTGCATAGTCTTCTCTTTGAGATAATATGCCTCTAACTGACTTAAAACAGCAGCATAAGCAGCAAGACGCTTATAACGAAACGCATACTCATATCTCCAGGCATACCGCAACTGTTCAGATAACTGCCTGAACAAGCGAGGCAACAGAGCGCAAATAGTCGATTCCTTCAGCCCCTGCTTTTTCTGATAGTCTGTAAAGGTCTTCAGACATTGATCATATGAAAGGTCAAAGGGCATTATTTCCTGTAACAGCCAAGCCTCAGCTTCTTTTTCTATCGGTTGATTAGGCCGCAACATCATGAGTGCGAACGCATCTATTTCATCGCTCCAGGATAAAGCATGTGCATTCAGATAACTCTCGTAAAAGGCAGGCAATCCATCAGCTAAAGCTAAAAGGCTGAATTTCACTTCTTCATACAGGATACGTGGGAAATAGCCATTCTCCAAAAGCATATCATCATCGTCAATCAGATTCGTTGGTGTAATTGGGATCGAGGCAATGATGGATTTCAGTTTTTGTGAACCATCCAAATAAGTAAAGGCACGCATTCCTGTATACATCGATGGATTGGACACGAAGGAGGCAATCAGCCAATCTGCACGATAAGGTTCTTTTCGCAAGCCAAGTTCAGCTAAGTCACCACGATAGCCAATGTCTTCTCTGAGGCTATCAATTCCCTCCTGAACAACCAAACTGAGCTTTTCAGGACATTCCTCAGCTACCTGATGAGCGATTAACAGAAAAAGTCTTGGATGGACATCGACACAGCGTTTAGCCACTGCCACCCTTTCTTCTGCTGTCTCTTTTTCCAACATATCTGATAGCATTCTTAAAGCATAGAATCCTTCTCGCCCTTCCAGGTAACGCTGCCAGCTCTGACGAAGCGACTCATCCTCAAAAAGGTCATCAAACGCTTCAGATGTCATTTGACCGTCGCAATAATTGAAAATACGGCCATAGGAGTAATGCTGATTGAACATCTCTTTGACACTTGCTTTCATGTAATCATCAAACTGTTCAGCTAAGAGATTGCGTAATACAGCAGTGACCGGCTCATTTCTTACTTTCGTACTATCTCGTAAAGTAATCTTGATCTTTAGATCCGCAAATGCCTCGTAGATCGTCCAGGCATGATCCCCTGTTAAGGCCTGCAAAGCATAAGCTTTCAGTTGTGTCTCTACCGGATCATTTTCTTCATCAAGAATCAAACAAAGCTTACCTTTCCTGATCTGTTTGACCCATTGATAAAAAGTTTTTATCTTAAATTCACTCACGATTCATTTTCTCTCCTTTTTGTACCAGAAAATCTTATCACATATTCATACCGATAATAAATACCCTCTATCAACAATGACTACCATGACAGATAATCATCATAAAGTGCTCCTTCATCAAATCTTTTCAATTGCTCAAGCCATTCCTTTTTGTTTTCTTTAATAATCTCGACCACGTATTCATAGTCCAGGCGTTCCACTAAGCCATGCTGGTACATCGATTTGTAAAACTTTTTAAATGTAGAGCAATTCTCATTGATTGATGTCTTCGTTGCCCACATGCATTTACGAATAAAGAAATGTCTAATGAAAGAGTCAATATATTCAGGTCCCTTTGGCATTGAAACACCCGCATAATCAGCTAAATAATCATTGAGATAAAAAAACATATTATTTATATGCGTTCGAATGGTCTTATCCGTCAATCCTGACTCCAATAGATCCTGCTTAAATATCTTTAAATAATGATCACTGTCTCTGTGATACTGTTCAATCAACCTAGACAGTTCTTCATCATCTTCTACTTCATCTTCATCCTCCATTTCTTCAATCAGATTTTCATTATCGTTCATCACATATCTCTCCTTATCTGTTGATTACATACATCATAACATGAAATCTAATAAATCCCTACTAAAATAAGACAAATAGAACAAAATATATCCATCAACACGGATAAACTGAGTAAGAGAATTAGGCCCTTAAATAAATAGAGTAGATTGATCATGACGTTTTATTACAAAAGAAGCAAAACGCCCGTCGATCAATCTACTCATTAGGTTCAATGTATGGAATTAAATGTGAGATCCAAGCTTGTTTATTCATGTCAATAACTGATGATTGATTCAGAGAAACAGTTTATGCCTTCGTTGCATCAGCAACCAGCTCAATCCACGTTATTTATCAAAAATGCAAAACTCTTAGCAAAATAATAAACCTGCAGATAGTACATCCTTATTGGGACATCTTAGCTAAGATCGTATTCATTTGATCTGCCATGGCCTTGGACTCATCAGTAAGATCACCATCCCCATTTAAAATAGGTGTATCCAGAACCTCTTTAATAGTAGCGGCCATGGTTGCCGCCATAGCAATAGTTCGTTTTGATGTTGGCAGAAAGGTTGCGTAATCTTCCCCTTCCTGATCAACGATCCTATTCATATCACTGATTAATTGAGCAAACTGGATGTCCAATCTAGCCAAAAGTTCATAAAAAAGTACTGATCTTCTGCGAATAGCTGAGCATTGTAAACTAAGTGTCCGTAGTTCTTCTACAACTTGCATTGCCTGCGCCTGATTTGCCAAAGCCTTATCCAATTCGACCTGAGATTTCACACCGACAACAAGTAAAATGGCACCTATAGATGGTGCCAGTACTGTCAACGTACTGTCCTTTCTACAGGTACCATTTTAATTTCATATCTTTAGTGACATAAGCAAAACTATAGCCACTAAAGCTCAAGGCAGCTACAAATAGATAACCGTAAACAGTCGCTCCCGTATCTGGATCGTTCCAATGTGGGCGCTGACCAGCCCAATCCACTTCTATGGATTCGCCGGCTTTTCGTTTCAGGATACCCTTGAATTGATGAACATTAAGATGGTCATTGAAGTGTTTTTTAAATTGCGTCAACTGGTAACCTTTTTTCTTTTGCATACGACATTCAGTCATATACTCCTCCCATAGCAATTGCATAGTGACACCTGGTTTAGCTAATTCCTTTGTCAGCAGCTCAAAATTGGGCAGGAAGAAATCTTGATTACGTCTACTGGAAACAGGGTCATTAAAGTGTTTGCTTAACATTTGGTCACTCAAATTTCCGACTTCGTCATAAGTCAATCCTGTTTCATTAATCTGCTTGACGATCTTATTGACCGTGTTTCGTGCATATCCAGTTTTCTCTGCAACACCTCTATTGCTCACCCCCTTTGCTTTTAATTCTGCTATCTCTCTCATCTTCTTGTGCATATAAAAGCACCTCCTTTTAGGGCAACAGCAAAATGAGAAAAGTGCTGTTGCTTAATCCCATTTTACCTAAAAGAAGGTGGCGCAATAAAGAGCGATGATTATTTCTCACGTTCTGCACCAGCGATACGCAGTTTAAGCACCATTTCAAAATATGCAATTCACAGATATGACACCATCAATACACACGATTAGCCCCACTTTTGTTATTATTAGATTGGAGAGTGACAGACTCTCATTATTTAACGAAAGGAGGGCTTTTATTATGCCAAAAAGAATTTCTGTCAAACCCATTCTTGAATTACGTGCAGCAGGCATTTCAATGCGCAAAATTGAAGCTTTGATGCATGTATCAAGACATACTATCTCGGCTATTTATAAAGCTGCTGATAGCCACACTATATCTTGGGATAACGTTAAAGATTTTGATGAAGATAAAATCTATGAAATGTTATTTCCACCTATTTCGAAGACTTCTATTTTTGAAGAAGTTGATTATGATTACGTTCATTCAGAACTAAAAAAAACAGGAGTCAATCTTAAGCTTCTTTGGAACGAATATCGTAATCAATGTATTTCAAAAGAAACCATTCCTTGCGGTTACACAAAGTTTTGTAAAGGTTATTCTAACTATGTGCAATTATCAAATGTGACTAATCATCTTACTCATAAACCTGGTAGTACGATAGAAGTAGACTGGAGTGGGCCTACCATGAGTATTTTGACTGAAGATGGAGAAAAAATTAAAGTGTATCTATTTGTTGCGACCATGCCTTATAGCCAATACTCATTTGTCAAACCATGCTTAGACATGAAACAAGATACTTGGTTAAAATGTCACATTGACATGTTTGATTTCTTTGGTGGTGTACCTATCAAAATTGTTTGTGATAACTTAAAAACAGGAGTTATAAAGCATCCTAAGGATGGTGAAATTATCCTTAACGAATCTTATGAGTCCCTTGCACAACACTATATGGTAGCGATTATGCCTGCTCAAGTAAGAAAACCAAAACATTATCTCTAAAAAAAGATTATCTTCAAAATAGAGAAGATAACCTCTTATTTAGGATGTTTTTTGTTTTATTTTTGAAGATAATGTTTTTTCTTATGTTATGCTATTCTTGTCTAAACGAACAGAAAGGATGACATAAATGAACGAATTAGAGAACATTATGAAAACTTGTTTTGAATTGAATCAAAAAAGTAATAATCTTTGTGAGACGACTATTTTGAGACATCATTGGTATTTGAAGAGTTTTTTAAAATTTGGATCATGCAATGGATTTATGAGGCCTTGTCAAAAATTATATGATGATTTTATTTTAGCCGGTTCTAATGGCTATGATGCCATTTTAAATCGAAAATGGGTTGTTAAACTTGTTGATGAAGTTGCCTCTACTAACGCTCTTGATCAAGATGGATATTTATTAAATTTGCCAAATCTTTATACATATGAAGAAGTTACCGCTTATTTTAAAAATTTTACGTTTCCTTTAGACGACAGTGCAGATAATTTGTATTTAATCAGTTATACTTTATATAATATTAAGAATGAAGATACTACCCAATCAACATATGGTCAGTATAAAAAAGCTTATCTTTATATTTATTCATGGTTAATTTCTCATAAGAATTTTACTTATGATGAAGAAGTTTTAAACAGTTTTTTAAAAGATAACCAATTAAAGTTTGATACTGGTTTATTGAAAAAATGGGTTTATAAGATACGAAAAAGAGCTTTAAATATTCTTATCGAAGTAGCCAATAGCGGTACATATCATTGGCACATATTTAAGTCAAGTAAAATTATATTGGATGAAGATTTACAGATTATTATACAGGATTATATGTTATCTATGAACAATAATAATATGGCATTAGATACAGTGAATCTCTATTACTATGTCTTCAAAAAAATGATGATCTATCTGAATGTAAAGAAATCAGATGATTTATTATTAATAACCGAAAATGACATAGAAATGTTATGTGAAAAAGTAATAAAAGATTTTACCCAATCATCCCTTAAAACCATCTATCCTATAGTCAAAAAAATATTGTTATACCTTTATAATCAAGGATACATGATTAAAAATTTTTCGGCTATGATACAAAAACCACTATATCTAAAATCTTTCAATCCTTCAATACTTTCAAAAGATGACGAATTGAAATTGATCGCTTATTTGGATAAGATTTCGTATCGAGATCAAGCCATCATGTTACTAGCTATCAGATACGGCTTAAGAGATTCTGATATTTGTAATTTGAAATTTGATGAAATTGATTGGTATCGAGATCAAATTAAAATTACTCAGACAAAAACAAATGTTTATCTCACACTTCCTTTGCTGGATGATGTTGGAAACGCTATTTTCAATTATTTGGAAAACGAACGCCCTGAATGTAATACACCTTATATTTTCATAAGAAAGCAGAAACCCTATCAAAATATCAAGAGCGCCTATAATCTATGCTCACGAATTTTTGAAAAGTTAAATATTACGCCTTTAAATGGTAAAGGGAAAGGGACACATGTCTTCAGGTATTCTTTAGTAAAAAGGTTATTGGACATGGGAGTACCTTATCAAATTATAACGGATAGCCTAGGTCACGTTAATAAAGATTCAGATAAATATTATTACTCACTGGATTCTGAAAAATTAAGAAGTTGCTGCTTAGACGCTAGATGGATTGGAATCAAATCATGGATGTAAAAATTCGAAGCTACCAATATCATTCCAAAATGAGTCAATTAATACAATCGTTTATTAATCAAAAGCACAATTCTGGCTATCCTTATAATTCATCTGCACAGATTTTAAGCTGTTTTGATAAAATGCTCGTTGATAACTTTCCAGAGGCAACTACCATTACACCAGAAATAATAAATGCTTGGGTGAACTATAAGCCTAACGAACACCAAAACAGTTTACTCCGAAGGATATCGCCTATAAGGCAACTTTCAAAATATATATCAGGACTAGGCATTGATTGTTTTGTGGTTCCCGGTCATATTCCACAAAAACAAATCAAATATGAGGCTCATATTTATACTAAAGAAGAATTAATTTCTTTCTTTAAAATAGTCGATAATTTACCCAGTTCAAAGGGTTCTCCTTATAAAAAATATGTTGCTCCAGTTATTTTCAGACTTTATTATTTATGTGGGATGCGACTTTCAGAAGCCATCAATTTAGAATTAGAAGATGTTAATTTTAATGATGGGTATCTCCTAGTTCAAGAGGCAAAAGGTTGGAAAGAACGAAAGGTTTACTTAAGTGATGAGTTGATTTCTATGCTTAAAGAATATAATCAGATAATTTCATTCCTATTGCCAGAAAGAAAGTATTTTTTTCCCACAAACACTGGTGATAAAAAAATAGGTAAGGCAACGATTGACAATTGGTTTCGTGAAATAAGTGTAATTGCTTTTAAAGATATACCGCTGGTTGGTAATAAAAGAAGAATACATGATTTTAGGCATACTTTTGCTACTGAACGCCTTTCAAGATGGGTTGAAGATGGCATTGATATTAATCAAATGTATCCTTTTTTCTCCAGATATTTAGGCCATACTCATTATGCAGATACAGATTATTATATCCAATTAGTTCCAGCCTTTTATTCGACTTTCAATAGTTTAATGACAGATACAAATAACACAGTTTTACCTGAGGTGAGCGATGATGACAAAGAATAATATTTCATTTCATGATTGGCTAAGTCAATATCTTAAAATTTATTTAATAAAAAAAAGACATTACTCTGAAAAAACATTAAAAGCGTATAAACAAGCATTTAACCAAATAAGAATTTATTTTGATACTACCCTTAATATTAAATTTGT
>FCNA01000039.1 GCA_900018345.1 Clostridiales bacterium CHKCI006
GAAAGTGATCATGAATGAGGCAGCCATTGAGAAAGATAAACAGTCAGCCGGCTATAATATGCTGGTTACATCAGAATATTCTTTAGATGCCACAGCCATCTACCAGGCGTATCATCAACTATGGCGTGGTGCTAGTATAAAAATAGGGCCAGGTAAAATGGGAAAAGACATCTTGAACAAAACAGGAAAGAGAGGTATTCTTGATATAGTAACAGGATGTCCGGGATAAGATTGAACAAGAGAAGAGGTTA
>FCNA01000074.1 GCA_900018345.1 Clostridiales bacterium CHKCI006
CATTATAAGAAACCAGTAAACCATGATGTTTGTCCATTTCTAATTCACGCGCCAGATCCATCAGACCGGAAGTAGGTCTTCCTGAAGCCAGGATCAGAATCGCACCATGCTGCTGGGCTTTTAAGAGCGCTTCTTTTGTTTTAGGGGTAACGACTTTTTGACTGTTCGTTAAGGTCCCATCTACATCCATAATAATAACCCGTATTGACATTGTGATTTCCTCTCATTCGCCTTATAATTCATGAAAGATAGGTTCCATCTTCGCAAAGGTACAATAATGCGTAAAGCCCAATTCTTTCAGTTCTTTTTTTGTCTTCTCGATATAAGCTCCTAAATGTTCTTTTTTATGACTATCACTGCCAATCGTGATGATCTTCCCACCTAAATCCCGATATAAACGCAAGATATCCCGGGAAGGGGTGAGATCTTTTAAACCATAACGATGACTGGATGTGTTGATTTCGATTCCCTTGCCATCGGCAATCACTTTTTTCAGGATGTCGGTAATCTGGTCTTTGAGCTTGTCAAATGGATAAACACCCTCTTCATCATAACGCACGATCAGATCCAGATGACCTAGAACACTGTAATCTCGATAGTGTTCGATCACATCCCTGATTTCCTGATAATAGCGTTCATTATATTCCTTTTGTGTTCTGCCACGCTGAAAATCCTGTGTCCAGAACTCCTTATCTTCAACCTGATGGCAGGAAAGGATGATAAAATCGAAATCGTACTGAGCAAAAAGCTTTTCATACTGGGGGATCGTATGCATCTGAACCCCAAATTCCATGCCTTCTTTGATTACGATCTGATCCTGATACTTTTCCTTTAAATGCGCTATTTCTTTAAAGTATAACGGATAGTTCACATTCGCCAGCGGCATCCCATCGCGATACGCGATCTTTTCAGGTTCATCCCAGTCTAATTTGATTCCATAATCGACATGATCAGTAAAGCAGATCTCCTGCATTCCCATGGCAATGGCATCTTTGACGACATCCTCCATCAAATAATCGCTGTCATCGCTATAATTCGTGTGTACATGATAATCACAAAACATTTCTTCACTCTCCTAACACTTGAAGGCAATCCATATAGATGCCTAATAAGATATATTCCTCTAAGATATCTACCTGTTCAAGATGCGGATGATAACCATCCGGTAAATATCGTTTGAGCTCATCTTCAATATCCTGTATCTGCCAGACAAGATCGCTGTAGAGGGCAATCGCTTCAGGTGCCAGCGTGCAGACGATCGTTGCCACCAGCTTACCTAAAAGTTCGCGTGTTCCCTCCGGCGTCTTGCTTAAGGCGACCGGATCTTCCGAAAAAGTCAAAGGTAAGTGTTTTACTTCCCCTGCAAAATGATAATACCCCTGATGCAGCTTGCCGTCAATAACAATCCCACATCCCGCATGGCCAAAAATGGGTTGAAAGAGAAAAGCGACAGAAGAATAACGCTGATGCGAGGCATAATAGCCTAACGCCGCATTATTCACATCATTCGTAATTCGGATCTTTTGACGATACCGCAGCTGTAAAGCACGTCCCAGATCAAACCCGTCCATCCCCTCGATGATACCGGAAATCAGTTTCCCATGGTAAGTCAATGCCGGAACCGAAATGCCAATGATAGCCACTTCTGAAAACTGAGCCAGGATCGTATCCAGGACGTCCTCAATATCCTGATAGGTCAGATCCTGTTTAATGATCATTCCTGAATAGCGCACTGACTGTTTGGATCCATATAAGCGATAGACCATAAAAACCTGTCCTCCGCTCTTGCAGATGGATAAGCCTAGCACATAGCAATGAACACGAATGTCTAGTTGGGATTTAAGTTGTTGGGTCTTTTTTAGGGTTGTTTTTGCCTTTGGTAAACCAACCTGTTGGATCATATTCACCATGGAAATCGCATCATATGTCGCATAAATAGACGGTGGGATCTTTAATACCAGCTGATTCTTAAGGAGTTTTTGCACTTTTGCGTGCATGTAGGATAATTGGGGAGCCAGTAAAATGACCTGTTGATCCTCACCCTGATAATACAGATCCGCATATCCCACCGCTCGGATCTCCATTTTCACCTTTTGCAGTTTGGCTGCTTTTTGCATCTGCATGGCAAAAAAGGAAGTGGTGAGTCCGCCTGAACAACAAAGCAACACCTTAATAGCTCTTTCTTCTTTGAATTGCTGCATACATGCCAGCAACTGTTCAAAGAGTTCCTTGGCGTGCGCCAGGTTCTTCATCTGAAAATGAATATAAAAGATATTTTCCTGACTTTGTTTATCAAGCACGGTCAGTTCAATGATGCGTTGGGGATTAAAGGTAATGATGCCCTGAACCAATTTGTTTTCGAGCCTGATCCACTCTAGATCTGCCCTGTCAAGCCGACAAGTCTCGTATGAGTAATGCAAGATCCATTGATAAAAAAGAGAAACGTAAATATCGCTTAAAAATTCGTCCATTTTATGTTGCCATTCCCTACCCGTTCATAATTGCTTCAAGCTTTTTAACCAGCCCATTAACATCGTCTCATTGGGCCAATACCGCTAAGGCTGAAGCAAGCACTTTTGCTCCGTTCATCATACCGTAATCTTTCATGTCAATCACATGGATCTTCACTCCCTGTGATGCCTTCTCCAACTGTTTTAAATAATGGCGTACCTGTGGTCCCAACATCACGACATCCCAGTCGTTCAATATATTTAAAGCCTGACTGACCGGCACCGACAGAATCTCAACTTCTAGCCCCTGCGCTTTGGCAGCTGTTTCCATGCGTGTCACCAATAAACTGGTGGACATTCCTGCGTTGCAAACTAATAAAATTTTCTTCATCTTTTTCTCCTCCTGTCTCTAGCTACAGCATACACTTTTCAAGTCCGAAAAACTTAAAAAAAAGTCTTTTTGACAAGACTTTTTCCTTTTTGGCTAGGATCAGAAAGAAAATTTGAAAAGAATCTTTCTAAAACCGTTTCATTTTTAACCACTTTTGATCCCAGGCAATCGCATCGCGAATGCCCTCTTCAATGCTTAGTGTCGTTTGCCAGTCAAGCAGACGTTTCGCTTTAGACGCATCGGCATAGGCACCTGGAATATCCCCCTCACGTGGCGGCATTTCCCGTGTTTTTAATGGTTCTCCGGTCACACGACTAAAGGCATCCACCATCTCTCGAACGGTACAGCCCTGCCCATTTCCTAAGTTGATGACTTCATAACCTGCCTCGTTATTGGGGAAGATCGTTGCAAAGTGCTGGATTGCCGCCACATGGGCTAATGCCAGATCCCAGACATGGAGATAATCCCGAATTCCCGTTCCATCGCGAGTATCCCATTGTGTTCCCGTGATTTTGAAGATATCCTCTTTGCCTTCATAAACTGATAACATCTTCCCCAATAAATGGCTTGGTGCTTCAATATAACTACCAGTGCGCATCTTAGGATCCGCCCCAATCGGATTGAAGTAGCGTAAAGCAATCCCCTGCAATCCGTAAGCCTGACAAAAGTCCTGCAGGATCATTTCCATCATGTATTTCGTTCTGGCATAAGGACTACGTGGATTTAAAGGAGATGCTTCCGTAACCTTGTAGTCAGGGGTATCATCATAAATAGATGCGGACGAACTAAAGAGTATCCGTCGACATCCCAGTTCTGCCAACGTCTTAAAAAGCGTAATGGATTTGCTGACATTCTCTGTATAATACGCATAAGGGCGTATCACTGAATCCGGCACGACAATCAGCGCTGCACAATGAATCGCTGCCTCGATATCATGATGTTCTGTGAAGATCTTTTTCAACAAATCTCGATCGGCAATGTCCCCTTCATAGAAAAAACGACCTTCTGTAAATTCGCGGCGTCCATTCACCAGATTATCCAGAATAACAGGGGTTATTCCTTCATCCATTAAAGCGGATGCAACTGTACTTCCAATGTAGCCTGCGCCACCCGTCACTAATACTTTCATTTCGATCTCCTCCTCATTTTTCTATACTTCAATCATACATGGTGACGTTACGTTCCTGTCAATTCTTTTTTGAAAAGTCAGAGACTTTCCTGACTACCCAATGATATAATAAATTAAGATTTTATATCAATGAAGGGAGGATAAACGATGGATTTTTCACTGAACCGATTTTTATCCTATAGAGAAGACAACCGTTTGGAAATCAAAAAAACCAAAGGTGGGTTACCTGCATCTTTGTGGGAGACTTACTCCGCTTTTGCGAATGGTTATGGTGGCATCATCATCCTTGGCATCAAGGAGAATCCTGATGGCACATGGTTACCTACAGGCCTGACAGATGAAAACAAACTTAGAAAAGACTTCTGGAATACGATCAATAATACAAGCAAGGTTTCAATCAACCTACTAAAAGATAAAGACGTTCAAACCTATCCAACCAACGATCATCAGGTCATCATGGTGATTCATGTTCCAATGGCAAAAAGAGAACAAAAACCTGTTTATATAAACGGGAATCTTTTTGGTGGTACCTATCGCAGAAATTGGGAAGGGGACTATCATTGTAGTCAGAGCGAGATCTTAGCGATGCTACGTGATGAACCAGAAATGACCATGGATATGAAGGTATTGGGTCAAATGACTTTATCCGATATCAATATGGATACTTTGCACGGCTATAGGAACAGACATATTGCCTATCGTCCGGGACACCCCTGGGAAACATTGGATGACGAACAGTATCTCGAAAAAATAGGTGCCGCTGCAATCTATGAGGAGGATCAAAGGCTTCATCCGACGGCAGCCGGAATGTTGATGTTTGGCGAAGAGTATCGCATTATTCGCGAATTTCCAGAGTATTTCCTTGACTACAGAGAAATGATGGATCCTGCAATTCGCTGGACAGATCGGATCCAGTCTAACTCAGGTGATTGGACAGGTAATCTGTTTGATTTTTATTTTCGAACCTATAACAGACTGGTTCAGGACATTAAAGTCCCCTTTAAATTAGAAGGTGGTATTCGTATTGATGATACACCTGTGCATCAGGCCATTCGTGAAGCATTGGCCAATTGCCTGGTAAATGCCGACTTTTACATTCGTCGTGGTATCGTCATCAAAAAAGAGATCCATCAAATCACGCTTGAAAACCCCGGCTATATTCGCACTGGCAAAAAGCAAATGTTGAAAGGGGGAATTTCGGATCCACGTAACAAAGCTTTGATGAAAATGTTTAATCTGATTGGTATTGGAGAACGTGCTGGCAGTGGTGTGCCTGACATCTTTGCCGTTTGGAAAAACGAAGGATGGGAAGAGCCAACTGTTGAAGAACAATTCGATCCTGATCGTACACTTCTGATTTTACCATTAAGAAAGCAAGCGAAAAAAACAAGCGAATTAAAACAAGCGAAAAAAACAAGCGAATTAAAGCAAGCGAAAAAAACATTGCAAAACAAGAAAAAAATACTGGATTTCATTGGCATCAATCATGCCTCAAGTACGCACGCTATCGCTCAATGGATCGGTTTAAGTGATGCAAGAACGCGGGTACTGCTTAAAGAAATGATTGAAGACGGACTTCTTGACTCTACGGGAAAAACAAAACAAAAGAAATACTCTTTATTGCGTGAGGACGATCAAAGTGAAAATAATGACAAAATCAATGTACGTCCTGGCAGCAAAACAAAAGACTAAATATCGGTATCTGATTTTTTGTATTTATGTCACATTTTAAATATGATACATTATATTTGTCATCTTTACTCATGACAGATCCTCCTTGTTTATTATTTTGTGTTTGCAGACCACATCATAATGATACAATGGAGGATTTTTTTGTTCAAAAAACAGGCATTCCAATGATGCCTGCAATTGTTTAATGTATCTACAATCTCATTGATATTGTTATCATTCAGCGTCGGTTTTCACCTTATTGAACAGGACTCATCAATACTTTTCCTGTACCGCGATAAACATTGACCAGACCCTCACCTGAAGCCGCGGAACCAATCAGGGATTTTCCTGAACGCTCTACTGTAAAGTCCAGACTGCCGCTCCAGGCAATCGCCATATTCCCGTCAATCTTTAAGACATCATTCTGTAAAGTCACTTCAATCAGTTCTTCACGTGGACATGGGGATTCCAGACAGAGCACGCCATTTCCCTGAATACCAAGGTTGAACAATCCCTCATTACCGGCAACTGCACTGGATAGACTAGAACGCATGACCGCTTTATGTTTTAAGTTGGCATCACAAGCCAAAAACAGACCATCTTCTAAGACAATGGATCCATTCCAGTCAGCGACGTTGATCAATAGAATATGGCGGTAGGTTGGTTCGAGGACCAGTGTCCCATCTCCGGTATATTCTGGTTTAATCGCAGACTCACCTGTGACTTTTCCTCTGACTGCCTTACCAAATAAATCGCCCACACCTTTAATTCCTGTCGTTGCATTGACATTACCGACCATCCATTGCATGGCACCTGCCTGTAACGTAATATTTGCCTGACTGAGATCACAGATGACTTGACGTTTACGCACATTCATCTCGCTGGCAAAATAAGCCTGCTGAGCATTTTGCGGCATCACACTGAGGTCCCGCAGATATTCAATGACCGTAAATGGTCCCATTGAAGAAACAACGCGAATATCATCATTATTCGTATAATTAGCAATTGAGTACATATTCCTCTCTCCCTTCTTCTAACCATATTATAACGAATAATGGGAAAGAGAACAATGAAATATTAATTATTCGGAGATTGCGTTACCTGTGTATAACTGATAGTAACGGCCTTTCTTGGCAATCAGGTCATCGTGACTGCCTCTTTCAATGATCCGTCCCTGTTCAAGCACAATAATGCAATCAGAATTCTTAACCGTTGAGAGACGATGGGCAATGACAAAGGTCGTTCGGCCATTCATTAACCGATCCATCCCGTCCTGAACAAGCTGCTCTGTGCGGGTATCGATAGACGACGTTGCTTCATCCAGGATGAGTACGGGTGGATCCGCCACGGCAGCTGCACGTCACACAGCCTGCCGTTACCCAACAGATCCAGTCCCTTGAAAAAGAATTAAATGTCAAGCTGTTCATTCGAACCACACGGACCGTCCGTCTGACTGAAGAGGGAAAGGTCTTTCTCAACGACGCCCGGCAACTCGTCGCCATTTCCAACCGCGCAAAAAAAAGATTTGAAAACACAAATGGCAGTGAAATTTAAATCTTATCCGTTGGTTGTTATCACTTTCCGATGCTTTTTTACTGACCGATCCTTTACGTCAGCTATCTAAATCCTATCCTGACTTGCATCCTCGTTTACAGGTCATTCCCTTCCAGCATATTTTTCGTTTATTAGATGATGAAGATCTGGATATGACCATTGGTTTTAAGGAACCCCGATCCAATCACATCAAAGCGCATTATCAGGACCTCATTCAAGTTCCCCTGACCTTTGTCTGTCCAGAAAACCATCCTCTCGCCCCTAAAAAGAGGATCAGCTTAGACGAGATCCAGCAGGAAAAACTCGTTCTCATCGCTCCTCAACATAATAATACGGCGCTTGCTCAAATCCAGGCCCAACTCATGGGTGGACGCGCACCTTCAGAATTTTACTTCTGTGATTCTGCCGAAGCGATTGCTGTGCTAGTCAGAGCCGGTTTTGGAATTGCCATCTTACCGGATCTGTTTGTGCCTGAAGATGACCGATTAGTAAAAATACCCGTCGATTCACTCGCCCCGATTTCTTTTGGCATCTATTATAAATCGCTGCAGGGAAACCGTTTGCTGCGTCCTTTTATCGAGATCCTCAAAACCTTTTTGCGCAAATATATTAAAAGCTATCCTCTGATGAAGATAGCTTTTTTCATTAACTGATTTTCGTTCCGTTAGGCAGATCGGTATCGATCGTGACTAAGGAAATTTTCTTTTTCTTTGATCCCGCTAACAGCATGCCCTGAGATTCTACTCCTCTGAGCTGCGCTGTTTTGAGGTTGGTCACAACGACGACTTTCTTACCTACCATCTCTTCTGGTGTGTAAGAAGAAGCAATGCCGCTGACGATCTGACGGGTATGATCGCCCAGGTCAACCTGTGAGACCAGCAGCTTATCGGCTTTTGGATGTTTCTCACATTTTAATACGGTGCCTACCTTTAACTCGACTTTCGCAAAGTCATCGATCGTAATTTCTGGCAATTCACTTTTTGGTGCCTCTTTTTGAGGTTCTTCTTTTTCCAGGTTAGCCAAAACCACTTTAGGATCCAGACGCATAAATAATGGTTCTGGTTTTTCGGTCACTTTTGTACCGGAAGCATATAAACCAAAAGTCGTCAGATCCAGATAATCCCGTTCATTCGTATTGATCTGATCCAGGGTCTTTTCGCTGGTTTCAGGTAAGAATGGCGCTAAACAGATGGCCGCAAAACGAATGCTTTCCACCAGATTATAGAGCACCGTCTGTAAACGAGGCAGGGTGTCTTCACTCTTGGCTAAGATCCAAGGGGTTGTCTCATCGATGTATTTATTTGTTCTGCGAAGTAAAGTAAAGACTTCATCGATGCCATCGGCCACTCTTAACTTATCCATCTTTTCTGCCAGACGTTTTGGTGTCTCGAGGGCAACGGCCTTTAACTCATCATCAACAGGTTCATTGACCCCTGTATTGGTCACAACACCACCAAAATATTTATTGGACATGGCAATCGTTCGGTTGACCAGATTACCTAAGATATTCGCCAGATCCGAATTGATGCGTTCAATCAATAATTCATAGGTAATATTTCCATCGTTATCAAAAGGCATTTCGTGCAGGACAAAGTAACGCACTGCATCTACCCCAAACTGATTGACTAAATCATCGGCATAGATCACATTTCCCTTGGATTTGGACATCTTGCGATCACCCATCAGTAGCCATGGATGACCAAAGACCTGTTTTGGCAAAGGCAGATCCAAAGCCATCAGCATGATTGGCCAGTAGATCGTATGGAAACGAATGATATCTTTACCGATCAGGTGCAGATCAGCAGGCCAGTACTTCTCAAACATTGGATCACTATTGCCATCCAGATCATAACCTAAACCGGTAATATAGTTGGTCAGGGCATCGATCCAGACATAGACGACGTGTTTTGGATCAAAGTCAACCGGAATTCCCCACTTAAACGTCGTACGGGAAACACAGAGATCCTGCAGGCCCGGTAAGAGGAAGTTATTCATCATCTCATTTTTACGAGATTCAGGCTGAATAAATTCAGGATGCGTATTGATGTAATCAATCAGACGTTGACTATATTTACTTAATTTAAAGAAGTAAGCTTCTTCTTTTTCCAAATGCACGGGACCGCCGCAGTCCGGACATTTACCATCGACCAGCTGGCTTTCTGTGAAGAAAGACTCACAGGCCGTACAATAATGACCTTCATAGTAACCTAAATAGATATCTCCCTGGTCATAAAGTTTCTTAAAGATCTTCTGAACTTGTTTTTCGTGATCTGGATCTGTGGTACGAATAAATTTATCATAGGAAGTGTTCATCAAATCCCAGATACGTTTAATTTCCCCGGCAATACCATCGACATAAGTCTTTGGATCGACACCGGCCTGGTTAGCTTTTTCTTCAATTTTCTGACCATGTTCATCCGTTCCTGTCTGGAAACGCACGTCATAGCCCTGTGCTCTTTTAAAACGGGCAATGCTGTCAGCTAAGACAATCTCATAAGTATTCCCGATATGCGGTTTACCTGAGGTATAAGCAATTGCGGTCGTAATATAATACTTTTCTTTATTCATATAACGGCTCTCCTTTCTTGTAATAAAAAAACGTCCTGTAAAGGACGATTTGCTCGCGGTACCACCTTTATTCATACTTGCGTATGCGCTCAAATCCTTAACGCGGATGAACGTTTATTCCTAGACGTGTTCAGAATAACTGCTCCCGGACCATCTTCATCGCTTGCTTCGTCTGGCTCGCACCAACCGCCAGATCTCTTGACCCACTTAAGATTACTCTTCCGTTCCCTGCATTTTGCATTCTAATATTATCAAAATTCCCTCATAAAGTCAATTCATTCAGTGCTTTTTCAAGTCTTTTGAGAAAGCTGTCAAACGTGCTAAGATACTAGACATAATAAGTGACGTTGACTTTGGAATCGAAACTATGGACGTTCAGACGACATGACAAAATCTAAACCATCCCGATCATTTCAGACATTCAAAGAATGCCACGCGATTCAGTTGGATGAAAATAGTGTATGGCAATACCTCAGATATCTTATACCAATGGTCCATAACAAATATCATCTACTAACAATGCATCAGCCGCTGATGCAAAGGAGTTCCGAAAAAAAGATAGCTCAGGGGTCTAGATATGATCACAAGATATTGATTTTCCCTTCTTTCATGAGCATGTCTTCATTGACTGTATGCCCAAGTCGCGAGTTGACAATAGATTCCTTTAAAACCGGTGCAATCCGTTTTACTCGCATATTTAAGCAAATACAATTTGTCGTTCAACTCAACCGGAAAAGAAAATGGCTGCTGTTAATGACATCATCATCTTCATAATTCCTCAAGACCGCTCAATTTGATTGTTGCGATGATTAAAAGAAATGCTTTCCAGTTCGAATAGACAAACTGTTTATCTGAAAAAGTGAAGATGCGCTGCACGCCCTATTCAAACGATCTTACCATTTAGCGAAATCAAAAAGAACAGTGCCAAAAGCATCGCTCTTGATTTCACTTTAAATGAAACAACCTAAAAATTCACATTCATCTCACAACGACTCGCATAGGCGAGACTAATCAGACTGGCAATGACCATCAGCGGGTATGGATGACTGGCATAATCATGCCGGCTGTGATAGCGAATATAGGTATCGACATATTCCAGAGCTGAGTGTTCATTGCCGGTAACCATATAAATTTTAGGTTTATGCAGCGTATCTTTAAAAGGTTTCACACGAGCGAAGACACGTTGAAAATAAGTGGCCATATCTGAGAAAATGATAATCAGATCAGACTCACTGACATGGCTGAGATAATCGACCTGATCAGCGAAACGCAGGCTCGTATAGATGATCTTACGGCTCGTCTGCAGATCGTACTGCAGGCTCAAGGCAGCGTTTTCCGAATGCATATAGCCAAAAGCGGCCACTTTTTCATAGCGTTCAATATCCTCAGCTAGCTGGTTGATCCTACTTTCCATATCCGGTGTTACCATGTAAGTCAAATTTTCAATGACACTAGTCAGATAAGAATCGACAAGCGAACGTCCGAGCATCGTTTGATAGTGAAACTTATTGGTTGCCTGTTTTGATTCCATTTGAAAACGAATCAGCTGAATTTTTAATTCATTAAAATCTTTAAAACCAATCTCACGGCAAAAACGCGAGATACTAGAATTAGCCACAAAACAATGTTTAGCGAGATCGCTAAGCGTACAATCTTCTAAAGTTTGTAGATGATCGATGATATATTTAGCGATACGATAATTATTCGAATCCCTCGGCTCACTGTTGAGCGTCGCTAATAAAATGATAATCAGATTGAACATCAGGTCACCTCCCCATCGGTTACCTTTATTTATAGCATGTTCAACTCTGACTTTCAATCTTTTTTAACGACAATCGTTCCTGCTAATAAATCATGAAAACATCGACTCTTTTGGTTCATATAGGCATAACCGATGGAAAGCAGGGTCAAACCATAAGAAAGGTATGTCCAGGGATGAACCAGGAAAGACAAACCGAACAGCGGCATCAGGTTACGAAGCTGGCTGGCCATTAAAATAATACCACCTTCTAGAAAGGTCGCTCCAACCAGCTCACGCAAGCATAATTGCAGGGGACTGACCTCTGTGCCGTCCTGTTTTTTGACGATGACCTTACACCATTTTTTGCCCAGGGTCTGACCAGGGAAAATAAATGACGGAATGACCACATAGTAAATGACCCCGACCAACAGGCCATAAATGCCTAGTGCCAGACCTGTCCCAAAATCATATTGTGTCAGATCAAACATCTCAGCCTGTAAGTATTCACCTTGACGAAAGTAAAAAGTAATGGGGATCACTGCAATCATTTGGCCTAAATACCAGTCAATCAACATCGCAAAAAAACGACGCATTCTGACTTCTGCTACATCAATTCCTTTTTGTTTGGATATTTTTCTTTTTGCCATTCACAATCCTCCTATTAAAAAACAGAAATGAACTTAAGATCATTTCTGTTTCGCGTTATTATAAACGTTCGTAATCTTTTGGGTCTAATAAGCTCGCCGCTTCTTTATCACAGATGACCGTCACGTTTGGATGCAGTTTTAAAACAGTTGCAGGTAATTCATCGGTAATTGGTGAATCCAGAACTTGTTTTAAGATTTCTGCTTTATGTTTACCATTAACAATCATTACTAAGTGTTTCACTTTCATCAAGCTCTTAGGTCCCATGGTAATGCTGTAAGGGAGATCCGGTTTTTCTGGGTAACCTGGGTTAACTGCATTTTTCGTTTTACGATCCATGATATAAGTATAGCTATCCATTGGTGTACATCTTGGGCAGTTGCTGCAGAAATGTCCATCAAAGCCAAGTCCGATCACCATTACATCGATACCGCCGGCTTCACTGATTTCCTTATCATAAGTCATCCAGTTTTCCATCGTCGTCACGTGAATTCTTTCATCAGGGATATGCGCATCCTTGAAGAATAATTCCTGCATCTCCGTCCAGTTTGGTCCTGGTTTATCCTGACCGATATAAGGGGCTTCATCAAACAGATAATATTGAACATCCTTGAATTCTTCCTGATCGCGTACGATTGGAGCCATCATCTCGTACAACATTTTTGGTGAACGTCCTGATGTCAGTGAAATATTCACACGTTTATCCTGCATCATAGCACCAAGCAACACATACATGGCATATTCGCTCATTTGTTTTTCGGTTTCTTTAATAATCAGTTTCATAATGTCCTCCTTGCTTTTTTGATACTTTTATTATAGTCTTTTCGTTAGCATTGTCGCTTTTTTTCGACAAAAAGAAAAACCTTTCGATTTTTTGGAAAAAACTTCGATGTTTTGGAAAAACATTGCCTCTACGGTAAAGAAAAACCTATAATGCCCCTAGATGAAGAAAGGAGGAGTTTCAAATGAACTTCATGGACAAATTCTCGGCGTTAGCTGATCGTACCTTGGTCCCTATCGCCAATAAACTCGGAAGTCAAAAACATTTAGCTTCCATTCGTGATGGTATGGTTGTCGCAATCCCGCTTTCTATTCTAGGCGGTATCTGTTTAATTATCTCAACCCCACCATTTACCCCGGACACACTGCCTGATTGGGGATTTTTCTCAGATCTTTTAATGGGATGGTATAATTGGGCACAGGCCAATAAAGCCGCTATTCAGCTACCATATAATATGACAATGTCACTGATGGGCTTATTTGTCTGCTTCTCGATTTCATATCATTTAGCACAGCGCAGCAAGGTCCCTGCCTTGAATGCAGCTGTTGTTTCGACCGCTATCTTCTTAATGGTCGCAGCTCCTGTCACTTCAGCTGTACCTATGTCTAGCATTACCGAGGGAACAGCGATTGCTGATCTTACCGCAGCTAACTATATCCCCGCTGCTTACCTGGACGCCAAAGGTATCTTTACAGCAATCATTGTTTCCATCGGTTGTGTAGAATTAATGAGCTTCTTATTAAAAAAAGATATTCGTTTCAAATTGCCTGATGGTGTTCCACCAGCAGTCACTTCTTCTTTTGACGCCATCATTCCTTTAGTGGTTTGTGTGGTTGTCTTCTATGCTGTATCTTTAGTTGTTCAATCATTGAGTGGTGAACTTCTGCCAAGCATGATCATGACGATCCTTGCTCCAGCGATTACGGGTCTGGATTCACTGCCTGGTATCTGCTTGATCACCATCATTGCTCAGGTCTTCTGGTTCTTTGGTTTACATGGTGCCAGCATTACGCAGCCAATTCGTTTACCATTCATGCAGATGTATCTGATTGAAAATATCGCCGCATTCACAGCTGGTGAACCACTGGCTCACTATTTCGTACAGCCTTTCTGGTCTTACGTGATTACCTTAGGTGGTGGAGGTGCTACACTTGGTCTATGTATCCTCTTATTAACATCTAAATCGAAAGAGTTAAAAACATTAGGTAAGATCAGTATTGGTCCTGCCATCTTCAATATCAACGAACCAATCATCTTTGGTCTGCCAATGGTACTGAACCCATTGATGATGATTCCATTTATTTTCGTTCCTGTCGTCAACTCAATCATTGCCTACGCACTGATGGCTTTAAATATTGTCGGCAAGGGTGTCTTTGAAACCCCATTTACCACACCTGCTCCTTTAGGTGCTGCGATTGGTTTCATGGACTTCAAAGCAGCTATTATGGTCGTTGGACTGATTCTCTTAGATATCGCGCTCTACTATCCATTCTTCAAAGTCATGGAAAAACAGAAGATCGCTGAAGAGAACGGTTTAGCTAACGTAGAATAAAAAATGAGACCCCAGATACCTAACCCCCCGGTATCTGGGGTTTTTTATGCCTAAAAGAGGATCATATAAGCACTAAAAAAGGATCAAGAGCGTGCTCTTAATCCATAACTTTGATACCGCCATATTGTCGTATCTTGAGAATATGGCAGGATCCCTTACCAAAATAATGTTCTATCTCCTGCTGATAGGTTTTGACATAATCATCTTCCACGAAGGCCTGAATAGTTCCCGCGAAGCCTCCGCCATGAACGCGGCATACCCCGTGATCCCCTAAGATGACCTCGCTCAAGGCTAGCGCCAGTGAGACAGCCTGCTGGTTGATATTCTGATTGGAATAAACGTTCTGTAGATATTTAAACGAACTATCTCCAGACGCCCGTATGGTATTTTTAAATGCCCTAAAGTCTTGATTTTCCAGAGCTGCACAGGCTTGTCTGACCCGTTTATTCTCATTGAAAAGATGCAGGGCTCTTAAGACGGCCCGATCACTGGTCGCCTCACGGACATCGCTTAGCTGACTAAGGAAATCATCCTCATCTACTTCACGCAGGACCTCTTCGTTAAAGAAGGAGGCCACTTGTTTCATTTCAGCTGGAATCGATGCATAATCATCGGTCAGATCGGCATGACTCGCATGGACATCGACGATACAAAGACTATGCTTGAATTCACTAAAGTCCACATGCACTTTTTCAACCACAGGGGCTTCCGTGTTCTTAAAATCGATATGAATCAATCCGCCGACAGAGCAGGCACATTGATCCATCAGACCACAAGGTTTGCCAAAATATACATTCTCACTATACTGTCCAATTTTAGCTATCGTGACCGGATCTAATGGCTTTTCATGATAAAGACCGGAGAGAACAGTTCCGATCATGACCTCAAAAGCCGCTGAAGACGAAAGCCCCGATCCCTGCAGAACATCACTGGTCATATAGGCCTCGAAGCCGCCAATGGCCAGACCTAATTCCTGAAAACGTGCCAGTGTGCCGCGAATCAATGCCTCTGACGTTTCTTTCTCCGCTTCTTTTGGGGCAAGATCCGTTAATTCGATAGCCTGAATATCATAGTCATCGGATTGGATCTTGATATGATGATCATGCTTGGCAACAACGGCAATGATATCTAAATTGATGGCCGTCGCTAACACTTCCCCATGCTGATGATCTGTATGATTCCCACACACTTCACTGCGTCCTGGGGTACTGAAGATGGCCACCTCTTTATCACCATAGAGGGAGATAAATGTATCGATTGCCTGCATGTAACGCGCCTTTTGGGCATCCGCTCTTGCGGTGTCGAGATAGATTTCGGTAAACTGTTGATAATATTGATTATGGGCTATTTCCTGTTTTAAAAGACTTGCTTTTTTCATTTTGTGATGACCTCAAATGTATAGGATGTTACCGCATCATATACATCGCCTTTCCTTAAAATTGTATCCGGATGTTCCTGTAGATGGATGGCATCGGGTAAATACTGTGTTTCAATACAAACGGCATCCTGATTGGCATAGATAGCGCCATTTTTTCCCTGCCGATCATTGAGATAATTTGCCGAATAGATCTGCGCCGTCGGTAAACTCGTGCTGACAGTCAGCTGACGCCCGCTCTCAGGATGATAAAGGACTACCTGATTTTCTTTAGCGGACAATATAAACGGATGATCCAGACCATGCGCAATCTCTAATTGTTCATCTGACTGGTTAAGCACTTGACCAAGAAGCCGTGCTTCTCTTAGATCAAAGACACTGCCGGTCACGTCGCGTATCTTGCCAGTAGGTAGTCCATCCCCATCGACACAGGCAAACTGGTCCGCTTTAACCATCAGCCAATGAGAGTGAATGCTTTCCTGATGACCGGATAAGTTGAAATAAGAATGATTGGTGATATTGACTAGCGTATCTTCCGTGGTGGTCGCCCGATAATGTAAGATTAGCTGATGATCCTTGAGAATATAATCCGCCACTAGATCCAGTCTGCCGGGATACCCTTCTTCTCCATCCTCGCTGACATAGTGAAGACGTAAAGTGGTCTCATCAACGATCGTGGCTTCAAAGAACTGATAGCTGAATCCTTTCAGACCACCGTGCAGATGATTAGGACCATTGTTGACAGCAAGATGGTAAGTCTTGCCATTGAGCGTAAATGTTCCTTGCCTGATACGGTTGGCAACACGACCTACTAAGGCCCCTAAATAACCATCTTCCTGCTGATAAGAAGTCAGCTTGTCATATCCTAAGACCACATCGGCAAATTCGCCATGGCGATCTGGTGCATAGAGGTTCAGGATCGTGCCGCCGTAATTAGAAACAACGACCTGCAGCTTATCGTTAGAAAGCTGATAAATATCCATGCCGGACGGATCGTGGCGCACTAATTTAATCATTTTCACACACTCCTGTCACAAAAGCCTCAAAGGCAGCGATGCCTTCCTCGTCCATCTTAAAGACACCGGCATCTTCCAGCACTTCCACAAACTTCATGGTCAACGCTTCGCGCAAATGATGATCGATATTTTCCTCAGTCCAGCCTTTGGTCTTTAATTCCTCATACCATGCCTGATGTTTCGCCATCTCTGGATGATCCTGCATCTGACGACAACCTAAAAGGCATTCTTTTAAGATTTGGATCTCATCTTTCAAACGCGCTGGCAGAACGGCCAGTCCCATGACTTCAATCAGTCCGATATTTTCCTTTTTGATGTGATGTAAATGGGCATGTGGATGGAAGATCCCATCAGGGTATGCCTCCGTCGTGCGATTGTTGCGTAAAACCAGATCCAGCTGATACATGCCATTTTTCTTACGGGCAATCGGCGTGATCGTGTTATGTGGTACCTCCCCGCTATAAGCCAGAATATCCAGCTCCGGATTACTGTATTGCTTCCAGGCTTCAAGTACCTTGCAGGCAAAGGCAATCGCTTGATAACGGTTGGTCGTATTCACTCTTAGGGTCGTTAATGGCCAATGTAACAGTTCAATGGCAAGATCCGGATAGTCTTTAGGATGAAGTGTCTTCAAGACTTCCGCTCCCTCGATTGGGAAAGTATAATGTCCACCCTGATAATGGTCATGTGTAAGAATCGAACCGCCGACAATCGGCAGGTCCGCATTCGACCCTAACATGTAATGTGGAAAAAGATCAACGAATGACAGCAAGTGCTTAAACGTCGCTTCGTTAATGACCATTGGGATATGTTTTTCATTCAGCACGATACAGTGCTCATTGTAATAGACATAAGGTGAATATTGTAAATAGTAACGTTCACCATCCAGATCAAGCGGAATAATGCGATGATTCTGACGTGCCGGCTTATTCAAGTTCCCGCTAAAACCGACATTTTCTTTACATAACAGACATAAAGGATAACTGCTGTTTTTGACAGATTTCGCTTTCGCTATCTCTTTTGGATCCTTTTCGGGTTTAGATAAGTTGATCGTGATCTCAAAAGTCCCATATCGATAGGCTTGTTTAAAGCGAATATTTTTGTCTGTACGACTCTTACGAATGTAGTTAGATGCAATTGACAGACGATAAAAATAATCGGTTGCCTTTTGTGGTGACAAGGCATATGCCTGTTTAAAATGGTCCAATACCTCACTAGGCCGTGGCATCAGACAGTTCATGATCCTGGTATCAAAAAGATCCTTCATGGTCGTCGTATCTTCCACCAGTCCCTGCGCTGTCGCATAGACAAGCAGGTTGTCCAGGATCGGGGTCGCTGTTTCCAGGGTTTCTTCGATGTCTTCCCAGCTGAACTCATCCATTCCCAGTAAATCTAATAATAAGTTGACCGCATAATCCCGATCGGCTTTGTCGAGCATTCCCTGCTGACAGCCAAAATGGATGAGGCGATTGATCTCGTGATTCATATTCATTGTTTCTCCGTCCCTTCTTTTCCTTATTTTATCATTTTCACTACTTAATTGAAACCCTTTCCTTCCCACCTTGACATTTTTATAAATAATTCTATAATGAGTGTAAATATACAAAGAGAGGAGCGAAGAAAATGCGCGATTTAGGAACAGAAACAATTGAAACCAAACGTTTGATCTTGCGCCAATTCCAGGCAAATGATGCCGCGGACATGTACTATCATTACTGCAGCGACCCAGAAGTCACCCGTTTTATGACCTGGCCTGCACACCGGAATCTGGAGATAACCAACCGCGTCCTGAGCTCCTGGTTAGATCAGTATGATGAAAAGACCTATATGTGGGCAATCGTATCTAAAGATATTCATGAGGTCATCGGCACCATCAGTGTCACACAGATGGATACAAAAGCAGAAAGCTGCGAGATCGCTTATGCCATTGGTCAAAACTATTGGAATCAGGGTTATACTACTGAAGCCCTCAAAGCAGTCATGGCCTTCTTATTTGAACAGGTAGGTGTCAATCGGATTTGGGCCTGTCATGATACACGTAATCCGGCCAGTGGTGCCGTCATGAAAAAATGCGGCATGGTCTATGAAGGGCGCTTACGTCAAGCCATCAAGCTCAATGCCGGCATCGGCGATCTGGATACGTATGGGATCTTAAAATCAGAATGGACAAAGGAGGCTTAATATATGCAAGATTTTATCGTTCAGACCTTAGAAACCGAGCGTTTGATCTTAAGGCCGCTTCAATCCAGTGACGCCCCTTGCATCTACAAACACTTTGCCAATGATGCGAAGGTCACTCAACATCTGACCTGGCAGCCTCATGCCAATGTCCAGGAAACACAGCAAACGATTCAAAAATGGATCGACAATCAGACCAACACTTTCGCTATTGAATTAAAGTCCACGCATGAAGTCATTGGTACGATTAACACCGCTCATTTGGATGAGCGTACCAAGTCCTGTGAGATCGGCTATGTGATCGGACGCCAGTACTGGAATCAGGGGTATATGACCGAAGCGTTTAGCCGCCTATTGGATTATCTCTTCGATGAAGTCGGACTCAACCGCGTGCGAGCAGATTGTGATGCACGCAACAAGGCTTCTAGTGCGGTCATGAAAAAATGCGGTCTGCGTTTAGAAGCCTGCAAAAGACAGGATGTCTGGACCAATGCCGGTATCGGTGATCGTGAAATTTATGCCATCTTAAAGATGGATCGCCATCCGCATCACTTCTATTCATGAGATCCTTAGTGATCATCCCCATCTGACTCTGTCAGGTGGTTTTTTGGGGTCGGCAATTGCCTTTAGATGCAAGGACTTTGCAATGGACTATGTGCATTCAGGCGAAACGGCTTGTTGTGTCTATCCATCTCATGTTATCCTTTATTGCGAAAATGCAGCTGGTGTGCCCTTCCTATTTCCGTTATAATGTTAGTCAGAAGGAGGCATCGATCATGACTTTAGGAAAAAGTTTATATGAGGCACGCAAAAAAAGCGGCCTTTCACAAGAACAGGTCGCTGAGCAACTAGGAATCAGTCGTCAGACAGTTTCAAAATGGGAATTGGATGAGAGTCTGCCAGATATTCGTCAGGCCAAACTTCTGGCGACGCTCTATCATATGCGTTTGGACGATTTGATTGCATTTGACTTAGAAGTCACTGAAATTGAAGAAGCGATTGCCAAAGTGAGTGAAGAAACCCAAAAGAAAGTCGATTGGACCAAGGTATGGAGCCAAAAATATCCTATCCTTGCGACCTATCCAAACGAGGTAAAGATTGAAGATTATCGGCCTACGCTCAAAGCCCTGCTGCAAAAGCTCAAAAAGGACTATGGTTATCAGGACGAAGATGCTTTTCTCGTTCTTAAAGATATTCTCGCTCAAATTTGGACGCATCCTTAAACACGTGTGGTCATGTGATAAACAAACACATGCCCGCGTGTTTTTTACATAGGCAGGTAGGCGTTTCTATCGATCAACTAGTCTAAATGAAATAATGTACGCAAATATAAGGCCACCCCGCTATGATTATTGTCCTCTTTGGTCAGATCATCCGCGGCTGCTTTCGCTACCGGATTTCCATTGGCGACACAGACACCCAGACCGGCCTCCTGAAGCATATCAATATCATTGCCCTCATTACCAAAAGCAACCACTTCGTTCATGGTACAGCCATAGCGCTCCGCAATCAATTTGATCGCATTCGCCTTGGAAACACGGGCATCCGAGAATTCAATGAAGTCCACCCCTGAATAAACGCCCCTAAACAAAGGCTGATCTAAATGTTCCAGAATATCATGTGTTTTCGCTACATCTTCTTTGCGAAAATGAAGCGCAATCTTCGGCTGCGGCTGCTCCATCAGTTTCTTCATGTCTGCATAGCGATAAGCGACTTGATTGATTCTTTGTAATTCTTTTGCCTTCTCATCGTTTTCGTTAGCATAGACATGTTCAAGATCATAAATATAATACTTAGGCTGCAACGGATCAAAGATTTCCTGAATCTGGCGCATCGCTGCGGGTGTCAAAAAATAAACATCTTCACGTTTTCCCTGATCCCAGATCATCGCCCCATTGATACCAATCACGACATCGGCTAATTCATCCAGTTGCCATTGCGTCCAGTTTTTTTCGATGCCGGCTTGTGGACGTCCGGTGGCGACACAGAAATAAATGCCCTGATTTCTCAATTCACGGGCTGTTTTGAACGTCAGTTCGGATATATGTTTATCATCATCTAATAAAGTCCCATCCAGGTCACAAAATATCATACGATATGGCTTCATCGTATCCCTCCCTACTAGGCACATTATACAGGACAAACGAACCAAGGTACAGAAAAAACGTTGTCCCCTTGCTTTTCATTGACTAGTGCCTTACGCGCATTCATTTCTTTCTTCCAGCGCTTCTAACAGACCATCCAGCGAACAGATGACCACACTATTGCGATGTAATTCAATCACGCCTGATGCTTTTAATTCAGCTAAGATACGCGCCACCTGAATACGGGAGGCATTGATGGCACTGGCAATACGCTGCTGCGAGAAAGGAATCTTCATCGACTCATTATTATGCGCATATAGAAGCAAAAAATGCAATAAACGCGTTTTCACATCCCGAATGCTTTGCTCGATGGCATCATAGCACATTAAGCGCAGCACTTTAGACAAATAGGAAAGCAACAGTGCATAATGTTCCGGATGCTCTTTAAGAACAGTCAGTAGATCATTCATCGTCACACAGATACCTGTTACCTTTGTATTGGCAATCGTTGTGATGATCGCCGGTTCATTGACCAGATTATCCAGATTAAATAATGTATTGCGCTGATGGATCCCTATCAGTCGCACGTAGCCTTGCTCATTGAGCGTATAGACATCGACTTGACCATCTAAAATAAAGTACAGGTAATCACTCGTTGTACCTGCTCTATTAAAACAATGACCCTTAGGATACTCCTGAATCAAAAAGCGGTCACAAAGAACCTTACGCAAGCTAAGCAAATCATCTTTTAATACAAATCGTATAGCTAAATCATCAATTTCCATTTTTATCACCACGACTCTATTATAAAACTTTCTCTTCTGTATCACAAGATACAGAAGGACTCTTGTGAATTTTTTATAATAGAGTTAGAGAAAAAAGGAGGAAAATTTTATGTCAAAACTATTTCCACATGTCTTTACCCCAGGTAAGATTGGGACACTTACGCTTAAGAACCGTATCATGAAAGCTCCTCAGTCATCCGGTATGAGCAACATGGACGGAACAGTCTCCGAAAGGCTTGTGCGTTATTATCGCAAACAGGCTGCCGGTGGCGCCGGGATGATCATTGTCGAGTATGCTTATGTCGATGATCTGGGGGCAAAATCAGCTCACTGCCATTTAGGTATCTCCAGTAATGAACATATTTCTGGATTATCCTGGCTCGCAGAAAACATCAAAGAACAAGGTGCCGTTCCAGGCATTCAAATTGAACACTGTGGCCGGCAAAAGTTCCTTGGTACACAACCAATCTTCGCACCTTCAGCGATTCCTTGGCCAAGACTCTGGGATCAGTATGGTGTCCAGGCCGTGCCTCAGGTTTTAACGATTGAACAGATTCAAGATATCGTACACGCTTTTGGTGATGCCGCTTTACGTGCTAAAATTGCGGGATTTGAGCTCGTTGAGATTCACGGTGCCCATGGCTATCTATTGACAAACTTCTTCTCTCCAACAACCAACCATCGCACCGATCTTTACGGTGGCAGTCTGGAAAACAGAATGCGTATCTATGTTGAGATCGTGCGTGATGTCCGTAAAAAAGTCGGTCCTGACTTCCCAGTGACGATCCGTTTAAGCGGTACAGATTATGAGCCGGATGGTTTCCCAATCGAAGATACCATTGCACTGGCCAAAGTCCTGGAAAAAGAAGGCATCGATGCTTTCCATATTTCCGGTGGTGACCATCATACCATGATCCATCAGGTAACCCCTATGGCCATCGAGCCTTGTCATAATGTGTGGGCTGCCGAAGCCATCAAGAAAGTGGTCAACGTACCGGTTATCGCTTCTGGTTCGATTACCTTACCTGAATACGCTGAAGAGATCATTGCCAGTGGCAAAGGTGACTTCGTTGGTTTAGGTCGTCCATTATGGGCTGATCCAGAATGGCCAAATAAAGCCATGCATGATCATCCAGAAGATATTCGCCCATGTATCCGCTGCAACGAAGGCTGTCTGGAAAGAACCTTCTTCAATTACAAGGCGATTACCTGTGCGCTGAATCCAACCATCAGTCGTGAAGGTGAACTGGATATTGAACCAGCTAAAACCCCTCGTAAAGTCGCTATCGTCGGTGGTGGTCCTGCAGGCATGGAAGCAGCGAGAGTCGCTAAACTGCGTGGCCATGAGGTGACCCTGTTTGAGAAAAAAGCCCTCGGCGGTCTCTTACATGAAGCTTCAGCGCCTGAATTTAAAGCAGATATTCGCCCATTAATGAAATACCAAATCACTCAAATCGAAAAACTGGGCATTCCAGTTGTCCAAAAAGAGGCTACCCCTGAAGATCTGAAAGACTTTGATGCTGTGATTGTCGCAACCGGAAGCCGCCCTATGATGCCTAAAGTTCCTGGTATGGATGGCAAAAATGTTTGTGATGCTTTAGACGTGCTCAATGAAGAAGTTCAGCCAACTGGACGCATTGCCGTCATCGGTGGTGGCTTAGTGGGTACCGAAACAGCTTTATACCTTGCCAAGGAACCTAATCAGGTCGTGCTGGTAGAAATGCTCCCTCAGATCATGAATGGTGTAGCTGCCACAGACCAGATGGCTTACGCTGAAAAGATGGCCGGTATGCCTATCGATGTACACACCAACACACGGCTACTAGAAATCAATGATCATCAGATCACTGTACAAAAAGGTAAGTGCACTTCAACGATTGATGTTGATACGGTTGTTATTGCGACGGGCTTAGCTTCAGAACAGTGCTTATACGACCAGTTAATGGAAGCTGGCAAAGAAGCTTATCTAGTTGGCGATGCCGTGAAACCTGGTAAGATCTTCGATGCCTTCCATACGGCTTATCGTTTAGCTCTTAAAATTTAATTCGTAAAGATCAGCTCCGGCTGGTCTTTTTTTGATCTTCGATCGCAACCGCCTGACAGCCCAGTTCTTCATAGCGGCGCTGTACCAGCGCTTTGGGATACTTTTCCAGCTGTCCTGTCATCGGATCATTCAGATAATAATACGTGGCATCATAGCCTGTTAAGACCACACAGTGTTCCCCGGCAATCCAAGTAAAGGTTTCGCCGTTTTTTAACTGCCAGCGATTCCCTTCCTGGGATGCCTTCATTTCCATGGTCACCCAGATCAAAACAGGTTTATCCTTACAAATATACGTATCGCAAAGTGTCTCTAAGTCAGTGACACTGACTAACTGCGCACGACACAAACGGGAATGATCCTGAATCATTTGTGCGATGACCGGTGCATAACAACCATAACTATTCGACTCAAACGGATTACCTACAAAGACCTGATGCGGATCCGGACCATATAAAGTCCCATTTTTCATATAAGGACATTGGCATTCCAGCCAGTTGGCAGCCACTTCAGTAGGCTGTACGTCTTCACCGTAATATTGTAAAACCATGGTAGCTGCGGTCACTTCACAACCTGTGGGCAATTCTGGATACTGAGAAAGCAAGGGAACATCTAACTGATATTCCTCAGGTACCATCTGAATCGGCGAACAGCCTGCCAATAAATAGCAAACCAGCCATAAAACGGTCACTATGGTTTTCATATCTAACCACCTCCGCAATGATTCTAACAGAGGCATGTATCCTGATTGTCGGAAAGTTGTATCGTTTCTGTATCAAAAAAACCGGTTAATTCACCGGTTCGATCACAACCGCCTGAGCGCCCATTTGATGATAGCGCGTCTCAAACCAGAATTTAGGATATTGCACACAAGTCCCCGTCTGCGGGTCATTCACAAAATAATACCAGTCATTATAACCAACTAACACCAGGCAATGCTCACGGGATTGCCAGGTAAATAAAGAGCCATCTTCCACTAACCAGCTCGAACCCATTTCAGGAGACTGTAATTCCAGCGTTGCCCAAATCACCACTGGGATCCCCTGATCAATATACTGACTCGCTAAACTTTCCAGACTCACATCAAAAATGGCAGTTGCATCACATAAGACACTATGTTCCTGGATGGCTTGTTCAATGGCACCGGCATAACAACCTAGTCCATACTCCGAAAATGGATCGCCGACAAAAGCCTGCTGCGGATGGGGACCATAAAGAAGGCCTTCCATATCATAAACGGGCTCACAGTTCAACCATTCCGAAGCAAAGGTCACATGGTCAATATCCTCATGAAAATACTGCAGAACCATGGTTGCCGCCGTCGCTTCGCAACCTGTAGGCAGCGCAGGATACTGATTCAACACAGGCACTTCAATCAATACAGCCGCCAGATCCGTATCATCCACCGGCAGCTTCGGACAGGGTTCATTCATGATAAAAGCAAATAAGCACATCAAGATCTGGAGAAAAGTTGTCATCCGGCCACCTCCTTATGCTTATCATAGCATAAGTTTAGATAAATTTGTTTTAAAAAAATATGTGATTTCATCATTATTTTTCTTTTCATACTCACTAGCGGTAGTGGCATAGAGCGTGTTTGTCGCTTCATCACAAGTGATGGTATACATCTGTTCGGTCAGATGCATGATATCTTGAAAATAATGCGGGAGATTGCGTTCATCCACCTTAAACCATTGATTAAACTCACACTGCATCTCCAGCAAGGCACAGCTCTTGGCCTCGAACACAAAATACATAAATCCGACATTGGTTTCTAACTCGACACTTACCAGATCCATCGCTACGGGACGATCCTGATGAAGCACCAACTGTACATCCTGACTGATGGATAAAACATGGTAGGTGACCGAAAAGTCAGTCTCCAACAAAATATATTCGATCTTCTCTCTGATCTTCGCCTCGCTTGTCGCATAATTTTTTTCCAGGTCTGCTGTGAGTTCACTGTTCTGATACAATTGAACGACTTGGGCAGCGGTGAGTTCTGCATTCTGATAGGTGTTACCGTAATCCCAAAAGCGCTGTTGTCCTAACTGTATCTGACGATAGAACCGCTCTATTTGCATGGGCATCAAAAGCACAATGAAGGTCAGGCATAAGATGCCAATCGATACGATACGCTTCTTCATTTCGCAAAACCGCCTTTCAAATCAAAATAGACCAGCGTTCCCTGCCCCACTTCACTTTCAAATGTTAAGGTCGTGCCATGGATCCGGCAGATGTCTTCGCATAACGTTAATCCGAGTCCTGCCCCGCCCTGGTTACGAGAACGCGCCTTATCTTCACGATAAAAAGCCTCGGTCAAATAAGGTAAATGTTCAGGCTGAATGCCACGTCCCTCATCTTTCACATAGAAACGCATCATATCATCACGCTTTTCGCTGGATAATAAGATGACTTGCCCCGGTTGGGAAGCCTTCATGGCATTATCTGCCAGATTACACAATAGGGAGAGTAATAAGGGCATATTGCCAATGATCGTGCCCTCTGCAAATGTACATTGGTAAGCAACATTATATTTTGCACTCAAGGGATCAAGTGAAATACGTAATTGTTCCTCCAGTGTCCTCAAGGAAAGTGTCTGCATCTCAAAATTCTCATTTTGATATAAATATAAATTCAATAATTGCTGGGAAAGGTTTTCAAGCCGCTTCGCTTCATGATAAATGGCCTTTGCTGCCTGATGCCCCTCTTCACTATCCAGGTCATAGATATCCAGCATGCGGGCATAGCCGATGATCGAAGTCATGGGTGTTTTCATCTCATGGGTAAAATTCGCTACAAAGAGATCCCGCTGGTTGGCTTGTCTTGTCACTTCCTGAATATTATTCTCAACCATCAAAGACATATGATTAAAACTATCAGCTAACTGCTGTAATTCATGATCGTGGCTTTGGATCAAAACTTGCTTTCCGTATTGTCCTTTGGCTATCTGCTTCGCTCCTAAAGAAAGCTGATTGATGGGTTTAGCCAAACGATTTGCCACCCGGTTAAGCACCAAGCCACTCGTTAAAGCCATGACCAGGACCATCAGCATATAAACATACCATAGCAGATGCGTTTGACGTTCGATGTCTTTGAGATCCATCCTTACCTGTATCAAATAATTCTGATTGCTCACCTCTACACGAGATAAGCTGTACATCATCAACTGCGCTGGCTGATAATCTAAATAACCTAACCCTAAATGAAGATTTTCTGTCTCATCATACGGCCTGATCTGTATTTGACAGGAGGCATTACCCATTTCCTGACTGATTTGTCTGGTCATCTGATCAAGCTCCGTTTGGTCGTATAATCCACTCCCCAGATCTGCCAGGGACAAAAAACTCTCTAAAACATAAGTACTTGTCTGCTTTAAGGATGCCTCACGATTCTGATAAAGCAAAGAAGAAGCATAATGAACCAACACACTGCCACCAATCCCACAAAACAAAAGAACGATGCAATAAGTAATGGCGAAGAACTTTTGGGATAATCTCATTGGACTTTCTCCGGCCAAAAACGATAGCCTACTTTATAGACCGTCTCGATCGCCTCCGCCAAACACAATTTCTTTTTCAGCCGTTGGATATGCAGATCAATCGTCCGTGTATTGGCGTAATAAGGTTCCTGCCAGACCTGTTCAAAGATGGTTTCACGATAAAGCGCAATATGCGGATTGCGAATGAGATAGAGTAAAAGATCATATTCCTTTTTAGCTAGCAGGACAGCTTGTCCATCCCGGTACACAAGATGGGATAATGTATCTACTTTAAGCGTCCCTATTTCAAAATAACGTTCCATCTTATGATAGCGTCTTAACACGGTTTCAACTCGTGCCAGCAATTCTTCGAGATCAAAGGGTTTCACAATATAATCCTCTGCGCCACTGCGTAGCCCCAATACCTTATCCTGAACCGCACCTTTGGCCGTCACTAAGATGACGGGAACCATGCCTGGTGAAATATATTCTAAAATACTGATCCCATCCATATCAGGAAGCATGATATCCAATAATACAAGATCAAAAGACTGACTTTCCAGTAGTTCTAATCCCTGCATTCCATTTAACGCAATCATACACGCATAGCCATGCTTACTCAAACAAAGCTTGATCATATTCGCGATGGATTCTTCATCTTCGATGATTAAAATACGATTCATGATCTCACCTCATCTCTACTTTAACATACAATTGTATCTAATTTGTTTCTTCCAGGATAGCCTGAATGGTTTCATGTGCATTTTGTCTAACCGCATCATCGCGATCGTGATAGGTAATCAAAGCTTTCCATAAAGCCCAGCCACGTGCACGGGCAATCATATCCTGATCTAAATCCTGTAAGAAAAGCGCTCGCTCAGCAACATGAAAATAGGTCCAGGCCATCGCGTAATCACAGGCAGGATCACCAATCCCTAAGATACCAAAATCAATCAGTCCATAGAAATGATGATCTTTCATTAAAATATTTCCCGGGGCAACATCTCCATGAACCCAAACCGGTGTTTTGGCATAAGTCGTTGCGATACAATCCTGCCAGATTGCAGCCAAGCGATCTACCGGCAATTCCTGGGTAAGCTCAGTTAACGCATCCTGGGTCTCATTATGATAGATTTTCAAATCACCCCCACGATAAAAATTATGTTTCCCTGCCGCTGGTCCACCTTCACAGGGAATACACTGAAGTGCTTTTAAAGCTTCCCTCAATTCTTTCGCTAAACTCATTCGATTCGCCTGGTCATCGTCTCTTAATACATCTGCCTTGATCCAGCGATTGATCGACCAAGGATAAGGGTAATAGGCAGTCGGTTCCCCCGCTGCCAGTGGCTTGGATATGGGATAAGCTAAATGATCCTGTAAATAAGGAAGCCACTTATTTTCCTTGGCTACTTGCGCAGCATAATCCGCTCCACTAGGCAAACGAATCGCCATATCATCTCCTAAATGAAAAGTGCGGTTATCATGTCCGCTTTTCGCTACAGGTTTGATTTCGAGATCCTGCCATTCACTGAATTGATCTCTAATCAGTGATTGAACTAAAGATGTATTGATTTCCATCACATATTCCCCCTCACATACACATATGTAGCATAACATATTTACTTCGCATTGACTATCCCAATCAAAAAAAGGAAGTTCTAAAAACTTCCCTGACCCACTTAAAGTAATGATACAACATCCGGCGTATCTAGTTTATCCTATCCTAAGCATTACTTTTTATATTATATTACGAAAGACCTTTGAAGGTATAGGCGAAGCAATCTTACTTCGCCTATTTCAAATCACACGAAGGCTTGTCCGTTTGTTTTGTCCATGCTCAGGAAATAATCATGTGAATTTCATCGTAGCTCATCGAATAACTTTTCTGAATCTTCTCGATAATTTCCGTTTGGCTTAAATTGAGGCTTCTTAAGACTTCTGCCATCTTGAGGATGCCATTGACCTTTTCTTCTTCTCGGCCTTCAATTCGACCTTCAATTAGGCCCTCAATTCGGCCTTCTTTTTTTCCCTCATCTTTGCCAATAGCTAAATACTTTTGCTTTGCTTCATATTCCATGACTTCCATCATTGCTTCCCCAAATGTCGGCATATCGCTTCCCTCCTCTGAAGGTATAGGCGAGGCAATCTTACTTCGCCTATTTCTAATCACACGCAGGTTTGCCCGTTTGTTTTGTCCATGCTCAGGAAATAATCATGTGAATTTCATCGTAGCTCATCGAATAACTTTTCTGAATCTTCTCGATAATTTCCGTTTGGCTTAAGTTGAGGCTTCTTAAGACTTCGGCCATCTTGAGGATGCCATTGACCTTTTCTTCTTCTCGGCCTTCAATTCGGCCTTCTTTTTTTCCCTCATCTTTGCCAATAGCTAAATACTTTTGCTTTGCTTCATATTCCATGACTTCCATCATCGCTTCTCCAAATGTTGGCATATCGCTTCTCTCCTCTGAAAGTATAGGCGAAGCAATCTTACTTCGCCTATTTCAAATCACACGAAGGCTTGTTCGTTTGTTTTGTCCTGATCAGGAAATAATCATGCGAATTTCATCGTAGCTCATCGAATAACTTTTCTGAATCTTCTCGATAATTTCCGTTTGGCTTAAGTTAAGGCTTCTTAAGACTTCGGCCATCTTGAGGATGCCATTGACCTTTTCTTCTTCTCGGCCTTCTTTTTTTCCCTCATCTTTGCCAATAGCTAAATACTTTTGCTTTGCTTCATATTCCATGACTTCCATCATCGCTTCTCCAAACGTTGGCATATCACTTCCCTCCTCTCTCTCCAGTGTTATTCCATACTCTTTGAAGACACGCATTTCCTTTTCCTTGGCACACATTGTCCTGCTAAATAAGATATCTAATAAACGTAATGAGCTTCCCTTTGGTGCCTCATCCGGTTCACCCAGGCAGATTACCACCGATTCACATAGCTCACTGATTTCTTTGCCAAATTGTGTTTCCAGCATGGCGTCTCCCTGCACCTTCAGTTGATAGACACGATTCTGATGTTTCTTAGGCGCCTTAAAGACAATCCAAATTCCACAACATCTTCTCAAATATTCATAATGACTTCCTGTAAAGACCGTCCCATATTGTGAACTGATCATCTCAGAACTATAATAGAGAACACGTTTCATGATTGCCTCGTTCTTCTTTATCAACCCCTGGGGTTCTACATTCAGATACATCTTCTGCCCTCCCGGGATCTTTACGGAAAACAAAAGATCATAGCGTAGATGTCCTCTATCATTCGTCATCCCTGTCAGCGCATTCGTAAAAGGATCAGCCTCCATTGGGTCATGCAAATAATCATTCATCATCTGTTGTATAGAACAGTTCTCAAATCCGGGTACATAATCTCTCAGAATATAAGCCAGGATGACTTTCTGAGAAAACAGGTGCTTGCACGTCTGATCGTACTGATCGATTTGACTTGCACGCAATGGTAAATGAAACGATTGCTCTTGAGGCATTGTCTCTCCTTTCCTTTATTTTACCATGAGCAAGCCGCTTTCACCATGCACGATTCGTACATGGTTTAGCTAAAAACTGTTACAAACAGACAAGAATCGTCATATCCTTTGTGCTTACTACAAGTATAACAGATTAGCGACAAAAAGAACAGGAATCCAAAGTAAAAAGTGTTCGACTTTTAGTAACAAATTCAATATTTTATTCTATTAAAGACAAAAGAAACAGCAGATAACTGCTGTTTTTATGAATAGATAGCATCACTTAATATATGTTTTTAACTCATTTTTTTCAAAATATCTTTACTACTTGAGTTCATCTTTTAAAGATAACAGACTTGCGAACGGTGAATCTTCTACGCTCATTTTCGCTTCCTGCTTTTGTTTTGCCATATACTTTTTGACATCCGTTTTAGCAGCCTGATTTTTACGTTCCGCCCGTTCTTTTTGGAAAGCATCCATATGCTGGCGATAACCGCAGTTGCGGCACACAAACATTTGCTTCTCCCCTTGTCCAACTAATTCCATTTTCTTATGACAGTTCGGACATCTCGCATTTGTCAAAATCGCTAATCGTTCTTTATAATGACATTCACGATTCGAACATACCAGCATGCGTCCTTTTTTAGAGTTCACTTCTAACAACGCCGCTCCACACTCAGGACATTTCTTCCCGGTCATATTATCATGCTTAAATTTACCATCCGTGGTCTCAATTTCCTTAATGATGTCTTGGGTATACTTCCGAATCTCTTTAATAAAGGTCTCAGGTTTTTCTTTGCCTTTCGCAATTTTGCCTAATTCGATTTCCCATTTAGCGGTTAATTCAGGTGAACGCAAGTCAGCCGGAACCAAGCCTAGCAGTTGTTTGCCTTTAGCTGTGACATGAATTTCCTGACCGCGTTTTTCGATCAGATACGTATTAAACAATTTATCAATAATATCCGCTCTCGTTGCGACTGTCCCCAAGCCACCTGTTTCAACCAAAGTCTGATTAAACTTCTTAGATTGTGATCGCATATACTTGACCGGATTTTCCATCGCTGACAGTAATGTCGCTTCATTAAAATAAGCGGGCGGCTGTGTTTTTCCGGACGTCTTGATGATTCGGTCAATCGATAACACATCCCTTTTATTGATTAACGGCAAAGACTGATTATCCAGCTCATCCTCGTCATCCTCATCCATATGACGCTGATCAACCATCTTCCACCCCTTTTTCTTCTCTCTTTTGCCAGCTGCCACAAAGGTTTCATCCCCTACGACAGCTTTCAATGTCGTCTTCTCATATTCATAAGGGGGTAATAACACCGCTAAGAAACGTTTCAAGACCAAATCATAAATTCTTCTTTCTCCGTCTGTGAAATCATAGAAATCAGCCGGTTTCTCCGTAGGAATGATCGCATGGTGATCAGAAACCTTCGCATTATTCACAAAGTGAGATTGTTTCTTGATGGGTTTAGCTAAGATTTCTTCAATCACATTATCATAATCCCCTCCGAGACTCGCTTCTAAACGCTCCTTGAGTGTAGGCACAATATCATCCGTCAAATAGCGTGAGTCGGTTCGAGGATAGGTGAGGACCTTATGGTGCTCATAAAGACTCTGCATTATATTCAATGTTTCCTTCGCTGAATAACCAAACAGTCGGTTTGCATCACGCTGCAGCTCTGTGAGATCATACAACAAAGGGGCATACTGTTTCTTTTGAGATGTCTGGATATCTGTCACTTTAAGCTTTTGTCCGTTGAATCGGTCCATGACTTTTTCAATGGCCTGCGCATCAAACCAATGGCTTTCATTCTTCTTTGAACGCCAGCTCCAATGAATCTTACCGGCATCAACCTGTATACCATAATAAGTTTGAGGTTTAAACTGACGAATTTCTTCTTCACGCTGATTAATTAAAGCCAAAGTAGGTGTCTGTACGCGACCACAAGCTAATTGTGCATTATATTTACATGTTAATGCTCGTGTCGCATTAATACCTACCAGCCAGTCTGCCACACTGCGACTATACGCACTATGATAAAGTGGTTCATACTCTTTGGCATTCTTTAAATTCTTGAATCCCTCACGAATCGCTTTATCCGTCACTGATGAAATCCATAGACGTTTCATCTTCTTTTTGATGCCTGCTTTCTGAATGATCCAGCGAGCAACCAGTTCGCCTTCTCTACCAGCATCTGTCGCAATCACAATCTCAGAAACATCCTGTCGCATCATTTGCGTACGACAAGCCTGATACTGTTTGGATGTCTTTCCTATCACGACCAAAGACATACGATCAGGCATGATAGGCAGATCTTCCAAATGCCAGCTTTGATATTTCTTATCATATTTCTCTGGGTCCGCTAAAGTTACCAAATGTCCCAAAGCCCAGGTGACCACATACTGGTTTCCTTCCAAAGCACCATTTAATTTCTTATTACAATTCAACACCCTTGCAATATCTCTTGCAACGGATGGTTTTTCCGCTAATACTAATGTTTTGCTCATGAAATCATCCTTTCTCAGATTCACATATCTATACATTAATTTAACCTAAATAAGTAAAAGATGCAAATAAAAATGATCGCCTCCTTACAAGCGATCATTAGTTATGCGTGAATCTAGAAAAGGAATCATCCAATTCTTCCCAATCATCCTCACCTAAATCATCATCTTCAAAGAATAAATCATCCGATTCCATCAGTTGACTTCTTAAAGTTAATTCATCCTCTGAAAACAAAAAATCATGCCTATTCTCATTTTTCTTTGTAAATATTAATTCACTAGGACTAATCAATTGTTTGCCCATCAACGGCTGTAATGCATGGATGGCTTCCTCATACATACGATTATAATAATAGTAGTTGATGATTTCGATTTTTATAGTATCCTTATCTATTTCTTCTAAATCACTTTCATAGTTTTTTAATATGTTTTGGAGGACTTGCATCGTTTTATGGCTATATCTATCTTGTATCATTAGTTCCAGCCAATCTAGCAAAAGATAAATATAATCACCACAACTAGGTGCTTTCTTTCCTAATTGAACATAATTAGATGCCATTGGTTCTTCTCCAATTCGATAACAACAAAATGCTATGTTAAAATAGACATCATTATCATTCAATGTTTCTAAAGCTTTCTGATAGTAAAATACTGCTTTCTTATAATCATGTAGTAAGGAATAAGTCCAAGCAATATTATTAAACAGAATCTCAATATTTCGCAACCTATATTGTTTAACTGTATAATCTTCCAGTAACTTTAAATCATTTTTTAATGATGCTTGAATCTCTCCAGATATTCTCAGTAAACCTGAATACTTCAAATTTAAGTTTTCAAGCATAGCAATGTTGTTTGCTTCACTTAAATATCGTTTAGCTTGAAAATAATTATTCTTTGCTTTTTCAAGATTACCTAAACTTCTAAAAATAGATAATCCAGTATAATAAAGTCTACCTTTAAGATTAATATCTTCGCAAGGCAAGCTGGACACGTAATTAAAAATATTCAATATACCTTTATACTGAGATGTGTTATCTAAATATGAAAGTAAGAAAACATAATAAAGTTTTCTATAATAACTAGAAAGAAAAGGCATAATTACAGAAAAACGATCCAGATAATACCTTAAATTTAAATAATCCTCTGTAACTGAAATACAAAAAATATATTTCATCATGAGAATATCTATGCTGTATGGAGACGATTTTAGACTATCCGCTTGCTGTAGTATTTGATGATATATTTTTGTTCTATCATCCAATGAATAAAATACTGCATAAAAAAAATCATTACGCAGTTTTTCAAAAGAAAGATTTCTTTTAAAAACAGAATTTACATCTGTATTTAAAAAAATGAGTACTTTAACTACATCATCATTAACTCTATAACAAGTATTCAAAGAATTTATCAATTGATTGCTATCAACTTGGACATTCTTTGCAAGAAAATACTCATCAACTTTGTTATCGTACATTTTCAATTTTATATATGCTGCTAAATGGTTACTTATAAATCTTTTCGCAGTCATAAAATTTAATCGTGTGGATTCTTTTCATGTTTTGGATCAATATATTCGCACACATGTGTGCATCCTTCGCCTGTTTCAGGATTGTATCCACAGTTTTCATCATGAACATGTGTACAATGTCCTACTGTACAAGTTAACGCTAAGATTGAGACTAATAAAAAACTTAAAATCTTTTTCATTTTAAATCCTCTCACTACAATTTTCCTTAACTATACTTCTCTATGCTCTCCCAACATAGAGAAGTAAGATTGGAGACAACTGCAGCTCTCCCTTTCTTCGTGGCATTTGTTCCATAATAAATATATCACACAAAAAATGAGAAATAAAGGGGTAAATGATAAAAATCAAGCGTTTTCATTGCATTAATAGGACAAATTCAATTATTTTCGGATAAATGTTGGAAAATATAAACGATTGTATATTTACTTTTAATTTAGAATAGATTACAATAAAGATAGATAAAAATAATTTTAATAATAACGAGGTGATATTATGCTATCGAAACGAACGATGATGAGCTATGCCCTTTATCTGTTAGTACTGATTCTCATGTCTTTGGGCTTCTATTGGTGGGCATCTCTTTTCTGCTTAGAGCCTGTCCTGACAATAGGAGAGACGTTGACACCATTTCAGATTGGTCTACTATCTGTCATCGGCTGGACTGGCGTTAGTGCCTTATTAATGATTGACGTTTGGTCATGTCCTACTAAAACAGATCGCTTGATTATGATAGGATCAGGCATCTTATATCTCCTTGTTATATTTTGTTTGTTGTCTAGACAATATCGGATGATTTATCAAGATGTTAATGTGGTGGAAGCCAATGTCAGTATCACTTATTTTATCTCTGGTATTTTAACTTTGATTCCATATTTAGTTATTGGTGACATGCTGGTTCATACACAAAAGATAGATTGGTGGGTCAACTTGATTCTAATTGGTGTACTTAACTTCTTTGTCCCTATTTTCTTAATCCTCTTCAATCATGCAGCGCTCAATCAATTAGCGCATATGACTCCTGAAATCTATCTTGGTGCTTCTGTCGCTGGTGCTTTGAGCTTTGCTTATGGCTATTATCATCAAGGGAAGCACAATCTTTATTTGATCATAGGCATACTGCTTGGAAATTTATTGCTTTATTACCTAAATAAAGCGTTCGGCTCTGAAATTATCATTTATCCTTTCTTAATCATGCGTTTTCTCTACCCAATCTTGCTTTCTTTTGGTGCTGGATGGCTCATGCAGAAGCGAAATGAGGTGTCATTATGAAAATGAAACAATATTTAACGGGTTATCTCATTGAATTGATCATTCTTGGATTGACTGGTCTAGGTATTTGGGCCTGGTACAGTACGATGCTTCCAGGATCTTTGAATCAGTTTACAGAAAATAAGATGAGTGAACTTTATCTCCTTTTGATGCTTTGCATAACGAGCCTGTTAGTGGCCAATGGATACTATTCAAGAAACAGATGGGATCATCTGGAAAAAACAATCTTAGCATCCTGCTTCTTTGTGCTTGCCTGGTTCTTATTAAAAGAAAGATTTGTTGATCTTTCTATACGACAAGATGATACGATGAGAGATATATACAGCAGGATCTTAATGAACGAATGTCTAGTTACCATCCTTTATCTTGCACTTGGCTCTTTGCTGATGCGAGCCACCAGGCTGAATGGAACGCTCCAGTTTGTACTGATCCTGACTTTGATGAGTTCCTTTTTCTTCTTTTCTTCGCTGCTCTATTTAGATGCCATTAATGTTGAACAAATCTTCTATCGCAATACGATGGCTCAGTTTGATATCGTTATTGCCTGTGCTTTGTGCTTTACCTATGGTTACCATCACACTAAAAAAGCGAATCTAAGACTTATGGCAAGTGTAGCAGGGATGTTTATCTTCATGATTCTAGCCATGTGGCTTAAGCACTTCCCTTTAACGATGGCAGGACTGCTGGAAATGGCTAGTCGTGTATGGATTCCTCTTTTTCTGGCCCAAAGCGGTGGTCTAATCCTTCAAAAACTATCTTTTAAACAGATAAAAAGCCAATCCTCGTGATTGGCTTTAGTGTACGCTCAATACCTCATTGAGCACATGATTGACATTGCCTGTCGCAAAATCTAACGTATCGATCTTCATGAGCTTACTGCCATACCTCTCTTTAAGCTCCGGATATTTATAGGCAATCTGAGGAGCCAGTAAGATAACATCATAATCTTGTTGGACTTGATCTAAATCCAAATAGCTCACGGCATCAATCGTGATATTCTCTTTTAATGGGGCCAATGCTTCTTGCATCAAATAAGCAAAATAAGAAGTGGTCAATCCTGATGTACAGCTTAATAAGATTTTCAACTGCTCATGGCTAGAAACTTTTGACGCATCTAATGACACCTCTTCGGTATGTCCGCATAAGAAATGAAAGAATGAGCGAATATGATCGACAATGATCTTCATATCTGTCATTTCAAAATGCAGATAAAATACATTTTCGTCCGTTCGTTTATCCTCAATGGCCAGCTCTACGACGTTGTGCTCATGAAAATGAATACGCCCACGATATGGATCACTGCAGAAGTAAACACTGCAGGTATCCGGGCAAGCCTTGGCATGGCACATACCTGCTACCCACTGATAGATCAAAGACGGAAATAAATCATAATAAACTTCGTTCATCATTGCTTCCTCCTTTTTTGGTCCCGAATAATAGGATATGCAGCCTTTGGGCTGCATATACCTTTTTTATTCTTCTGTAATAATTTGTGTTGCAGATGGATCGATCTTGGTTGGATCCATGATCAACTCACCAATACTTTTGGCTTTGATCACACCTGCTGTTGGATTAAAGACACTGTCGATATGATTTACGATCTCAGCATCCACTGTTGAATACTCAAAGGCCAAGGTAGTCTTCAGTAATTTACAATTGACCATTTTTAAGTTCTCGATATAGCACAGTCCCTGCAAACTTTCAATGGTACAGTTCACAAAGGTCACATTCTTTGAATTCCAGCCTAAGTATTCACCAATGATGACAGAATCATAGACCGTGACATTCTCACAGTTCCAGAAAGCATCTTTAGAAATCAGCTTTGCATGATGTACCTCGATATTCTTACCGCCATCAAAACAGTAGTTACCTGTCAGATTGAGATCATTGATCGTAATATTCTCACTATTAAAACCAAAGTAGTCTCCTCTAGCCTGCACATGATTCAGATGGATATCATGACAGTTCCATAAGGTTTCCTGAGCTAAAGGCATATCGACATTTTCTAATTCGATATGACTAGAACGTCTGAATGTCTTTGGTGCTTCGATGATGCTGTCTTTAATTTGAATGTGGTGTGTGTACCAGATACCTGAACGGGCCGTTTCAAGTAAAGTCGAATCATTGACCTTGATATCGTTACAGTACCATAATGGGTATTTCCATTTAAAAATACAGTTATTTAGCTGAACGCCTTTGCTTTCTTTTAATGGAGATTCCCCATCTTCAAAAATAGAATCTGTAATATTTAAATCAACGCTCTTAAATAGCGCTCTTTCACCAGTGTAAATTCCCTGTACTAAGTTTTCCATTTACATGCCTCCGTTTTCTACCATTTTTCTCAACCATTACCATTGTAAACCTTGAAGTCAACTCCAGGTCAAGGGGTTTTCATCAATTATTTTCTTTTTTTATTTTTGACACTCTTAGTATAAATGAAAAGTAATTTTAGCACAAATACTTATATCTGATAGACAGTCATAACTAAAAGGCATAATATAGTGTGCCCTATTTTATGCAGAAATTTCATTGGATGGCTTCATTGTTGTTGGGCGCATAGCACGTTTGAATAAATATGGATAGATCAAAACTACCAGCACAGTACTCGTTCCCCAGCATAAAGGATTGATATAGGTCATTCCCTGGAATCCTAATGGATAGATCAAAAAGTACGTTCCTAAACATCTGACAATGATTTCCAAAATACCAACACCTAATGGAATGGAGGACTGACCTAGACCGGTTAAAACAAATCGAACAATGAAGTTGATTCCCAAAATAAAGTAACATAAGGATGTAAAGGAAATGTATTGAACACCTAAAGCAATGACTTCGGTTTCCTGACTGTTCACAAATAAGCTCATGAACTGTGGTGCCAGGAAATGGGCCAGAACAGCGACGATAAGACTCAAAGAAATCGTGATTTTTATAAACTGGTTCCAAAGTCAAGGACAAAATGATGACAGAGAATAAAAAGTTTATTGATACTCGCATTGATTGAGGCAAGTCAGCTGACCTGCCTCAATTTTTGCCATTTCCTACCTGTTTTGTTGTAGCACAAAAAGTGTACTCTTTTATAGCACACTCAGTTAGTTTATGGTAACTTGCCTGCCTTCCTAGTATAGATCGCCTATCTCATTCACGTATCCCAGTTCCGGATATTGATTCCAATTGTTTGGATTGCGTAGGCTTTCCTTTATTTCTGGTGGGCAACCTTCATAGAATCGGATAGCTCGTTTCGTCCCTTCATATACTTTATCCAGCTTTTCCATCTGCCTTTCTGCTATTTCTTTACTCTCCTCCCATTTCCTTTTCTCTCTTCGCAATATTCTTTGATCCCGTGCAATGATTCCCGGCACGCTCGTTAATAAGGCTCGTTCTTCCCGTTTCTTTCTTG
>FCNA01000023.1 GCA_900018345.1 Clostridiales bacterium CHKCI006
ATTTATAACACTCCGATGCTTCGTGCCTTTGACATCTGGAGAATAAAAGCTCTCATAAATGGAAAGATAAGTACGAGACTGTTGTTTAGAAACCTTTAAAAAGTAAGCCATAAGAGGACCTCCTAACATAACACCACTACACCATTATTATAACATAAACAAATAAAAAAGTAAATAAAAATAAACAAAAAAAGTCGCTGATCAACGACATAATTTCAATGGGTAATTCACTTCTTCTAAACTTTCATGGTGCAAACCTCTAAACACGGGTTTTCCTCTTGACAAGTTTTTCACCTTCTTCTATCGGTGAATAGTAACAGTAAAGTTTCTTTGGTTTTGCTTGCTTTGGGACAAATCATGTGGTAAGATGATATCATCAGCTACATGTCTGAAATAACATCAAACAAAAAGGATTTCCGCGAAGAAATCCTTTTTTCGTATTTATTTTTCATCTTTGATGTCGAGATATTCGTGCACTTTCTTGACCATGTTGTCCGGCATCGTTCTTTCGACTGGGAAGACGGCGGTATTGACGATCTCTGAAGCAAAGGTGTTCACGAACGCGGCCGTGGCTTCTAGTGAATCTGCACTCAGATATTGGATGACATCGTGTCGGCAATGAATGAAGGCGGCGCCCTGTGTACCAAAGCGACAGAAGCTGACAGCCGGAACACCGGCATTCGCAAATGGGGTCGAGTCACTGGAATAGATATCTTGTCTGGCATGTAATGAGAAGTTCTCGGCACAGGCGAGATACTCAATATAAGAAACCAGGCTTTCCGGACCGGTGATCATGGCGACATCTTTGCCAAGTGGTGCGCCTGCCACATCGACGTTGATCATTAAGCGTGTTTTTGCCACTTCTTCTGGATGTTTGGCGATGTAAGCCTTACTTCCTTCAAGACCGACTTCTTCGCTGCCAAACCAGCAGAATTTGACGGTGCGACGTGGTGGATGCGCAACAAACTCACGCAGGATCTCCATGATGATGACTGAACCGGCGCCGTTATCGTAAACACCGGTGCTAAATGGTACCGAATCGTAATGGGCACCTAAAGTGATGATCGTCTTTGGATCCTCAGTACCAGGGATGGTGGCATAGACGTTGTGACTTGTCAGTGTGACGTTTTCCTGTTCGATTTCTAAATAGACCTTATGAGCCTTTTTAACAACGAGTTCGAAAGCGTCCTCTACGAGCATATTCACGCCGGGCAGATTGCCGTATTTACGGAAGTTGGCACGTAATTTACGTGTATCCAGATCGCTGTCTTCTCTTTTGTCCAGCAGTGATCCCTGGTAAGTAATAAAGGCAATGGCTCCGCTTTCCAGCATTTTTTTATAGGTTGGTAAACGCAGGAAATTGTTCACTAAGACGATCTTACCTTTCATGTTGGCAAGATCAACCGGGGTCAGCGCATCCTGCGCGTAATAGAGCTCGCCCTCCAGCTTTGCATTTGGACAGCATTTCCAGGCGGTTACTTCATAACTTTTTTCATAAGGCTCGCATACTTTTAAAATGGCACGATGGACAATCGCATCCTCGACCTCAAAAGGTTCACGTATGGCTTCGATTCCTAGACTTTGGATCTCGTCCATCAGTATCTGACTGGCCTCTTTTTCCTGGTCCGATCCGCTCGTGCGAATAAAGCCGATTCGATCCAGTAATTCATAAGCTCTTTTTCCATTGATAGGCATAACATGATTCTCCTTTCTTCACTTAAGCCTATTATAGACCAATTGCTGTCTAAATGAAACCGCCTTCGTATAAAAAAGTAAGGGAAATTGGATGGTGGAGAAGGATGTCTGATTAACTTTTAGGAAAAAAGAAAAAATGAATAAAACAAAGTTATATTTAAACAAATAGACATAGCATTTTTTTGACGATTAGTGTATAATGTCACAAAGGTGGCGTGCACCAGAAAAAAAGAGTCAAGCTTGATTCATAGCGGAAATATGCTATAGTATGAGTAGGAGGAAACGAAAATGAAAAGATATTATTATAAGAAAGACGAGACCGAATTAGCTCGTTTAAAAAGTGACCTGTCATATTATGCCAAAGTGATGGGATTTAATTTTGTCAGTGACGAAAACAGTGATGGCTGGGCTTGTGAGATCCGTAAGGATAAGGAAGCACATAAGGCGGTCGTTGTTGTCATCCGTAATTCCTCTTCAAGATCCGTAACGATCGAGATGGGTGTTATCAATTGGATCGACAAAGCTGTCCTATTGAATTCTTTCTTCCCTGAATTACTTTCTCATGTTGAAGAGGTTCCGGTAACTTTATTTGAGAGTAAAGAAAAAGACATTCGACATGACGTCAAAGTACTAACGAAAGTTCGTTTAGGTTCTTACTTTAATACCCGTCAGGAAGCTGAATAAAAAAGGTGGCACGCCATCTTTTTTTCATACGAAAAGGAGTCGTGAAAGCATGGAAACACTATTAGCAGAAGGCCGGGCGCTTTATGTCTATGAGCAAAGCGGTATGTACGACCAGCAGGAAATGGCCGATACACCGCTGGATGGTGTCTGGTGTTCGATTTATGATATGTTGAAGATCTCAAAAAATGGGATCGCTGAACCATTTGACCAGGAAGACTGGGATGAAGCGCTGGCTTATTTAAAAAAAGCGCAGCCTTACACCACCGGTTTTCAGGATTTTGTGATCGATTTGTAAAATGGCCCGAAAGGGCTTTTTTAGAGGAAGTGAAGGAATGAATCTATATGCTTTACATTATTTTGTGACATTAGCTCATTTAGAACATTATACGCAAGCCTCTAAGGTTTTGGGAATCAGTCAACCTGCCTTAACGCATGCCATCAGAGGACTGGAAGATGAATTAGGCATTCGCCTTTTTGCAAGAGAGGGACGTAATGTGTCTTTGACAAGAGCCGGTGAGTTTTATTTGAAACAGGTGGAGGAAGGCCTGACGCTTTTGGAAAATGCTAATCAGGCAATACGGCGTTTAAGCCAGGGAGAAGGAGAGATCCGATTGGGCTTTCTGCGTGAATCAGGTGTTCGCTTTTTGCCTACGCTGATTCATGATTTTATTGCTTCGAAGCCAGACGCTAAGATTCATTTTGCCTTGGATAGTGATAGCGGGATGTCGACAGACCTTTTGGAAGGATTGCGTCAGGGACGTTATGACCTGATCTTCAGTTCGGCGCCTAGACAGGAGGAAGATCTGCTGTATGTTCCGGTCTATCGTCAGCCCCTTTATTTGGCTGTTCCCGCCCAGCACCCATTTGCTTGCGAACCTTCTATCCGGTTTTGTCAGCTGGTCCATGAGCCGATGATCCTGTTTTCGTCTAAGAGCGGATTACGCTATGAGATTGATCGACTGTTGGCACAGGCGAAAATGACCTTAGAGCACATTGTTTTTGAAATCAGTGAGGATGAGGTCATCGCCAGTTTTGTGGAAAAAGGCTTTGGATTCGCTATTCTTCCCGATATCCCGATCATTCATCAGTTGGACGTCAGCCTGGTGAGATTGGAAGAGCCTCAATGCTATCGAGAAATGCATATGATCATGAAAAAAAAGGCTGACCACTATCCGGTAGTTCAAGCCTTCTTTGACTTTGTCAGGCAGAATGTGTCCGCACTAAACGATGATGGATATAGCGTTGAAACTGGAGATGGGATGAGAGCTGCCGCTGACAAATAGCGATGGCCTTTCCCATGGTCAGTGCGGTTATGATCGTTCCCAGCCCTAACCCCTGAATGTTGCCTAGACAAAGGGAAGTGCTCAAAAGCGTGATGGCCAGACAGATTAAGTCAAAGCTGATCTTGATGCTGGCATAGGGTTTATGAATGATCATAACCAGTTCCCGTGGAAAGAGATCAGTGGGGATGATCGGCATCAAACATTGATTGCTTAGCGCAATACCAATGCTCATTGCCAGATAGCTGATCATGAAATAAATCAGATCATAGATGAGCCCTTTGGGAAGCTGACTGATCCAGATCTGATGAACATCCAGCATGACCCTAAAGCCTAGACCAATAACAAAACTGAATAAATAAGCGAGAACAAAACGTTTTCTGAGAATCATCAGGATCAAAACAAGGCCCAATTGGAAAAAGTAGGTCCAGGTTCCAAGACTGAAAAAAGGCAGAATCTGATTGAGAGCATAAGGTACACTGGAAATGGCTGAAATACCGGAGCCTGAATAGAGCATGAGATCGACAGCAAAGCTGTTAAGGATCATGATGATTACAAGTGTAGCTTCACTGTAAAGAACGGTTTTTTGTTTGGGCATAGAAATCTCCTTTCTCAATTGATAACAACAGTATAACGCATTTTACTTTTAAATAATAATGCATTATTTGTTTGGAACTATAAACATTATTAATGAAAGCGTTTTTGTTGATGATTTAACTTGTCAGTTTAATGTCGAACATGCTATGATAGGGTGAATTTTTAAAGGGGGTTAGACAATGCAGGATAGAGTGAATGCATTATCTATGTTAAGAAAGGATATGGCCGGGAATGCCGATATGCTCTCAGCCATTATCGAAAATCGCGCCGATCTTTTATATGTCTCAGCAGACTGTGTTTTATTGCGCGAAAAAGGCAGCGAGCTGTTGCAACTAAAATGCGAGAAGGTCGAAGCGCTCGCGGCAGTTGCGAAGTATCTGGATCATGCCAAATGTGTTGTGGTTCACGATGAAGCGTGCCGGGAAGCCCTGCTTGCACAGGGGTTTCAGACAGATATGGGGGTATATCAGTGTTTTTATCCGGGGCATTCGATCGAAGTGGATGAAAATGCAGATATCCGTCGCTTAGATCAAAGCTATCTGGATACGATCGTGGCACATTATCATCTGTCGAATGATCCGGCTTACATCGCAACGCTGATCGAAACGCAGGGCATTTATGGCCTGTTTGTGGAGAATGAGCTGGCCGGCTTTATTGGCAGTCATGATGACGGGTCGATGGGTCTGTTAGAGATCTTTGAACCTTATCGTCAGCGTGGTTACGCTTATCAGCTGGAGAGCTTTTTGATCAAACAGAAGCTTAGTGAACGAAAGGTGCCATACTGTCAGGTGATTGTCGGCAATGATGTCTCTTTAGCTTTACAAAAGAAACTCGGCATGGAAATCTCCAGCAGCCGTGTCTACTGGTTGGATCGTTGATCCGGCCTTTTTTGTATGCTTTCAAGCTGGCACGTGGTATAATAATAGACAAGGGGGAGATGGATTTGGTAAGTAGAAAGAAAGAGGCGCAAGCATGGAGATAGCCATTTTCATGCTGGCAATCGTGAATGTCATCGGGCTCGTGTATCTGGTCAGTCTGCAAAAAAACGAGCAGTTGGCTTCACAGAAGCTGGTGAAAGCACAAATGGCTGAACTGGAAAAAAGAAACAGTGAGCAGATGATGCAGATCTGGCAGGGAACGATGGAACGTTTAGATCATCTTTCTCACAGTTTAAACGACGATTTTGACCGCCTGGCTGATTTAACGGAAAAAAGGCTGTTTCTGATCAATGAGAAGGTCAGTGCCCGGCTGGATTCGGGCTTTGAGAAAACCAGTGGGGCTTATCAGGAGATGCTAGAACGCATGGCACGCATCGACGAAGCGCAAAAGAAGCTGGAAGGACTGCAAAACGAGGTCGTTTCCTTGCAGAACATTCTGGGAGATAAGAAAACGCGCGGTATCTTTGGGGAAGTTCAGCTCAATCACCTGCTGGAAAATGTCTTCGGTAAAAATGACGGGATCTATCAGGTCCAGGCGAAACTGCCAAATGGGCTAGTTTGCGATGTGTTGTTAAAGGCACCGGAGCCTTTGGGCAAAATTGCCATTGATTCAAAGTTTCCGCTGGAAAACTACCGTCGTATGGTCGATCGGACACTTTCTGATGCCCAAAGACAGACCGCCAGCAAGCAGTTTAAAGAAGATATCAAAAAACATATTCAGGACATCGCCGGTAAATACATTCTTCCGGGCTATACGTCCGATCAGGCCATCATGTTTATTCCGGCAGAGGCTGTCTATGCGGAAATCTATGCTTATCATCAGGATCTGGTTGATTTCAGTCTCGCGAAGCATGTCTGGATCGTTTCCCCAACGACCTTGATGGCTACCTTGACAACACTGGAAGTTTTGGTCAAGGATCAGCAACGTTCAAAATATGCGGTGCAGATCCAGGATGAGCTGCAGCTGTTGGCTAAGGAATTTGAACGCTATCAGCAGCGCTGGACGAAATTAGTCAGAAACGTAGAAGGCATCTCAAAAGATGTTAAAGATGTCTCGATTACGGCCGATAAGATTACCCGGCGCTTTGAAGAGATATCGAATGCCAAACATTATGAGGCAGAAGAGGAGGTTTTCTGATGAATCCTTATTTAAAAACATATTTATTAAAATATCCCTGTCATGAACTCGTGGATGAGATCAAATTTCTTTATCACAGTGCGATGGGAGGCGGACATCTTGTCAGTGATGCACCAAAGAGCCTGGCGCGCATCGAGCAGGAGATCGATCCGCAGCGTGGTTATGAAATTGTCAAAGAAGATGTCAATGACCGGCTTTGTCATGTTCATTTTGGGAACTTGAATCCGGTACAGGCACGCGTCCTCAACCGCCTTTTCATTGCCAGTGCCAAAATGACGCAGCCTGACCCGGATCGTCTAAAAGCCAGCCTGGAGGAATTGAAAAAAAGCAAAGGGCCGGAGGATCAAAAAGCGATCGATGCATATATCGCCAAGGGGATGCCGATGGTTTCTCATTCCGCGACATTTCGGGAACACTATCACCCGGCGTATCGACTCGTTCATAAAGTATGGATGCATTATTTTGATCTGTTTGAAGCCATCGAGGAGGCTTTGCTGACACAGCAGCGGACGATCATCGGAATCGATGGTTGCTGTGGTTCAGGCAAATCCACGCTGGCCGGCTATATACAGGACTTGTATGGGATCGAACCGATCGCAATGGATGATTTTTTCCTGCCGATTGCTAAAAGGACACCGGCACGTTTAGCGGAAGTGGGCGGCAATGTGGATTATGAACGGTTCGTACAGGAAGTTAAGCAGCCCTTGCAGGCAGGGTCGGAAGTCTGTTATCGTATCTTTGATTGCCATTTAGGCGCATTTAACGGCGAGCATCACCTACCTGAGCAAACGGTTTATGTGATTGAAGGTTCTTATTGTATGCATCCAATCATCAATGATCTTTATGATCTGCGCGTTGTCATGACGATCCCACGTGAGGTTCAGCGTGAACGCATCCTAGCGCGTAATGGATTTGAAATGTTTCCGAAATTTGAAAAAGTTTGGATCCCGATGGAGGACCGCTATCTGGAAGCCTGCAATCTGATGGCTGAAGCAGATTTCATCTATGATAATTCTTGCGAGAAAGGAGAAGACTAATGACACAATTACTCTATCACGGACATGGCAGTCTGGCGCTGTCCACGAATAAGCAATGGGTCGTTGAAATCGACCCTTATGCCGGTAACGACTATCTGTGGGAAGCGAATCTGATTTTAGTTTCGCACCATCATCACGATCATGATCGAGTGGATCTGGTCAAACATCAAAAAGACTGTCCCGTGATCGATCCGACAATCCTGCATCCCGACGGGAAGTATTTATCCATGGACTTTGGCGAAGTGACCGTTCAGGCCGTTCCTGCCTGTAATGCTCACCATCCGCGTGACTTCGGGATGGGTTTTGTGTTAATGATGGATGGACTAAAGATCTATCTTTCCGGTGACACCTCTTATGTAGAAGAAATGGCAAGGTTAAAGGAACTGCAGCTTGATTATGCTTTTCTATGCTGCGATGGGATCTACAACATGGATCTTTCAGAAGCCGCGAAGTGCCGCCAGATCATCGGTGCAAAGCATACCTTTGTTTATCATACTTCTCCTGAAAAGCTCTTTGCCAGTGAAAAAATTCCAGAATTCACGGCATCTGGTTTCGAATATGTATTGCCGGGAGAGGTTATAACACTAAAATAAAGAAAAATATTTTGTGAAATATGAAAAAGTCTGGTAAAATCATAATCAGAAGGGGGTTTGAGAGATGAAAGTCATTGATATGCATTGTGACACCATTGGTGGTTTATACATGCAGGACAAGAAGGGACAGGATCACCAGAACATCCTATCCAATCAGATGAATATTGATTTAGAAAAGATGGAAAAAGGCGATTACCTGGCACAGTGTTTTGCGATGTTTGTGCCCTTTAATGTGGAAAATCCATTTGAGACCTGTATGGAGATGATCGATCGTTTTTACCAGGAAATTGAAGCGCATCCGGACAAGATCGCATTAGCACGCAATGGCGAAGAGCTGGAACAAAATGCTGCTTCAGGCAGGATGTCAGCGATCCTGACCATTGAAGAGGGCGGTGTAACCAAAGGAAATCTTGCTTATTTGCGCGATTTCTATCGCCTGGGTGTCCGAATGATCACGCTGACCTGGAACTTTGAAAATGGTATCGGTTATCCTAACTTTGTGCGCAGTGAACATCCTGATTTTAAGAGTCCAAACACAAAAGACGGTCTGACACCATTTGGGATTGAGATGGTTAAGGAAATGAATCGCCTGGGCATTATCGTCGATGTTTCTCACTTATCGGATGCAGGTTTCTATGATGTCCTCAAATATACCACAGGACCATTTGTGGCAAGTCATTCCAATGCGCGGGCGGTATGCAATCACTGCCGCAATTTAACGGATGATATGATTCGTGAATTAGCGAAACGCGGCGGTGTGATGGGCATCAACTACGCAGCAGACTTCTTAAGAGAGGTTCCGGAAGGAGAAGAGAACTTCTCTTATATCGCAGATATGGTCAAACACATCAAACATATCGTAGAAGTCGGAGGCATCGATTGTGTGGGCTTAGGCTCTGACTTTGATGGCATTCCACAGAATCTGGAAATGAAAGATGCTTCCTACTTGCCACAGCTGGCTCAGGCTTTAGCTGCAGAAGGCTTTAGTGAAGCAGACATCGAGAAAATTTTCTATAAGAACGTTCTGCGCGTTTTCAAAGAAGTGACGCATTAGCGTCGCTTCTTTTGTTGCAAGCCTACAAGGCTTGTGGTATGATGTCAAAAAAGGAGGGTGAGCGAGATGACATTGACTTTACTAGAAATGAAGCGATGGCATGCAATTGCTTGCCCTTTTTGTCAGATGCATCTTCCGGTCTTCTCCGTGATGACGACGGGGATCTCTGGGATGGCAGGAAGGGGCGAACTGCATGAACGATGTGTTTAAGGCTTTAAGCGATCCCACGCGCCGTAAGATATTGGAACTCTTGAAACAGCGCGAAATGAGCGCGGGCGAGATTGCTTCCTATTTTCAAATCTCCAAGCCTTCGATCTCACACCATTTAGCGATCCTTAAATCCTGTGAACTGGTGATCGATCAGCGCGAAGGCCAAAGTATTATTTATCGTTTAAATATGACCGTTTTTCAGGAAGCCGTTAAATGGATCTTTGATTTTTGCCGGAAGGAGGAAGCTAGTCATGAAAGTGAAGATGCCGCGTTTGATTCTGATGTTGGCCCTTCTGATCCTACTCTTCGATAGCGGGCTTTATTTCTTTATTTCCACCGATATTCCTGTGCATTGGAATTATGCCGGAAAGATCGATCAATATGCGCCCAAATGGGTCTTATTTGGACTGGGTATGCTGCCCTTGATCTTCTATTATCTGATTCCGTTCCTGCAAAAAATCGATCCGCATGCACAAAAGATGAAAAGTGGCATGAAGACCTATTTATTGATGCGTGATCTGGTTGTCTTATTGTTGATAGCGATGAATCTGGTCACGATTGTTGTGATCATCAATCAGAAGATTCCCGCAGGGGTGCTGATTCAGGTTGTGATCGGACTTTTTATGCTTGGACTGGGAAATTATATGCCGCGCCTTCCCCGTAATTATTTTGTTGGTTTTCGTACACCATGGGCTTTGTCCGACGAGCATACCTGGTATCGTACGCAGCGGATCGGTGGGATGGCTTTTGTAGCCAGCGGTTTTCTTTTGATTGCTGCGGGCTTGTTCAACCAGGGTTGGTTGAATGTGATCTGTTTTTTGGGAATGCTAGGGATGGTGTTTGGCTGCTGTGTCTATTCCTGGTATATCTTTGCTTCACATCATTCATAACTTCGGGAAATGATAAAACCACCGTTTATGCGGTGGTTTTTAAGTTAAGCGGGTAGCTTGTCAGCGTGCATTGATAGTTTTTATAAATGGCAATGACATACCGGTCAGATAGCTTTTCGATGCGAGCATAGCGATAGAGCTCATCACGGTTAAGCTGGTAAGCTTCTCCCAGGGCTTCAATCACGGCATGACGTTCGTCGTGGGAGAGAGTTGGTTCGTACCAGCGCTTCATCCGTGTTTTGCAGCTTGCCAGATAATCGATGATCAGAAGATCGTGGTAGCGCCTATTTGTATAGTCGTCTAAGATCTGATAGAGCAGCTCGGGCTGATAACCATGGAAGGGGTAGTGGTGGGTTTTGTAGTACGTGCCTAAATCATGAAAAAAGGCAAATGCGGAGGGAACCTCATCCATGATAGCGCTCATACTGTCTTTAAAGCGGCCGCTGTTCCAGTATTTTTCTAGCATCTCCTCAGCCAGATGGACTTCCTGAATCTCGGCTTCACTGATCCAGTCATTTTGCTGCATTTCATAAGGTGCTTCAAACTGATAAGTGTAGCCGTAATCATCGGCCTGATTGCGAAGCCCCGTCCCGCGCAGCATTTTCAAGAAGCCAAGCTGCAGTTCTTTGGCACGAAAAGCAAAGACATCATCGAAAGATTGGGCAAAGCGATCATATGTCTCATATGGCAATCCGGCAATCAGATCCAGGTGCAGGTCACATTTTCCTCCCTCGCTCAGGGCTTTGATGACCTCGCTGAGGCGTTCAAAATTTTGAATGCGTTTGACGGCTCGGTTGGTGGGCTCATAGGTGGATTGAATGCCGATCTCAAAACGCAGCAATCCTTTAGGCGCCTTTTCATTGATAAAATCGATGATTTTTTGTGGGAAGACATCGGCGTTGATCTCAAACTGGAATTGCTGATGAGGACCGTGATGCTTAAAGATGTAATCCAGGACAAACAGGGCGTGATCCATCTTGGCGTTGAAGCTGCGATCAAGCACCTTGATGATCCTGGCCGGACTGGCAAAAATCAAGTCCAGCTGACTGGCCAGATAGTCATGCGAATAAAAGCGCATGCCTTTTTCCAGACTGGACAGACAATACTGGCACAAAAAAGGACAGCCTCGACTGGTTTCAAAATAAAGAATGCGATGGGCCAGCTTGTCTTCGTCCTGTTTGAGGATATAAGGGGAAGGCAGGGTCTCAATGTAACTGAGCGGTGTTTGAGGGATCTCGGTGGCGATATGCCCCTGATAGCTTACGCCGGGAATCGCGATGGCTTCTTTCTTTTCGAGGGCTTCAAGCAGCATCTCAAAAGTGATCTCGCCCTCTCCACTGAGCACATAATCGATGTCAAAATGGGTAAGGAAGTGTTCTGGCTCATAACTGACTTCCGGTCCACCCAGCATGATGATGATCTCCGGTTTGGCTTGTTTTAATTGCTGGCAGATATCTTTGATTGGCTCGACATTCCAAATATAAGTGGAGAAAGCCACCGCATCGACCTGCTGTGAAAGAATATCCTGAACGATGTCTTCGATTTTTTGTTTAATGGTATATTCTTTCAAAGCGACATCGTGCTTAGGATAGCTGGCAACATAAAGCAGACGAATAGCTAGTGCCGTATGAATGTATTTGGCATTGAGTGTGGTGATGAGTGTTTTCATGATCATCCTCCTTTGCTTTTTATTATGCCACAAAAGTTTGCATTTGGAAATGGCCTGTCTTTTTAATGAAGGGAGGGAATGAAAGAAATGCGCTGTCCACGTTGTCAGAGTGAAAACGGGATTGTCCAGATCGGTCGCTTGGTCTATTGCCGGGATTGCATCAGCTTTGGTCGTCTGGAGATAGGATCTTATCAGCCCTTGCATCAAAGCGTCCACTTTCAGGATGAGGTGGGGTATTGTTTAGGTTACGATTTATCCGAAGCACAAGATCACATCAGCAAAGGGATCGTGCAGGCCATCAGACAAAAGCAGCATGTGATGATTCAGGCGGTTTGTGGAAGCGGCAAAACGGAACTGGTCTATGCGAGCATTCTGGAGAAGCTCAGTTGTCATCAGACGGTTTGTTTTGCCCTGCCGCGGCGCGATCTGGTCATAGAGATGACAGAACGTTTATCCAGGCAGTTTCACGGTGTCGAGCTTGTCAGTGTATATGGCGGACATCATGAGCAATGCTATGCCCCGCTAGTCATCTGTACGACCCATCAGTTGTATCGTTACCCGGCCTTCTTTGATCTGCTGATCATAGACGAGGCGGATGCTTTTCCCTTCTATGGGCAAAAGCAGCTCATGGCAATCGCTGCGAATGCCTGCAAGGGGCAGCTGATTATCATGAGTGCCACCCTTGATCGTCCTGATCCAAAGACGGGTTTTGCAGTGTTTGAGCTGAATCGACGATATCATGGTCATCGCCTGGATGTCCCCCAGGTGCAAAAGTGGCTTTACTATTCCTTATGGCGCGATTTGCGTCTTTTTTTGCATCAGGGAAAACAGGCACTGATCTTTGTTCCGACCAAGGCCATCGGCAATCAGCTAGCCAGATATCTCAAATGGTGGGGCTTAAAGTGTGAACTTGTCCATTCCCAAAGTGCCCGGCGTGAAGCCATCATTGCCGCTTTTAAAGCGCGGCAGTTTTCTTTTTTGATCTGTACGACGCTCTTAGAAAGAGGCATGACCTTTGAAGATGTTCAGGTCATCGTATTTCAGGCTGATCATCCGGTCTTTGACACATCCACCTTGATACAAATTTGCGGACGTGTAGGACGCAAACCATTACATCCGCATGGTAAGATCTATTTTTTGGCTCATCGAAAAACAAGGGAGATGAAAGGATGCATGACCCACATCCAACAAAAAAATGCCTGATATGTCGATCCTCCATCTATCAGGATGATTCGATCAGTTATTTTGTGGTCCGGGATACGGATGTGATCTGCGGCAAATGCCGACGCCTGTTGAAGCCTTATCCGTATCCTTGCCGGGGAGAAATCTTATATCTGTATGATGACTTTTTACGGAACTTGTTGTTTCAATTCAAGGGACAGGGGGATCTGGCGCTTGCACCGGTCTTTTTAAACGGTCAGGTGGAACGACTGAAAAGGCGCTATCGACAAATGATCATTGTGCCCGCCCCCTCTGTTGAGAGTGAGAATCAACAGCGTGGCTTTGTCCATTTAGTGGAAATGTTTCGTTCACTTGACCTGCCCATTTATCCGGTCTTATATAAGAAATATCCGTATAAACAAGCGGCACAGAGCTGGCAGGGACGTCAGGCAGTATGGGATGTGATCGGCATTCATGATGCCTGGCTGATTAAAGACAAACGGATCCTGTTGGTGGATGATGTGATGACCTCGGGGATGACGCTGAAGGCTTGTGAAGCGCGTTTACATCAGGCGGGAGCACGATCGGTTTCCCGGCTCGTGATCGCATCTGGCAGGAGAAAGACACGCTTTCATGGAAGATGGAAAAATATGCGAAAGGAAAGATAAGAAGATGAAAAAAGGAATTATTAAGAAATACAATCCGGTGAAAGGATATGGTTTTATTCAAGCTGAAGAAGATATGAAAAAAGATATTTTCTTTCATTGCACACAGCTTTGTGATACAGATGCCAGTCTGATCCGAGAAGGTCAGGAGGTCGAATTTGAGCTGGTGGAACATCAGCGCGGACCACAGGCACGTCATGTACGCAAGATTGGGAGTCGCTAAGCGACTCCTGATTTTTAGGCTGAAAAAGGCAATTTCTTCAATTTTACATAAAAATGAAAGAAAAACATATTTATTCATTGCTTAAAAAATGCTAAAATAGGTCATGTATATGCAATGAAAGGAGTTGGAGTCATGGCTAAAAGAACGCGTAAAGAAGCGATTAGAAAAGAGCTTAAGAAAAAAGAAGCTTTAGCCAGCCAAAAAGAAGCCGTCAAAGAAGAACCGGTCATTGCCCCTGAAGAGGAACTGCCGGAAATAGAGACTTTTGAAGATATTGATGACGAGATTGATACGAGTCAGACAGTCGAGTATCAGAAAGTAGAACAGAAACGTAAGATCAGTTTTTCCGAAAGAGTGAAGAAACTGTTCATGAAAGAAAATAAGGTCTTACATTCCCTTGAACAGCGAGCAGATCAGATTCTGGCGCTGGAAGGACAGATGCGTGAATTAAAGGATGAGGATTTCCCGGTGCGTACGCAAGCCTTTAAAGAGCAGCTGGAGAATGGTAAGACATTGGATGATATCCTGGTCGAAGCATTTGCCCTGGCCAGAGAAGCGGCAAGACGTGTGTTGGGTCTGCATGCTTTCAAGGTTCAGCTGATGGGTGGAATTGCCTTACATCAGGGTGACATTGCCGAGATGAAGACCGGTGAAGGAAAGACCTTGACCTCGATCTTCCCCGCATACCTCAATGCCTTGACGGGCAAAGGGGTACACATCGTGACGGTCAATGATTACCTGGCTGGACGTGACGCGGTAGAGAATGGACGTGTTTTTAAATTTTTAGGGCTTAGCGTAGGATTAAACAAGCGTGAGTTATCTAAAGCGGATAAACGTGCCCAGCATGCCTGCGATATTACGTATACGACAAACTCAGAACTTGGTTTTGATTATCTGCGTGACAACATGGTCAAACATTATGAAGATAAGGTCTTAAGACCGTTGAACTACGCGATCGTCGATGAGGTCGACTCGATCCTGATCGATGAATCCCGTACGCCGCTGATCATCTCAGGTGGTGAAAAGAATACCGCCTCTTTATATATTGCCGCTGACCAGTTCGTAAAACGCCTGAAGGAAGAGACGGATTATGAGATCGATATTCAGACCCGTTCGATTACCTTGACCGAACATGGTATCCAGGAGGCTGAAAAAGCCTTTAAGTTAAAGAACCTTTATGATATTGAAAATACCCCATTGGTTCACCATATCAACCAGGCCTTAAGAGCCAACTATATCATGACCCGTGATGTAGAATATGTGGTTTCCAGTCCAAATGGACAGCCTGATCAGGCTGAGATCCTGATCGTCGATCAGTTTACCGGCCGTCTGATGCCGGGACGTCAGTATTCCGATGGTCTGCACCAGGCCATTGAAGCCAAGGAAGGGGTCCGCATCAAACAGGAAACCGTGACTTTGGCGACGATCACTTATCAGAACTTCTTCCGTCTCTTTAATAAGCTGGCCGGTATGACCGGTACGGCAAAGACCGAAGAAGAGGAGTTCCGCACCATCTACAACATGCGTGTTATTGAGATCCCAACCAACCGACCTGTTATCCGTGAGGATGCACCGGATATCGTTTATTCAACGAAAAAGGCGAAATTTAATGCCTTATGTGATGAGGTAGAACGCCGCCATCGCTATGGTCAGCCAATTTTGATCGGTACGATTGCCGTTGAGACAAGTGAGCTGGTCAGTCGCATGCTGACAAGCCGAGGCATTCGCCACAATGTCCTAAATGCGAAGAACCATGCCCGCGAGGCCGAGATCATCATGAAGGCCGGTGTGCGCGGAGCGGTCACGATCGCAACGAACATGGCCGGTCGTGGTACCGACATTAAATTAGGTCCGGGTGTTGCTGAGCTGGGCGGATTGGCGGTCCTGGGTTCTGAAAGACACGAATCCCGCCGTATCGATAATCAGCTGCGTGGACGTTCCGGTCGTCAGGGAGACCCTGGTTATTCGCGTTTCTATGTATCGTTTGAAGATGATCTGATGCAGCGCTTTGGTTCTGAGAGAGTGAAATCCATGGCCGGAAAGCTGGAAGATACACCCATCGAGTTTAAATCTGTTTCTAAGGCAATTGAAACAGCGCAAAAGCGCGTCGAAGGTCAGAACTTCGATACCCGTAAACAATTACTGCAGTACGATGATGTCATGCGTCAGCAGCGCGAGATCATGTATGCCGAACGTGATACGATCATGACGGAGCCGGATCTTTCTGAGATCGTCAAAACGATGTTCCAGTTGGCCATTGAAAAGGCCGTGACTTCCTATACGAAACAGGAAGGCAAGGAGAATGTGATCGATGTCGAAGGTGTCATGGCTTATGTCGCAAAGAACTTCATGTTATTTGCAACCTTAAATGCGAAGAATCCAAGCCTTGTCGAGAAAGATCCTGAACGCCTCAAACAGGCCTTATTGGCGGTTGTCTTCGATCAGTATCGTTCCCGTTTCAGACAGGATATGACGCTTGAACAGCGGACCGAGTATGAAAAGAATATTCTCTTGAGTGTGATCGATTATGCCTGGATCAACCATATCGATGCCATGAGCAAGCTGCGTACCGGTATTTACTTACGTGCTTATGCACAAAAAGATCCGTTAGCAGAATATACGGAAGAAGGTTTCTACATGTTTGAAGCCATGAACCAGCAGATTGCTTTTGATGTATCCAGCCGTATCATTCGGATGGGACTGCGCGATTTAAATGAAAACGTTGAGGAAATCGTCGGTCATCGTAATCTGGATCTGGATTTCCGCTAATGGAACTGTATGAAATCAGAAATGGGCTTGAACAAGCCCATTTAACCATTCAGGAATTTCACCGTTCTTTAGGGATCGAACAAAAAGAACGAGAGATCGAACGCTTAACGAATTTAAGCATGCAGGAAGACTTCTGGCAGGATCCTCAACGGGCCAGAAGCATTCTGGATGAAATGAATGGAATGAAAAAGATCGTTGATGAATTGAAGGGACTGGATGTGGATATCCAGAATCTGCTGGAGACAGATGAACTGTTAAAGCAAGAGAATGATCCTGAATTAATGATGCTCTTTGAAGAGGATTATACAACCTTTATGCAAAGGCTCGACGCTTTTGAAAAATCGACCCTGTTTGCCGGCCCATATGATAAAAATAATACCATTGTGGAGATCCATCCTGGAGCAGGTGGGACAGAATCCCAGGACTGGGCGAATATGTTGTTTAGAATGTATACCCGCTATGCGGAACAGAGCGGTTTTAGCGTGGAAGTGCTGGATTATTTAGATGGTGAAGAAGCAGGCATCAAGTCTGTGACCTTCCTGGTGAAAGGCTATAATGCTTACGGGCATTTTAAGTCCGAGCGCGGGGTGCACCGTCTGGTACGTATTTCCCCTTTTGATGCGAATAAACGTCGCCATACTTCTTTTGCTAGTGTCGATGTGATGCCTGAGTTTAACCAGGACATCGAGATTGAAGTCAGAAGTGAAGATCTGCGTATTGACACGTATCGTTCCAGCGGCGCCGGTGGACAGCACATCAATAAAACAGATTCCGCTGTTCGTATTACCCATCTGCCTACCGGTATCGTTGTTTCCTGTCAATCCCAGCGCTCGCAGATCCAAAACCGTGAGCAGGCGATGATCATGCTGAAAAGCAAGCTTTATCAGCTGCAGTTGTCGAAGCAGCAGGAAGAAATGCAGGAGATTCGTGGGGAGCAGAAGGAAATTGCCTGGGGCTCCCAGATCCGTTCCTATGTCTTCTGTCCATATACCTTAGTCAAGGACAACCGGACAGGCTATGAACAAAGCAATGTGCAGGCCGTGATGGATGGCGATCTGGACGGCTTTGTTTATGCGTATTTAAAATCATTAGTCAAACAGGAAACCTCATCAGACAATTAAGCTGATGAGGTCTTTTTTTAGTCCTGATAACGAATACGGATCGGCATGCGTACGATCTGTCGGATCTTGATGCAGCGAGCCAGTAAGATGATGAGAAGGATGATGCCCGTTAGGCCAAGGAAGAGAAGCGGATCGGTACTGTCAAGATAAAGCAGATAATTCCAGTCGCCTACTTTTATGGCATCGTAAAGCTGGAAATTGTAGCAAAGTAAGAAGCTGAAAACAAGGATGACTAGACAGATGATAAGGCTCTCCCCTAGTAGCATCTTCTTTAACTGTCGGCGTGTCATGCCTACACTCAATAGCTGATTCCATTGTTTGGTCGTTCGATCCATGTCGCGAAGTAAAAACTGGTAGACAAGCATGGCTATGATCAGGGCATATGCAATGAGTCTGAAGGAGAGCTGAATGTTTGTCTGCTGAATATTATAGGTGCTGTAGAGCTGCTCACGTGCCTGATCGATCAGCACCGCTTCAGGCTGATCATGAAGCGCATTGTAGAGGGTGTGGGTGACCGATGGATAATAGGATGGATCCTCCAAAAAACCGATATAAGTGGTCTGTTGGTAGGTAAGTTGAAGGGCATCCTGATAACGTGCAATAAAGGCGGGCGAAACAATGAGTGTATAGGATGCTGACTTATCGTTTTGATACACAGTTATTGATCGAGGGACATGATTTAGACGAAGCCATCATCAGCGATTATATCACAAAGCATATCGAAGGGGATTGCCTGTTAGCGGTAGGCGATGATGAATTGATCAAGATTCATTTTCATACCAATACGCCTTGGAAGGTATTGGAATATGCTGCCAGTCTGGGTGATATCTTTGATGTTGTCGTGGAAAACATGGAGCGTCAGGCAGCCGGTCAAAAAGGTTAAAAGGAAAATCCCTATGAGGTCGTTAAGGCGTTCATTTCGACTTCATAGGGATAATCTTTATATGCAATATTGACATCGACATTGCCACTGATGCCGTCGATGCGTCCTTTAGAGCTGTATTGCCACATGCCATATTCGCCCTGATATTGGTTGAGATCGGTATAACTGGCAATCCAGATTTCATAGTCTTCCAGCTGTTTTGTATCGAGCTTGGTTTCTAACCAATACTGATTGGCATAAAGCCCGGCTTCATAACCGGCTTCCTCCAGACGGGAAAGAAAAGTCAGCGCAATGTCTGTGCGTTCCTGGGTGGTAAGACTGAGCTGCGCATCATCTTCCATATCATAATAGACAGGGTAATCCCACTCATATTGATCCAGGATGGAAATAAAGAGGTCCGCCTCCCAGTTAGCTTCTTCCACGCTCATGGCATGCGAATAATGGTAGGCACCGACATCCAGACCAGCAGCTTTGGCTCCCGCTAAATGCTCAGCCAGCCGACGGTCCTGATTTTCCGTAGACCAGCCGTAACTGGTACGGATGATGGCAAAGCTATAGCCTTGTTGGGCAACACGTTGCCAATCGATCGGTTTTTGCCAGACAGAGACATCGATTCCCTTGGCATAAGCCGTCAGATCGAGGTTTGTCTTAGGCAGGCTGCTGTCATTTAAACCACGCTGGCTTTGACCGATGCTGTAGATACCAAAGAGAAGCAGGAACATCAGACCGACAGCCGTGAGCTCCAGGGCTTTTTTAATTTTCTTTTTTAAGCGACGTCGTTTCTTTTTTGCCATTTTTCGACCTCCTTTACTTAGTTCTATTATAAACAAATTAGCTGGAAATGGAAAATAATGTAATCAAAAACTGCCTGATGATTAGGCAGCTTGTACTTCCGCTTTGATTTTTTTGATTTGTTCCTTGGTCAGCAGATGGGCTGGGATAACCAAATGGCCGCCATCTAAATAATAGAGAACACAGGCACCGTTATAAAGTTTATAGACTTTGCCTCCCTTATAAGCCAGACGATGGTTTTGATCATTGAGACGTACGAGCGCACTGTTGCGATCAAAACGCACCTTGAAATGTCCTAGGGTGAACTCAGGATGTTTTTTCAGTGTTTTGCGCGTATCAAAATAGGTGATCCCATAAGCACAAAGCAGGCTGATAAAAAAGATGGGGAAAAAGGCCATGATGATCCCCTCCAGTGCGCCAAGAAAGGCAATCTGATTACTAATGCTTGAAAATGCCGCCGTAAAAAGCAGCATAAAAGCCAAAACGATCAAATAGAGCTTGATATAATACATGCCAACAACCTGTATATATGTTTTTCTAAACAGTTTTGGATCTAACTGATATTCAACTTGAATCATTTTTCTTCCTCCCATTGAATGTGTTGATATTGTGTGGTGGACAGTGTGCTGCCACGGGTCTGGACGATCGCTCGCGCATATTGATTGGCTCTGGCAATCGCTTTAGGCCAAGGCTGCTTGAGATAGAGCTGACCCATCAACATGCCGATATGACCATCACCAGCACCAATGGTATCGACGGGATGATCGACAGGCGCTGTCTTAGCCCAATGTGTTTTGCCATCATGAAAGCAGGCCCCATTTTTTCCCAACGTCACCACCACAGGTCGGCCTGTCTTCTGATAAAGCAAGGGCATCGCTATGGATAGATCGGTTGTTTGCGCTGCCCAGCAGGCTTCACTCTCATTGAGGTGCAGGATGGGAGACAGGGCATAGAGTCTCTCCAATCTGTCCCTTGGAATGTGGCTGATGCGAGGACCGGGTGCGAAAAAAAGCGGGGTGTCACCGGTTTGACTGAGATAGTCGATCAACAGGTCACCGCTATTTTCTTCGATTTCCAGGCCGGAGACATAAATGGCCGCAAAATGTTCCTTTTTGAGAGCGTCGAGATCTTCGACAGTATAGCGATATTCTGTTCCATGCTCGCTCATAAAGGTGCGTTCACCGTTTTTCTCGACCAGGCAATAACAGCAGCCATTCTTTTGGTCGCGCAGGATCGGCGTAGGCAGTTGCTGTTGTTGAAAGGTATCGTAGACAAGCTTGCCATAAGGTCCAGTACCGATCGGACTGTAAAGCAAATAAGGCAGACCAAGCTGGCAGGCAGCCTGACTGGCATTATAAGCACAACCGCCGACTTGCCAGCTCGATTGGTGTACTGCCAGGTCTTCACCGGTTGTTGGCAGATGGTCGATATTGATAATGACATCTACGCATGTCGCGCCCAAAAAGAGAATTCGCTCCATTGTCTCACCTCACCTTTTTCCATTCTATCATTTTTAGTGGCAAATGAAAAGAATTAGTCGTCTTCTGTCAGCAGCTGCCTGATCTTATCCATTCTGGCCATGGCCAGATCATAGCCTTCCTGATAGCTGTTTTTTAAAGTGGCAAGATCACTTTCAAAGCTGTTTAAGGGATGGCTGGGTCTTAAGACAATCGCCTTTCCTTCTTCTTCCAGCCTGGCAATCTGTGTCAGTGTGGCATTATAGCGCAAATGCCGGTCCAGCAGCTTCTGACTGAAGGCAGGATAGTGGTGTTTCATGATACGAGCCATGACCCGATTGCCTTTCTGTAGTTTTTTTTGATAGCCAAGAGGCTGGGTCAGGACAATGAGATGGCGACGGTTGCCGTCATCGATTGCTTTTTGAATCGGGATGGAATCCGCGATCCCGCCATCATAATAGACCTTCCCTTCATAGTGACAGCTGGGAAAGACTCCGGGGATGGAACAGGTTGCCTGGCAGAGTGTGTTTTGGGCATCGATCTTCTTGCCATCAAGATACTCGGCCTCGCCTGTATGCAGATTCGTCACACCTACCCAAAATTGTCCTGGATATTGCTGGAAAGTCGTATAATCAAAGGGAATCAGTTCATTGGGAATCGTCTGGAAGACAAAGCGAATGCCAAAAGGCGAATGGTCAGTGACCATGTTGCGCATAGAAAGATAACGCGGATCATTGCGGTAGCGCATGAGGATCTCCAAATTGCGTCCTTTCTGACGGGAGGCATAGGAGAAACCATCCGTGATCCCAGCCGAAACACCGATGATGTAAGGCAGCATGATCTCTGCATCCAATAAGGCATCCATCACACCGCAGGAAAAAATAGGGCGGAAAGTACCGCCCTCAAGAACTAAACTAGTCATATCATGTCTCCTTTCTAGAGATCGATCACGGCAAGCGCCTGTTGATAGGCCCGCCCGATCGGCAGACGGGATCGATCCTGTAGGATCAGTTCTTCTAGGGTTCGATCCATAATAAAACGTTTATTGACAAGGTAGGATTTATGACAGCGAATGAAGCCATCGTTTTTAAGCTTTTCGGTCAGCTGACTGATATTTTCACGCAGTGTATAAGTGCCTACCATGGTATGAATCGTTAAATAATGTCGATAGGATTCGATGTAAACGATACTTTGGATACGTAAACGGATCCGTGAACGTCCAGCTTTGATATCCAGCATCCGGAAATTTTCATCCAGATAATTTTGGAAGGTCTCCAGGCAACGCTGCCAGTCTGCTTCCAGCTCCTTTTCACGCAGATAGTAAAAAGGGCGCAGAGGCATCAGATTAAAGATCGCCTGTTCGTTACCGATAAAGATCATGAGCGCCTGAGGATAGTCGTGGCGCAGCTGCAAAAGATCCAGTTTAGAAGCGACATCCAGGATCATCAGAAAATAGTGGCTGGATTGAATTTCATGATCGATCTGAACCTCGAGTTCGTGAGCGGTCAAACATTGTTTTAAGTCGGGTTCAAGGCGGGAAGCGTGAGCAGTATGTATAAAGAGATTCATTGGCGCATTCCTCGCTTTTCACGAAAACGCTGCTCTAAAGCCTGGCTGACAGAGATTTCGGGATCCTGTAAAAGTACGAGCAGACCTTCCGGATCATCTAGACGAGCCCCTTTGGCTAAGATCTCTGTAAAGATATTCGCAATGGTTTTGTCATCTGCAATCAGACAGGCACCCTCAAATTGACCACCATCACAGAGATTCAAAGTAAAGTAAATGGGGAAAGCATAGAGTCCCAGGTAGCTATTGACCTGACGTGAGTATAACTTTAAGCCCGTGATCTTATCTAAAGGAATCTGAATGGTCGGCAATGGTGTGTGACGAAAAAAGAGACGTGAAATTAAAAAGAAGGTCTTATCCAAATAGGGAATCTGATCATCCACATAATAAAAGTCCGTTTCACTGATCCCCCAATAAACATATTCGTCATAAAGGGTCGGAACGGCGAGCAGAAACACCAGAAATTCCAGCAAGATAAACGTACACCAGCCTACAAAGGCGTTGTTGAGAAAGCGTGCCATCATCATGCTGGCAATCCCGCAAAAAAAGAAATGATAGGCAAAGAAGAGGATCGCCGTACTTGCCGGATGATGATTTCCCAGGTAATATTTTAACTTTTTTTGTTTTTTCACATACTTCACCTGCCCTCTTTAGTATAGCGAAAAATGGTGAAAGATGCAAACCCAATTGTAGGCACTAACGAAAAAAAGACGGAATGATTTGCCTATTTAGGAAAAATGTTTTAAAATCATGGGTAGGAGGTGGTAAAGTGAAGACAACGTTTACCTATGATGATTACTATACTTATGCAACGTTAGAAGAACATCTGCAGTTTTTTGCTTCAACTTATCCGCAGGTCTGTCAGCTTGAGAGCCTGCTGGTAACACCTAAAGGACGCCACGTGTATGCCGTCACGCTTTCCATTGGAGATCCAGCTGCCAAACCGGCATATTACATCGATGGTAATACCCATGCTGGGGAAGTCACCGGATCAATGGCTGCCATGCATACGATCGACTATTTACTGACGAATATGGATAGTGATCCTAAGATTCATGCTTTGCTTGAACGGGTGACCATCTATGTGATTCCGCGTCTTTCACCGGATGGGGCTGAGCGATATCTGACCAGCGCTTACTCTTTGCGTTCGGTCGATCGTCCTTATCTCAGCAAGACACAACAGCCGGGTTTATATGAAGAAGACATGGATCAGAATGGCATCATTGCGATGATGCGTGTTCCAAGCCCTTATGGTGCCTGGAAGAAAGATCCACACAATGAAGCGGTCATGATCAAACGTGCCCCTGATGATTTGGAAGGAGAATTCTATCAGGTGTATGCCGAAGGTTGTGTGGAAGGCGAGGTCACGAATCCTTTGAAAGTCGCACCTGCTTTGTGGGGACTGGATTTTAATCGTAACTATCCATTTGGCTGGTATACGGAAAACCGTCAGCCGGGTGCCGGACCTTATCCACTCAGCAATCCGGAAAATAAGGCCGTTGTTGATTTTGTGCTCAGTCATCCCAATATCGGTGGGGTAGCAACCCATCATACTAACGGAGGCATTATCCTGTATCCACCTGGAACGCAGTCTTCAAGCAAGGCATCCAAAAAGGATATGCGTTTCTTCCGTGAGATCGGTGCCATGGGAACTGAGGAAATGGGCTATGGCTGCATCAATATCTTTGATAGCTTCTTTACCGATCAGGAAGCCTATTCCAGCGGTGCTTTTGATGACTGGTGCTATCAGTCACAGGGAATTCCGGCTTACACGATCGAGCTTTGGGATCTGGAGGTGCGTTCTGGCTGCGGTTGTCCATGGCCGGTGCCTAAGGAACCGAAGACCACTGCACAAAAAGCCGAAGATTACGCACGCATTCTTGCCTGGTGTCAGGAAAATGCCCCAGAGGCTATTTTGCCTTGGCGGCATTTCGATCATCCGCAGTTAGGGGATGTAGAGATTGGCGGCTTTGATTTTAAGATGACTTATCAGAATCCACCGCGTTCTTTCTTATGCCAGGAAGTCGAAAAAGCCACGCGCTTTACATTGCGTATGGCAGCAACGGTTCCGTGTCTGAAAATAACGAACCTGAAACAATATCAGGTGGGTGAGGATGTCTGGAAAATTGAACTCAGTCTGGCCAATACCAGCTATCTGCCAACCTATGTCAGCGATATGCTGATGGAACTAAAGCTTCCACATGTTATCGAAGTGAAGCTAGAGACGGAAGCAGAGATTGTCATGGGTGAAAAGTGTCAGACCATCGAACGTCTGGAAGGCTATGGCTGCATTCCAACCGATTACAGTTATGGCGCTAAGATCCGTACGAATAATTATGAACCAATCGAAAAAACAATCAGTTGGGTCGTTAAGGCACCATCAGGTACCTCTGTGTCGATTGCGATTGACAGTCCTAAAGCAGGACATCTGAAGACCGGCTGTACACTCTAAGCAAAAAGGTAGGGATCCCTACCTTTTAGCGTATATAGGGATCAAGCAGAGAAACTTTCTCAGCAATGATCTCCATGTTGGCGGCATGTTGTTCCAGCCGTCCTTTAATGGTCACTAAACTGCCTTGATGAGCCTGATTCATCAGCGTCTGACTGACACCGCGCCAGAGCTTGACTTCAAGAAAGTCAGAGTCATAACGTCCATCCCCATTTTTATAGCCTCGAATCGTTTCCAAGGTAATGCTTTCGGGTGGCTTTTTGATGGTCAGTGGATCATCGACCAGGCGCCCGACCAGAATGACTTCATTGAGCATCTTCTTTCCCTCCTTTCTGGCTCCATTATAGCGGGAAAAAGAAGACTTTCCAAATCGCCAAAAAGACCGATGATGCAAAGGAAACCGACCGTTTTTGACATCAAAAAAGCCAATTTCGCCAGGCGAAATTGACCAATTTAATAAAAATGAATCTTTTTTTGGACCAGCTGATCATTCTCGTAGGTGAAGCAGGCCAATACCTTACGGTCCTGTTTGAACCAGTCAAAGAAATAACGATCCCCTTCCCACAGGTTCAATTGGGGAATCTTTTCGTCTGGGATCCATTCGAGCTGCCCTTCATCAACGCTGGGTTTAAAGGAACCGTGAAAACAGTCAGAGGTAAACAGGAACATGCCTTCATCCTCACCATTCACAATGCCCGGAAAAGTCACGAAACCAACAAAATTCAGCTTGTCAAGCACATAGCCGGTCTCCTCATAAACTTCGCGTGTGACACAGGTCTCAGGATCTTCACCGGGTTCAAATTTACCGCCCACACCGATCCATTTTCCTTCATTGATATCATTTTTCTTTTTAATGCGGTGCATAAAAAGGGTCTTGCCATCTTTTTGAAGATAGCAGATGGTTGTCATGATCATAGTAGCCTCCTTGTCTAGTAAGGCGGGAACTGATTGTTCGGACTATCGATGACTTCATTGGAGATATAGTGGAAACCGCCATCATCCTCAAGTGCGATCGTCAGACGATGCGTAAAGGCATAGTCATAACCAAATTCATTGCCCAAAGCATCGATGGTCAAAATCAGCGTGTGTTCATTTGGCTTTTCGACAGCTTGCACTTCCCCGGTCAAAATAGGGGTAGCATAGTGACTTTTGATGCAGGAAGATGGACAATAAAGATATGTTTGGTCGCTAGGATCATAAGCATCCAGCTGGCGCAGCGTTGCCTGACTGACATCCAAATAAGTCTGAATCACGGATTCGAAGTCTGCAGCCGGAATATCGTAACTCAGTCTTGCTTTATCAGACTGCAGATCATCACTGATGATAAAGCGGGTCTGATATTTCATCTCGTAGAATTCATCATAGAAAGTCAGATAATCCAAGCTTGCCAGACTGGAAGCATTCCAGCTGGAGCTGAAAAGATTGTGGCATTCATAACCCACGGGATAAATATAGGTCAGATCATAGCTATGCAGGGACTCGTCAAAAGGCGCGACACGATAATCATAGTAGCTATTGATCTCGTGAGCGGCAGCACTCCCCTCAAAGTAAGATTCAAAGACCAGGTATCCATGGCTGGTCAGTTGGAGAGAACGCCCTTCGGAGATCGTAAAACCGGCAATCGGATCCTCCTTACTTAAATCAATATAGGTATTATACAGCATTCCGTCCTGATACGCAAAGCAGAGCAAGGTCCCATCTTCATTGACCTGATAAAAATGGAATGGTTCTTGAATATCGAGCTTGTCACCATTGGTCATGGGGATGCGGGCATTGCTGTCGGCTGCAAAACAGCCTGCTTCACCTAATGCCGTGATCATCTCTTCTGTTGACAGGGTACTGTTCAACTGACTGAGCGCAAGCTCCTGAGTAATGGTATCATATAGTTCCTGGCTCATGCCTTCAGGCAAGTTCGAGGCAACGGGTGGTTGCTGGGTACAAGCCGTCGACAGACATAAAAGGCACAGGCATAAACCTATCATGATGAATCGTCGCATGGTATCACCTCATCAAAAGTATTACATATGTAAGATTAAATGTCAAGCGCAAGCATTGACGAAGCGAAAAAGGCATGTTATGCTTGGACTAGAAGGGGGCTGTCAGAATGGAAAACATACCTAAAATCAGTCAGGCTGAATATATAGTGATGGATGTGATCTGGGATGAGGGTCCGCTCAGTACACCTGAGATCGTCGCGCGACTCCAGGATTTTCATGATTGGAGTCCTAAGACCATTCATACCCTCTTAGTACGACTCGAAAAAAAAGGAGCGATTACGCATACGCGTCAATCCCGTACCTATGTCTATGCCGCTTGTCTGGATCGTAAAACGTATCTAGATCAGCAAACGCATTCTTTTCTGGAGCGCTTTTATCATGGGAGGCTGCCAAAGCTGGTTAGTTATTTGGTCGATGAGAAAAAGTTGAGTCAGGAAGACATCGAAGCATTGAGTGAGCTGGTCGAAAAAGCGAAAGGACCGCAATCATGATGACGCGTTTTCTATGGCTGAATCTTGGCGCCAGTTTATTTGGTGGCTCTTTACTATTGGTTCATCGGCTGACCCAGACCCAATTTTCCTGTCATTGGCGCTATCTGAGTTACTTTAGTATATGGTTTTTATTAGTCACGCTCTTTTTGCCTTTGGATCTGTTTCCAAGTCTGACTATTTCGTTACCTGTATCAGGGGAGGCAGGAATCCTATCTGCAGAGGCGGCCTTGTCTTCTTCAGGCACATATACTGCGGGTGGTTTCTCAGATCTTGCCGTCAATGGGGTCCGCTGGGATTGGCAGAGCCTCTATTGCCTGGGCCTGCTTGTCCGGTTGGGGCTGCTGATGGCAGATGGACTCATGCTCTGGCGAATGTATCGTCACTCCGTGCTGATTGAAAAAACGGAGAGAATTGAAATACGCCGTGTGGCCGGCCTCCGTTCACCCTGTTCTTTTGGCTGGCTCCATCCGGTGATCTTGTTGCCGGAGAAGTTCGCCTTAACTGCAGAAGAGCGCACGTGGGTCCTGGCGCATGAAAAAGCCCATCTGGACTTAAAGCATTGGCCTGTTAACCTGGGTGTCAGTTTGCTGGTAGCGATTTATTGGTGTAATCCGCTGATTGCTTATTTCTATCGGCGTTTTCGTTTAGAACAGGAAATGCAATGTGACCTTTTGGCGATGACAGGTCAGCCATCTGAAATCAAAGCGGCCTACGCGAGGCTGCTTGTGACTTTGGCGAGCCGGGGATCGCTGCATCTGGAAAGTCGTCTGTCGATACAGGGACGCCGCATGTATCAGCGTATCGAACAGTTGTTTGCTTCGCCTGCGCGTCACTCCGGTAAGGTGTGGCTCGTGTGTCTGGTAGGACTGGGATGCCTTCTGACACCGATCCAGGCCATCGGCCAAACTCCGGCATATCAAACGGATCTCGTGTTACAAGAAATTGATCTGACAAACTATTTTGGGCAAAAACAGGGCTGTGCGGTTTTTTATGACAGTAGTCAGGATCAGTATTGGGTCTATCGCCGTGAGGCGGCTTTGCAACGCGTCTCGCCGAATTCAACCTACAAGATCTTTTTAGCTTTACATGCTTTAGAAGACGGTCATCTCGATCCGGAAGCCATGCTGGTTAATCAGGAGGATCAGATCTATCCTTATGTGAGCTGGAATCAGCCTCAAAACCTTAACACAGCGATGCGCGATTCTGTCAACTGGTATTTCAGTCAGGCCGATGCCGTCTTCAGCCGCCAGCAAATCCAAGCTTTTTTGGAGAAGATCGGTTATGGCAATGCCAGCGTGGAGGGATCTTTAGCGTCTTATTGGCTGGAAGGAAGTCTGTTGATCTCGCCTTTGGAGACCGTGCTGCTTTTACGTCAGTTTGATATGAACAGCTGGCATTTTCAAAGTGAACATATTGCTGCAGTTAAGGAGGCTATCCGTCTGGAGGCTTCATTATATGGAAAAACAGGATCAGGCATGGTCAATGGCCAACCGACCGGTGGCTGGTTCATCGGGTATCAGGAGCGCCCGGAAGGATCACTTTATTTTGCTGTCTATCTGGAGCATGCTTCCGGATCAGAGGCTTATGAACTGGCCCTGTCGATCTTAGAAAAGGAGGAAATCGTATCATGAATTTAGAAGAACAGCTGGCTTATCTGGACATGCTTTTTCAGTCGAAACGTCTGGATGAGATCGAGCCTTATTTATTAGATCGTATCCGTCAGTCGATCATGGTAGACGATCTTTCAGCCACTTTGACCTGGTTGAATGAGATCATTGGATATTATCGCAGTATCTCCCATCATGAAGAAGCCCTGACCATGTCAAGGCAGGCCCTCAAGCTTATTTCCAGCATGAACCTGGTGGATACGATTGCGCATGCGACAACCCTGATCAATATTGCCACGGCTTATCGGGCCAGTGGAGATTATCAGACAGCCAAGCAAACTTACCAGCAGGCACTAGGCATTCTGGAAATCTATGCCGAGGAGCCGTTAGACAATCAGTTTGCTTCACTATATAATAATCTGGCTTTGACCTATGAAAGCTTAGGCGAACCGGAAGCTGCGGTGACTCAATTGAAAAAAGCACTGGAACATTTGCGCCTTCTCGATCACACAGAATTAAATCAGGCCATCACCTATACGAATCTGGCTTGTGCCTATTATCAGCTTCATCAGTATGATCAGTGCTTAAAAATGGTTGAAGAAGCCAGACGGCTCTATGTTTCATTAGAGGCCACTGACGATAATCATTATGCGGCCTTATTGGCAGTACACGGACAAACGTTACAGGCGCTGGGACATTACAGCGAAGCTAAAGCGATTTATCTCGAAGCCCTGCAAAAGCAAAAGCAGGCTTATGGGCGCAATGCCGGTTATCTGGAGCTTTTGCATAATTTAAAGGCGGATCTGGAAAAGCTGCATGAGGACATTCAGGATCTGGATAAGGAGATTGCTGAGGTGGAAAGCCAGCTATCCAGACATGAAGTGAAAAAAGGACTGGATCTGGCGCAGGCTTATTTTGAAGATTTTGGGAAAGAGATGCTGGAAAAAGAATTTGCGGATATTCAAAACGAAGTGGCCGCCGGATTAGTCGGGATGGGTTCGGAATGTCTGGGAATGGATGATGGCATCAGTCAGGATCACGATTTTGGTCCTGGATTTTGTCTCTTTATTCCTCGCCGTTTAGGTATTGAAAATAAAAAGCGGCTGCAGGAGGCTTATGATCGTCTGCCCAAAACGTATTTAGGTTACACACGCCAGACCTCAGCGATGGGCGAGGGACGTGTCGGTGTCTTTTTCATCGAGGACTTTTTCAAACAGTACACGGGTCATGAAAAAGGACCGCAGCAGGCGCAAGACTGGTTTGCCATCCCTGAAGGACTGCTGCTGACCTGTACGAATGGGCGTTTGTTCCGCGATCCTTCCGGACAGTTTAGTACGATCTATCAGCGCTTGAAAAAGGGGTATCCAAAGGATGTTCGCTTGAAGAAGATGGCGGCAGTCCTGGCTAAGATGGCTCAGGCAGGACAGTATAATTATCAGCGCTGTCTGATTCGGAAAGATCTTGAGGCTGCCTATTTAGCGAAGTATGAGTGGATCAAGCAAGGCATCCATCTCATCTACTTATTGAATCAGCAATATCAGCCTTACTATAAATGGCAGATCAAAATGGCAGAGGGCTTTTCTAAAACCCAAACCATCCTTGATTTGCTTAAAGAACTCATCAGAACCCCAGTTCAGGAACTGCCTGATGATCCTAATCTGGCGCTGATCGACCAGATGGCTAGCGCCATCAAAGGCATCCTCGAAGCGGAATGGGATATCAAGATCGAGGGGAATTATCTTGAGGATGCTGCTAGAGCTTTAGAGGATCGCATTGAGGATCCAAAGATCAAAAAGATGCATATCATGGAGGGAATAGAATATGATTGATGAAATTATTCAGCTTGAATGGGAGCAGTTTGACAAGGTTCAAAATGTCGGTGGAAGAGCCAATTGTCAGGACGATTTTAAGACATTTTATATCATGCGTCACAGTCAGTTTGCACTATGGAGCGCTGCGACCCTGGCTTCCTATAAACAGGATCTGGAAGAGGCCAATGCAATTGGACGTAATTTGATCACCGAAAAATATGCGCATATGATGGCTTCCACGGCACCTGAGGAATATGCCCAGATCAAAGACCGCCTGCCGATCCCTGATGAAAAGACCCAGGCGATCATCGAAGCTGTTGTAGCCATTGAAGTTGGCTGGATGGAGGATTTTTATGCGCGGCATCCTGAACTGAAGGATAAGGCAAGGTACATTCATCAAAGTGAGGATGATCTGGAACATACCTCTTCTGAAACTTATTTACGCGGTGAGTTAATGACCTATTCCGGAACCACATTAGCAAGCTATGCCCGGGATGTGATTGACTATTATCATCGTGGTGAAAACATGATCGAAAAAACAGTGGAAAATGAACTGAAAGCCTATGGTTATCAGTTATAGCGTTTTTCCACAAAATATGAGATGACATCAGACATTTATCCCCAAAATAGTGGAAAGCAAAACACCTGAAAAGGTTTTTTCCACCGTTTTGGGGATAATTATTGAAGAATGTCTGCCTTTCATATATAATATATCATGACTAATAATGTAAAAACGAGGTGAAATCATGAAAGGCGCGTATAAAAAAGTTATTCTCATGTCAATATTAACTTTATGCTTATTGATTCCGCTCATCTATAGTCCTCGCATTGAAGCGATAGATGACGGAATTGGTGATATGATTACGGATTATTTTACAGTCATTGATGATGAGGGAAATACAGAGATTATTTATCTGAATGAACTCCAGGGCGAACAGGAAATCGAAAAAGAAGTCAGAGCTCTGGAAGAAGCTACGGTAACGGATAGTGAACCGGAAACGACGGAGGAAAACACGGTGATGATGGTTTCCAACGAGCAAAATCGGGGACTTACTTCCTATTCCCTGGCTTCCTCAGCACACATTCAGGCAGAACCCGTCACGACTAGAGCAGTGACCATGGGAATTGCATACATCACCACCAGTCGTTCCTATATTGAATATAAAGAGGTAGAGACGGGGAATACAGGCTATACAGCCGGTTCTTATGGTGTCGATGCTGCCTATTTAGGGTCTTATAATGGGAAGGCACGTATTAAGATCTCAGGTGTTGTCGCAGATGTGGATCCGGATGATGTGACGGTTGTTTCCTATGCTTCGGATATGGATGTCAGCTACTATATTGTGTCCGATGGTTATCTTTTACATCGCTATTATTATGGTTCAACCCATGCTTTAGGTAGTACGCGTGTGGGCTTTGCTTCAGATGTGCCTTACTTAAGCGCAGAAACAAAGTATTATAGTTATGATGGTCATTACTTCTATACAAATTATGAGACCATGCTCAATGATTATCGCAATGATACCTATAGTCATGCCGTCAATGCGTCCAGTCCGCATTACAATTATTATCAATACTTATCTCATCGTAGTAAGACACAGCTAACAGGAAGTGATTTGAATCAGATTGTTTCAAATCAGCTGGGAAGCGGTTATTCAAGTTCAAAGCTTTATAATCTAGGGGATGTTTTTATCTCATCTCAAAATCAGTTTGGGGTTAACGCTCTTTTAGCTTTTGGTGTTGCTGTCAACGAAAGCAATTGGGGACGCAGTGCCATTGCTCAAAACAAAAACAATCTTTTTGGTCATGGGGCGGTTGATGAAGATCCTTATGCACAGGCTGGTGTCTACAGTTCACCAGAAGATAGTGTCAAGAGTCATGCTTATTCCTTCGTTTCAAAAGGATATCTGGATTCTGCGACAGATGGCCGCTATCGCGGTGGACATTTAGGAGATAAACAGGGCGGTATGAATGTCAAGTATGCTTCTGATCCTTATTGGGGTGAAAAAGCAGCAGCTCGCATTTATTATCTGTCCAGTGAACCGCTCGCTGAACATCGTGCGATGACGATCGGCATTTTAGGCGGTTCTCACCAGAATGTGAAATATTATGCTTCAGCGAGTTATAGTGCCAGCTATGTGACGGTCGTACGTCGGGCAGCAGTTGAAGATCTACCAGTCATTATTCTTGATACCGTTCAAGACAGTTCTGGAAATACCTGGTATAAAGTACAGTCCGATGTCCCAATTATCAATGGTGCCGCTGATTGTTATGCCGATTACGATTATGACCGGGATGTAGCGTATATTCCGGCTAGTCTCGTTACCACTGTCATCAACGGGACAGGAAACAGTACGACACCATCCGATCCAACACAGTCTTATACCAAAGGGGATGTCAATGGAGACGGAAGAATTACACCGGCAGATTATGTAAAGGTGAAAAATTATATTATGGAGACATCGACATTGACCGGCGAGGCTCTAGAAGCCGCGGATATGAATGGCGATGGACAAGTGACAGCGGCTGATTATGTCAGAATTAAGAATATTATCATGAGTTAAAATTCAATGAGGTGTATAAAAATGAGGAAAATAGTGAAGTACGTCCTGGTTCTTCTATTAGGAATCATGATGTTGACCCCCGTGAAAGTTGAAGCAGCCAGTTTATCCTTGAGTGCCAGTCGTTCAAGCGTTGAAGTGGGTGATACGGTTACTTTTACGGTTAGTGCCAGTAATGGTGCAGGCAGGATCGATCTGTCAGGCGCAGTCAATGATAGTGTCTTTTTAGATAACAGTTCTCAATCTTTCTCGGTGACAGCAACCCAGGCTGGGACTTTGACAGTCACAGCATCGGGGGTACTGGCTGATTATGATACGGAGGCAGATCAAAGCTTTTCCCGTTCTGTGAGTGTAAAGGTCAATTCTCCCAGTTCCGGTGGCGGCGGTAGCAGTTCTGGTTCTAGTGGGAATAATGGTTCTACTAGTAATGAAGAGACAACACCAGAAGAAACACCCGAAGAAGAAACGCCCAAGTCCACCGACAACACATTAAGTAGTTTATCTGTGGATAAAGGGACTTTAAGTCCAGCTTTCTCCAGTGATGTGACGGATTATACGGTTGATCTCACGAATTCAGAAACAGAAATTACGATCAGTGCAACAGCTAATGACAGCAAGGCCAGTGTTTCAGGAACGGGACTACAGCCTTTGAAGATTGGTGCCAACAGTTTTGCTGTTGATGTGACCAGTGAGAGCGGCAGCCGCAGAAGTTATATAGTGAATGTGAATGTTTCTGAGACGCCAACGGTTTTCCTGGAAAAAGATGGAAACCAGATGGGGATTCTGAATAATTTGGAAGGTGTGGATATTCCTAAAGGCTTTACGGAAACAAAGGTGACCATCAATGGTCAGGAAGTAACGGCTTTAGTCAATGAAGAAGGAAGAGTAACGTTACTATATATGCAAAATGCCAATGGTGAAAAACAGTTTTTTATCTATGATCCTAACAGTTCTGACTACTCCATTTATAATCCGATTGCATTATGTGGTTTGGATCTGGCGGTCATTGATATTCCAGTAGATATGCAGGCCAAAGAGGGCATGACTTATGGTCAGGTTGAGGTAGATGGACAAACATTCTATGGATGGAAATTTGATGATACAGGTATGGAAAACTACACGCTGCTTTATTTAATGGATGGCAGCGGAACAGCGCATTACTATATGCATGATTCAGTATTAGATAATCTGCAGATCTATGATAATTTAGCGCCGTTGACCGCGCAAAAATTAAATGACATGAGCTATGATCTGAAAGTCTACACCTATTGTACTTATGGTTTTGGCGCAGCTGCAGGGATCCTGCTTCTATTGATGTTATTCTTCGCTTTCAAAAAGAAAAGACATTTGGCGGTTGCAGGAACAGGCATGACTACTGAACCAGTCAAGATGGCAAAGCCAAAGAAAACAAAAAAGAAGAATAAAGAGGATGATCAAGACCAGATCGTGATGCCAGAGGAAAAGGATACGCAAGTCGATCCTGATTTGTTTGATGAAGTCAACAAGTCAGTCTCCGATCCTGAAGTACCGGCGGATAGTCATGTTGAAGAAGATTTCTTCTCAGCGATCCCAAATGATGCAGTGGCATTTATTGATCCATTAGAGCCGAAACCAAAAAAGAAAACACCAGAGGTGAAGGCGGACGTGAAAGAAGAAGAGGATGAGTGGATCGATCATAAGATGGTTGAATCTGTTCTTTCCGATCTGTTAGATGGAAAGCAGGATGAAAAACGACAGTAAGTTCTTCGTTCAGAGTGTAAAAACTCTGAACTTTTTTTATTATTTTTTGATTTTAATGTGGCTTTAATGTTGCAGTGGTAAGCTTAAAGTGGAAAAGGGAAAGAGAAAAATAAAGGAGGTGCCCTTATGAAGACGAAAAAAAGAAAATCGAGATGGTTGATTGTGGCAGCCGTGATTGCGGTGCTAGGTATTGGCGGCGGTACTGTCTGGGGAATTTGGAGAGCGACGGAAGCAGCTGCTTATACGGTCACTAAAGAACAGGCATTGCAGGCAGCATATGCGCATGCCGGTGTGAATGAAAATGAGGTTGTGACGCAACGTGTCACGCGTGATCATGACGATGGGATCTATTGTTATGAGGTGGATTTCACAACAGACAGCCACCATTATGATTATGATATCAATGGGTCTGATGGCAGTGTGATCCATTCATCTTATCAGAGCTTGCCTGGATATAATGACCAGACGGCAGGCAGCAGTGAAGGCTCACTGAGTGAACAGGATGCCAAAACGATTGCTTTAGAAGATGCAGGTGTCAATGAAGCGGATACCAACTATCTGACTGTCAAACAGGAACAGGATGACGGTGTAACCTATTATGATGTGGAATTCTGTGTGAACGGAACGGCTTATGATTATGAAATCAGTGTGGCAACGGGACAGATCTTGAGCTGTGACCATGATCAGGAAGGTCATCATTATCAGCATCATCATGGTACAAATCAAACTGTCAGCTCAGCAGAGGTGATGGACTATGAGACTGCCAAAGCACGTGTGCTGGCGCGCGTAGAAGGTGCCACGGATGCTTATTTGAAGATGGAATTGGAACGGGAAAACGGACGCGATATCTATGAAGGGGAGCTCTATCATCAAGGAGCAGAATATGAATTTGAAATGGATGCGCTCACCGGTGATTTCATCAAATGGTCTGTAGACTATGAGGATTAAATCCGCATATAGCGGATTTTTTCTCTGTGTTGTGTTAGAATAGAAGGAGAGGTGAGCTTATGCGGATATTAGTAGCAGAGGATGAGCGCGATCTAAATGCGCTCGTCGTGAAACGGTTAAAGCAGGAAAAATATAGCGTGGATGCCTGCTATGATGGTGAAGCGGTTTTTGATTATATGCGCAATGCGGAATATGATGTGTTGATCCTGGATATCATGATGCCCAAAATGGATGGCATCAGCGTGGTGAAGAAGCTTAGACAGAACAATCATACAGTTCCCGTTCTCTTTCTGACGGCTCGCGATGCGATCGCCGATCGGGTGGCTGGTCTGGATGCGGGCGCAGATGATTATTTAGTTAAGCCGTTTGCTTTTGAAGAACTGTTGGCTCGTTTGCGTGTCTTGCTGCGAAAACCAGCCAGTACCGAAAGTACCGTGTTGCAGGTAGCCGATCTATGCATGCATTTAGACACACAGAAGGTCTATCGTCAAAATAACGAAATTCAACTTTCCAGTAAAGAGTTTAACTTATTGAGGTATATGATGATGCATGCCGGGATCGTCTTAAGCAGAGATAAGCTCGAACAGCATGTCTGGGATTACGGGTACACGGGCGGAAGCAATGTGATCGATGTTTACATCCGCTATCTACGTAAAAAAATAGATGATCGTTATGAACCCAAATTGATTCATACCGTCAGGGGACAGGGTTATGTCCTGAGAGAGCCATGAGAAGATTATCTTTAACGGTTCGCCTTGTCTTGCTGAATACCTGTCTCTCTACATTGATTACCTGTTTTGTACTGGGGCTGCTTTTTTCAATCAGTTCACGGGAAATACAGTTGAATGTCGAACAGCAGCTAGCCGATCGTGTGCAAAGTGCCGAAGACCTTGTCAGTTATCGGGAAGGACGTCTGGAATTTGACTCAGATCTCTTAGAAAGTGAGCATGGCATTTATCTGGCTGTTTATGATGAGGAGAGCGGGGAATTGCTTTATGGGCGTGTCCCTTACGGGTTTATTTATGATCTGGCTTTTGAAGCAGGTCAATTGCGCAGTGTGACAAGTCAGGATATGCATTATCTGGTGATGGATGAAGGATTGAACCTCGGTGGTGGTGAAAATCTGGTGATTCGTGGTGTCACCTCATTGACGGCAGCGGAGGCTGATTTCCAGCGCTCTTTGCATTTAGCTTTGATCCTTTTCCCTTTTTTAGTTGGACTGACCGCTTTAGCCGGTTATTTATTAAGTCGACGGGCGCTGATGCCGGTGGCGCAGATCACAGAGACCGTAGAGTCCATTCAAAAAGATGGGGATCTGAGCCGGCGTGTTCATTTAGGTGATGGTAATGATGAAATTTACCGTCTGGCGGCTACCTTTGATCATCTGTTGGAAACCATTGAGGCGGGAGTCAAACGGGAACAGCAGTTTACTAGCGATGTAGCCCATGAACTGCGTACCCCTTTAAGTGTTCTCTCCATTCAGTGTGATGAGTTAAGTCATCAGCCTGAATTGAGTGACGAGAGCCGTACACAGGTGGCTTTGCTGAGCCGGAAGATCGACGCTATGACAGAAATGGTCAATCAGCTGCTGTTATTTTCACGTATTGATCAACAGCGAATGACTTTACATAAAGAACGCGTTGATATGAGTGAGCTCGTTGCGTTTTGTATCGAAGAAATGCAGGAACTGGCTGCATCTAAACAGATTGCCATCATTGATGAGATTGAAGAGGAATGTTATTGTGAGGCCGATGCAACACTGATGATCCGCTTAGTGATCAATCTAATAGAAAATGCGATTACTTATGGATATGTAAATGGTCATATCTGGGTAAAGCTTTATCGTCTGGATCATCGACTTTACCTAAAGATCCGTGATGATGGGATCGGCATCGCCAAAAAAGATCTTCCTCATATCTTTGAACGTTTTTATCGGGCAGATCCCTCCCGTCATGAGCAGCATAGTGGTCTAGGCTTGGCAATGGTTCAATGGATCGTTCAAGTCCACCAGGGTCAAATGGAAGTAAGCAGTGAACCGGAAAAGGGCAGCACCTTTATCTGTCAGTTCCCCTGCTAGATACCATCCATGACATAATGATATCTATAATTGGCTGAATTGACGAAAAAAACGAAATTTCTTGATTCCCTGCCATCATTCGACAAACTTCAACAGTCAGGCATGCTATACTAGAATCAGGAAGCAGGGAGCGACCTGTAACTTAGCATACAGACTACATAAAATATATGCGGAAAGAGTATGGTGAGAGCGATGTCAGAAATTCTATTATGTAGTGAACCAGCCGTTTTATTTCAATCGACAGAAGAAGTGAACTTAAATCAGGCAAAACATTTCGAAAAGATCGTATTTCCTTACGAAGGAGATTTTCAAAAAGGGTTAAAAGAGGATCAATGCACATTGGTCAGTGTTCTGGCCAAGGATGCGCTTGGACAATTCATTTTTAAATCCCTGGAAGAAAGTGGAATCAATTTAGCGCCATGTGGCCTGACCGGAAATGCTAAAAGCGCGATTTGGTTAGGAACAGCAAGCGAGAAACCGGTATTGCAGACAAGTCCGAGCGGTATCGATCAGCTGATGCCAAGTTTAGTAGATCGTTTAGATCTTTATCAGTATAATCATTTACATGTCTCAGGTAATCTGTTGGGACGTACACAAAGTCTTTATCAGAGCCTGCTTCATTTGATGGCACGAGCCAGTCGTTCGCGTTTACCTGTCAGTGTCGATCTGAGCAATCACGTTGATCACGACTATCTTAAAGGGTTGATCCATCGAGTGGATTGGTTTGTCGTCGATAACTTTGAGACGGCCAAGACTCTGCTGAAACTCGATGCCACACGTGTTATTGTACGTTCAGATGAGATGGGAGCCTACGTTTATGAGAGTGGGAATGAGATCTATATTCCTGGTAAGAGTCAGGCAAGCCTGGCAGAATTTTCCGGTCTGTTGATTCATTATTCTTTGCAGGATGGGCATTTACTGAAAGCTGTGCGACAGGCGATGGGTTAGGTGTGATTTAGGCAGTAAGGGGATTCCTTGCTGCCCTTTATTGTTTCTTGGTTCAAAAAGGTCTATAATGAAGACAGGATCGTAGGAAAGGGGAATATATATGGATCTAATTGAACGTTTTATCCGTTATGTGAAAGTGGATACCCAATCTAGCCCGACTTCAACGACAGCTCCAAGTACGATGAAGCAGTTGGATCTGGCCCGCTTGCTTGTTTCTGATCTCAAGGATCTGGGTGTCGAGGATGTCGTATTGACTGAACAGGGAATCGTTTATGCCTTTATTGAGGGGAATACAGATCAGTCCTGTCCACGTGTGGGACTGATTGCCCATATGGATACTTCACCGGATATGTCGGGAACGAATGTTAAACCACGTTTGATCAGTCATTATGATGGGGGAACGATCGTGTTGAATAGTGACCTCAATATTACCATGGATCCCAAGGATTTTCCATCCTTGGCAGGGGTAGTTGGTCATGATTTGATCGTGACAGATGGCACGACGTTGCTCGGTGCAGATGATAAGGCCGGTGTGGCGGAGATCATGGATGCCATCAGTGAGATCATGCGTCATCCCGAATGGAAGCATGGGCCTATTTCGATTGCTTTCACACCTGATGAAGAAGTGGGCCGCGGAACAGAGAACTTCGATGTCAACTTCTTTAAAGCAGATTATGCCTACACCGTAGATGGTGGAGAAGTGAACTCGGTCGATTATGAAAACTTTAATGCAGCCAGTGCCAAGGTCTGTGTCCATGGCCTCAGTATCCATCCAGGCAGTGCCAAGCATAAAATGAAGAACAGTTTGCTTCTGGCGATGGAATTCCAGCAGCTATTGCCTGTTTTTGATAATCCGGCTGTCACCGAAGGTTATGAAGGTTTCAATCATCTGACGACAATGAGTGGAGATTGTGAAAAAACGGAGATGAATTATATTATTCGTAATCATGATCGCGAACAGCTGAACAAGCAGAAAGCGGATTTTGAGAATGCCCGTGATTTTATGAATCGCAAATACTGCGCAGGCACCATCGATTTAACGATTGAGGATGCTTACAAGAATATGCGCAGCTATATTGAAGATCGCATGACGATCGTTGAGCAGGCCAAAGAAGCGATTGCTCAGTGCGGTCTCACACCTGTCAGCACAGCCATCCGCGGTGGTACCGATGGAGCGAGCCTGACATACATGGGGCTGCCTTGTCCTAATCTTGGCACTGGTGGTCGACAATGCCATGGTAAGTTTGAATATGCTTCGGTCCAGGAAATGCGCCAGATGAGTCAGATCCTGCAGTATTTGATGCAAAAAGCGGCAGAGGACTAAAAAATAGGACCGTAATGAAATAAAAGAGGGATACAGTCCATGCGTAAAGAGCCACAGGCCTAGCCGGTGGCTTTTTAGTTTGCCCCGTCTTTCTAGCAGCACATCAATGGGCTCATGGTCTGCGGTAAGCACACGGTCGGGTGTACTTACAAATCTAAGTCCAAAAGATTGTACACTCTCAATGAGAAGGGATGGGTACGTTGACTGCCAATGGATGGGAATATTATTTGTATTGGTAAAAACTGGAACGTCAGACCTTAAAGCGGATCAAGGATATTCAGTGTAATGGATTTGTTGGTAAAGGTCAATTAGATAGCGAAAACCGTCTTATCTTTACGAAAGACAAAGGAACAGTTGGCATGTATAGCTGTCGATTCCATGATGCTCACTTAAAGAGACTGTAACAAAATAAAAGCGTTGTAAAGTTCATGAAAAAAGGCAGTGCGGTCAAAGTGATCAAACTAGATCTGCCATTCACGCAATTTACAAGAATGGGACGGGCAAATGCAAAAATGGCATTTCTTATCGTGTGCCTGGGATACCATTGAAGAAATGTCACAAGGATCAACTAAGGCCGGAAAAGGAAAATAAGCGAAAGCATTTCGTCAACGAAGCAAGTGAGGTACATAAAAGACGTTTTTATGAGAAGGGTCATTGCGCTCAAAAACAGCGAAAACAACATCTTACCTAAAGATGTTGTTGTTATCTAAAAGCAGAAAAAGAAAAGAGCTGAAACAAATCAACTCTTTCAAAAAAGTGATTTTGTTTCAGCATCTTTTAAATGCGTTCGTATTGTTTGATATAGGTCTCTAATTTTGCCAGTTGCTTTTCTAACGCGGTCATGTCAGATAGACGCCAGCACCAGTTGATATTGTTTAGGGTCCCCGGCGTATTGATCCGTGCTTCATTTTTCAAACAGAGAAGATCCTGAACCGGGAAGATAACGGTATTTGCCTGGGTGGCCAGACAATAAGCAATCAGACGCCAATCAATCGTTGATTGGGTAAAACCATGCTCGCTCAAGTAGTTCCAGATGTCTCGCCGCTTCTGGAAAGGAAGCTCCAGATACCAGCCAAACAACGTCTCATTATCGTGTGTTCCTGTATAGAGAACAAGATTCTCCTTTTTCTCGATTGCCGCATTGTCTGTGGCAGGATCTAAATGGAATTGAATGACCTGCATCCCTGGAAAATCATAATGATCACGCAGTTCCAATACTTCATCCCGTAAATCGCCAAGGTCTTCGGCGATGATCTGCAGGTCTGGCAGAGCCTTTAGAACGGTGTCGAAGAAGTCGTAAGCAGGGCCTTCGATCCATTCGCCCTCAATGGCGGTTGGACAGGAGGCAGGAATCTTCCAGTAGGTATCAAATGCCCGGAAATGATCGATACGGACGATGTCAAAGAGGGTGGAGACATAGGCCAGTCGATCGATCCAGAACTGATAACCATTTTTTTGCATATGCTCCCAGTTGTAGATCGGATTGCCCCAACGCTGTCCGGTTGGACTGAAATAATCAGGGGGCACACCGGCAATAAAGGTCGGTCTTCCTTGCTCATCTAAGAGGAATTCATCCTGGTTCATCCAGACATCCAAAGAATCGATACCCACATAAAAAGGTATATCGCCTAAAATAGAAATCTTCTTGGCGTGGGCATAGTCCTTGAGTGATTGCCATTGGCTGGCAAACAGGAATTGCAAGAACATATGATAAGTAATTTCTTCATCGTGTTGGGCAATCAGCTCAGGATCTCTTGTTTGCGGATAGTTTTGGTAGGGGGCCTCCCACTCAGACCAGGCACGCTGCTGATGAATAGCTTTAAAGGCAGCAAAGATGCCGTAATCTTTGACCCATGGTTGGCGCTTGACATAAGCCGCAAAAGCCTTTTGTTTTTCTTCGTCTTTTTTCATCGTCATAAAGGCTTCATGAAAATAAGGCGCTTTATAACGCGAGACGGCTTCGTAATCAACACTGCTGGATGGTTGTGGTTTTTCTGGTTTTTGGATATAGCCTTCCTGGTATAAACGATCCAGACTGATCAGAAGCGGTTCGCCGGCTTTGGAACTAAACGGCTGATAAGGGGAATGACCGTAGCCAAGCGGATTAATGGGCAGGATCTGCCAGATATAAATATGATGCAGCGCAAGCTGATCGATCCAATGACGCGCTTCATCGCCAAAATCACCGATTCCGTAAGGACCAGGCAAAGAAGGAATCGGTAAAAGGATTCCAGTACGTTTTGGCACTTCACATCTCTCCTTTCAAAAACGTCAAATCTATTCATATTATAGCGCTTTCAAAATGTTTTGTATAGTTGAAAATCATGTTATAATAGGATGAGATGAAAAGAAATGAGGTTAATATGCATAAAAAAGAGTGGATCGTGAGAAAAAATATGGGCTTATTGGACTTCCTGGTACAGTATTCCGGCTTACCTAAAAAAGAAATGATTCATTTCATCCGTACTGGCTGCTTATACTGTAATGGAGAAGTCTGTACCAATGTCAAAGCCCTGGTACAGACAGGGGATAAGCTGGTTTTAGCGCATCATTCCCGCCCCGCACTTCCTTTTGAGGTGCTTTACGAAGACCAGGAAATCATTGTGATTGATAAACCGGCCGGTCTCTTATCCATGGCGGATGCCAGAGAAAAAGAAAAGACGGCCTATCATCTTGTCGGTGACTATTTAAAAAAGCAGGATCGGCAGGCGCGTGTCTTCATCGTTCACCGGCTTGATCGGGATACTTCGGGCGTCCTTGTTTTGGCTAAAAATGAAAAGATAAAACGTCTTCTTCAGGAAAACTGGCAGACCATCGTGCGTAAACGGGCTTATGTCGCAGTCGTGGAGGGGACTCCTAAGCCGCTGCAGGGAACCATCGACAATTATCTGAGTGAGACACGCACGCAGCTCGTTTACGCCAGCGCTAAAAAGACGCCGGGAAGCAAAAGAGCCATCACCCATTATCGTGTAAATACAACGCAAAAAGGGTATAGTATGGTTGAGGTGGCTTTAGATACAGGGCGCAAAAACCAGATTCGCGTCCATTTAGCCGGACTTGGCTGTCCGATTGTGGGGGACCGCAAGTACGGTGCGCGTTCTAACCCGCTGGGACGTTTAGGTCTTCACTGTGAAGAGGTGGCACTTGTCCACCCGGTCTCTGGTAAAATGATGGTCTTTCAGGCACAGCGCCCGGCTTGTTTTGAGACGCTCTTTTCGAGAAACGCGAAAAAATAAAAAATCGCTGGTTTTTTAGGAAAGTTTAGGTGATTTGGTTGACGTTTTCCTTGAAAATCCTTAAAATAAAAACTATACAGGAAAGAGGATGGATATGAATACGAGCTTATATTTTAAAAATTTAACCGATGAAGAAATTCTGCAAATATTAAATGTCATCAGTGTTCCCTGTTTAATGGAACCCCTTAAAAAACAGCCGCAGCGCTATTTAGGAAAGGGTCATAAGGGACAGTCTCTTTCAAGAGAAGCAGTGAATCATATTTATCTTAAATTCCTGAAAGCCAATGACCTGGTTCTTTCTTTGTATCTCAGTGATTTAGTGGTAGATATCATTCACTTCTTTAAACTCAGTGACGGTTTTAAGCGCCTGTTGACAACAGATGATCCGGCTTATCCTGAGAAGCTGGCAAAGAAGATTCAAAAAAGACATTGTCCGATTACGGTCAATATGTTTATGCGCTTATTGGATGCACATTATCAGCCTGAGCCTGAACAGCCGTCTTATGATATTGAAATTGAGGAGATTGCACCAATCAAACAAGAGACAGTATCTGTCGATCAACCGGTCGTGCAAAAGACGGAGGACGATCCAATCGATGAGAGCGTGATCGATGAATTCGAAAACAGTGACTTCTTTGATGTATTGCCTGAAGTAACGATAGGGGACGAACCGTCAGTTGCACCTGAACCGGTTTCGTCAATGCCGATAACGGAACCTGAGACTGAAATAGAGGTGCCTGATCTGGATTTTATGGTTGAAGGGGAGATGCAGTCCACTGAAGCAAACCCGAAAGCTCTGTCGTTAGAAGCTACGCTTCCAGAAGCAGAAGCAGATAATGATAAGGATGAAACAACAGAGGATGTCATCAATGAGATGCCTAATTTGAATGAAGCAGAGGAAGCGTCACTGCCTGAGATGGAAGCGGCCAATATAGCGCTCGATGTCGAACAGGATGGAGAAGAAGTGCCTGAACAGCCGGAATTCATTCAGGAGGAACCAATCGAGGAAGTTGACGCCATGTCCAGTCAGAAAAGTCAGTCAGAAACGCTCTCTGTTGAGAATGCCGAGATGACTGAGGTGTCGTCTGAAGAGCCTCATGGAGAAGAAGTGCCTGAACAGCCGGAATCCATTCAGGAGGAACCAATCGAGGAAGCTGACGTCATGTCCAGTCAGGAAAGTCAGTCAGAAACGCTCTCTGTTGAGAATGCCGAAATGACTGAGGCGTCCTCTGAAGAACCTCAAGTGGTTTTTGAAGAAAAGAATGAAGATGCCTTGATCGAGGATGATCAGAAAATTGAACAACTGGAAAAAGAAATCTCCAGTCTGCAATATCAGATCATGAGCTTACAGATGGAAAATGAATCTTTGAAGGATGAGAATCGCGATCTGCTTTTCCAAGGCGAAGATGAAAGTGAAAAAGAATCTTTGCGTCAGGATATCCACAGCTTGGAAGAGGATAATGCCCATCTCAAAGAAGATATGGCCAATCTGACCAGTCGTAATCAGGAATTAGAAAAGGAATTGGTGGATTATCAGACAGCTAAGGAAAATGAAAACCAGATGCGTCTGGAACTCAGAGATTATAAGATCAAATATATCTCTTTGCAATCTGAATATGATCAGTTGCAGTATAAGTTGAAAAATGATAACAAACGTTTAAAAGAATTAGAAAATAAACAGCGAACGATTCATGAAAGCAAGGAAGATTTGATGATGGCTTTACATGATCTGAACTGGTATAAAAAACAGTGGCATTTGCCCGGAGATGCGCCGATTCATCAGATTTGGGCCCATTTGAATAATGTCGAATCACAGAAACTGAAAGATCTGATGAAAAAATATGATCGCCTCGTCAAATCAGAAAAACAGGAGCAGGTCGAGGGCCTCAAGGAGATCCTGTTAGTGAAAGAAGCAATCTTGATTCTATTAAAGGCGAATCGTTCTGCCAAAAACAAAAATGAAAACACAGAGTCACCATTTTAGCTCTGTGTTTTTTTATGTTTAAAGATCAGGTTCAGACAGTATATTTTTAGGACTTCAAAAGCCTTTGGAATCATTTTCACTTTTATGATAAGATACCTTTCCAAATTTGAAAAAAGACGCGCGCATCAAACGATTCATGCTATGATAGAAAAGAAATGAGGTGTGTAAAATGAAACAATTTCCTGAAAATTTTTTATGGGGAGGAGCTACGGCTGCCAATCAGTTTGAAGGCGGCTGGAATGAAGGCGGAAAAGGGGTTTCCGTTGCGGACGTTGCTGCGTTTAAAGACCCTAAGGATCTCAACGATGTGCATGGTAACTGTGATATTACTGATGAAGAGATCGACGCTGCTTTAAAGAGTGATGATCTGCATTTGTATCCAAAGCGTCATGGCAGTGACTTCTATCATCATTATCAAGAAGACATTGCTTTAATGGCAGAGATGGGCTTCAAGGTTTTCCGTTTATCCATTGCCTGGTCCCGTATTTTTCCTAAAGGGGATGAAACAGAGCCGAATGAAGAAGGACTCGCCTTTTACGATGCTGTCTTTGATGAATGCTTGAAATATGGCATGCAGCCTTTGGTGACGATGAGCCACTATGAACCACCGCTCCATTTTGTGCGAGAGTATAATGGCTGGTATGATCGGCGCTCCATCGATTTCTTCCTGCGTTATGTTGATGTCATTACCAAGCGCTACAAAGATAAGGTCAAATATTGGCTGACTTTCAATGAGATTGATAGTATCATGCGCCATCCTTTCATGACAGGTGGTTTGATCGAATCTCGTTTCCCACCTGAAAAGTTTGAAGAAGTCTGCTATCAGGCCATGCATCATCAATTTGTGGCCAGCGCTTTAGCGACCAAGATCACGCATGAAAATATTCCGGATGCCAAGGTTGGCTGCATGATTACCAAGCTGACGTATTATCCATATAGCTGTAAGCCTGAGGATGTTTTAGCCAGCCAGCAGGCGATGCGTCGCTTATACTGCTTCTCAGATATCCAGGTCTTTGGGGAATATCCTGCTTATCTCAAGGCGCACTTTAAACAGGCTGGGATCCATCTTCAGATCGAAGATGGTGATTTAGACATCATGAAGCAGTATCCGGTTGACTTCGTTTCTTTCAGCTATTATAGTTCAAGCTGTGCTGCTGCCGATGCTGAAGGACTGGATCTGACAAGCGGGAATACGGTTGTGGCCATCAAGAATCCTTATCTGCCATCTTCTGAATGGGGCTGGCAAATGGATCCTACCGGGTTACGGATCTCCATGGTCGACCTTTATGACCGTTACCGCAAGCCATTGTTTATCGTTGAGAACGGTTTAGGGGCTAAAGATGTGGTTGAGGATGGTAAGGTCCATGATGCTTATCGTATCGACTATTTGCGCGGACATATTCAAGCGATGTATGATGCGATAGAAGAAGATGGTGTCGAGCTGCTCGGCTATACGACCTGGGGCTGTATCGACCTGGTGTCCAATTCCACTAATCAGATGTCCAAACGTTATGGTTTTATTTATGTGGACTGCGATGATTGGGGCAATGGAACCTTTAAGCGAATTAAAAAAGATTCTTTTGACTGGTATAAAGAAGTCATTGCGACTAACGGAGCCAGTATTTTGAAATAAGGTGCGAAAGCACCTTTTTTGTTAAGAAAGAGTTAAGAAAATCGAAATCTCTTGCATCCGGCCAGCGTTATGATACACTGAACTTGGTTATCTGATTCAGCCTTTTTTCTCTTCAATCTGATAAGTGAAAAGATGACTTGTGGAAAAGCACTTTGAACTTGACAAAAATGCTGGGGGGGGGGTAAAATGTTGAATGTGGATAACATTTTATAACCGTGAGTAGTCTCGGAAACTCAGAACAAAAAAAGCAGTCATCCTAGCCAAGGATGATGAAAAAATGCTTAAACAGTCTAAAATCAGCGAAAGATGAAGTAGCTTTAGTAATCAGATACATAAAATCCAAAAAAAGTGCGCGCTGAAAACAACTAAGGATATTCTTAATTTTTTTGAAGTGATGTTCTATTTAGCCTTCTTGATTTGCTTGTTTATACCATGCATCAAGATGGATATTAATACATGCAAGCATTGTAAAGAATGAATATCTGGCAGTTGTGTGCGTATGCATGTACTCAACATTGTAATTGTTTAGGATACGGTTATTAACTCGTTCA
>FCNA01000079.1 GCA_900018345.1 Clostridiales bacterium CHKCI006
TTTATACCATGCATCAAGATGGATATTAATACATGCAAGCATTGTAAAGAATGAATATCTGGCAGTTGTGTGCGTATGCATGTACTCAACATTGTAATTGTTTAGGATACGGTTATTAACTCGTTCAGAACTGGTTCTATTCTTGTAGAGTTCTTTCCATTTCTTGGATTTATAGAGCACCTTGAATGCATATCTAGGGTTATCCTTTCCTTGAATGTAGAAGGTACGACCATATGGACTATCTGAACAAGCGTCCTGACAGTTACAGGAACCAACCTTTTTCGTCTTAAGGGGACAACGATATTTATGGCGATCACGATCTTTGCAGTAACCGTCATATGTCATCTTATACCCGGCATGACAAAGAGGGTGTCCTTCCTCGTCCAAAGTGATATTGTCATCGATCCTCTTGTTGCCGGTGTTTCGCTTATTAAAGTCGATAACAGGCGTGATTCCCCATTGCTTACAGAGCAGGAAAGTCGATTTATTATCAAAAGCCGAATCGCCACAGAGATACTGGTACTTCATCTCCGGACATAAAGACCTGAACTGAGTTAACGCAGGGAATAAAGAAACGGAGTCGTGCTGGCTGGCAGGGTTGATGGAGAAGAATAGAGGAAGGTCAACTGACAGGCTGGGAGAATGGCACGATAGAGCGAATAAAGAGTATCCAAAGTACCATCTTTTCTCGTGGCTATCCCAGCCCCAGTCAGCGTCGGGATCAGAATAACGGCGCTTTGAATTCTTATCTGTCTTATCAATAGGTATTCCATATGGATTTGATAGAATATGAAGACTTGAACCATCAGCACTAATGACAGGGTTGTCAAGGATGTGCTTTTCAATGGAAGGAAGGAGAGCAAGTTCGTTGAACAGCTCCTGAAGGATGAGCTCAGGTCGGTCGGGGTCAGGTGTGCCTTCAAGATTAGTATACTTATCGAGAAGTTGTGCAGTAATACCATCCGGTACATTATCCCATTTCTGACCAGAGGCAGGGTTCTTATTCTTCGGATCCTTCTTATGATGGCCTTCAGGGAAGATCTTTTCGATCTTCTTGGTGCCCCATACACGGTGCATGAAGGCGTAGTAGGAACCTAAAGGAGCTAGATGAGAAGGGTCAAAGCCAGCCAGGATGGCATAAAGATGGTCGGAAGCTACGGCTTTGATCCATTTATCAATGGAAGTAAAGCCGAAATGGTTCATAAGGAGAAGAGAACGGAAGATTTCAATCTGATCCTTAGCAGGGCGACCAGTGTTAGAATATAACGGCTGAAGAAGCCCATGAATAGAATCAAAATTGAT
>FCNA01000147.1 GCA_900018345.1 Clostridiales bacterium CHKCI006
GAGATATCGCCGATCGCCAATTCATCTTCGATCTGTTTGAGAAGGAACATTTCGATATCGTCGTGAACTTTGCCGCAGAATCCCATGTGGATAGAAGTATCGAAGATCCTGAAAGTTTTGTAAGGACCAATGTGATGGGAACGACTACTCTGCTTGATGCATGTAATGCCTATGGGATCCAAAGATATCATCAGGTATCGACAGACGAGGTATATGGAGATCTGCCATTAGACAGACCGGATCTGTTCTTTACCGAGGAGACACCATTACATACCTCCAGCCCATATAGCTCCTCTAAAGCTGCTGCCGACCTGTTTGTCCTGGCTTATCATCGAACCTATGGACTTCCGGTAACGATCTCAAGATGTTCCAATAACTATGGACCCTATCAGTTCCCTGAGAAACTGATCCCATTGATGATCTCAAGAGCCTTAGCGGATGAATCATTACCAGTCTATGGAACAGGCGAAAACGTGAGAGACTGGCTGCATGTCTATGACCATTGTGTAGCGATCGATCTCATCATCAGAAAAGGCAAAGTGGGTGAAGTTTATAACATTGGTGGTCATAATGAAAGAACCAACCTGCAGGTTGTTAAGACTATTCTGAGAGCATTAGATAAACCGGAGTCACTGATCCAGTATGTGACAGACAGAAAAGGACATGATCTGCGTTACGCTATCGATCCTAAGAAGATCGAGACAGAATTAGGCTGGGAACCAACCTATAATTTCGATACAGGTATCGAGCAGACGATCCAGTGGTACCTGGATCATAAGGAATGGTGGCAGAATATCTTATCCGGAGAATATCAGAACTATTTCAAGAAGATGTACATTGAAAAAGGAAGAGTGGAAGAATAATGAAGGTACTGGTAACAGGCGTGAATGGCCAGCTGGGACATGATATCGTTGAAGAGTGTCAAAAAAGAAATATCGAAGCCATCGGTGTCGATGTGAAAGAGATGGATATTACGGATGCCCATAAAGTTAATGAAGTGATCACTGAAACAAAACCGGATGCCATCATTCACTGTGCTGCCTGGACGGCCGTCGATAAAGCAGAAGATGAAGTGGAACAGTGTCGTAAAGTTAATTGTGAAGGTACCAGAAACATAGTGAATGTCTGTGAGAAGTTGGACCTTCCATTGATGTATTTTTCTACTGATTATGTATTTGATGGACAGGGAGAAGAACCATGGAATGAATATGATGAGCGTCATCCATTAAATGTCTATGGCAAGACCAAATACGAAGGCGAATTAGAAGTCGAAAGACTAAAAAAACATTTCATCATCCGTATCTCCTGGGTATTCGGGATCAATGGGGGCAACTTCATCAAAACAATGTTGAGACTGGGAAAAGAGCGAAAAGAAGTATCCGTCGTTAATGACCAGATTGGTTCACCAACCTATACCTATGATCTGGCGAGATTATGTGTAGATATGATCCAGACCAAAGAATATGGAACCTACCATGCGACCAATGAAGGGATCTGTTCATGGTATGAATTTGCCTGTGAGATCTTTAAACAGGCAAAGATGGATGTCATTGTGCATCCGGTCGATTCTACGCAATTTCCAACCAGAGCAGTGAGACCAAAGAACAGCAGGATGAATCAAACAGAATTAGATAAACATGGCTTTACAAGATTACCGAGCTGGCAGGATGCACTAGAAAGATATTTAGACACATTGGATCAACATCAGTAAACGATCATCTTTGTGAATATGAAAGAAAAAGTCTTTATCGGACTACTTCTCATTGTAGAAGTAGTCGTTTTTTATGTTGTCAAGAAATTAATTTCGTTCATAGGGAGGATAGCCTTATGTTCTGCTGTAATTCATAAATTGAACATACCTGATTTTCCAGTTATAATATTTGTAATATTTCAACTTTGGCGTGCTTTTTAGTTAATTTAATTGAAATTGGTTTCAATTAAATTTTATATAGAAATACTATTCAATCATTTTTTAGAACTATGCCTCTTTCCTTGAAAGTTCATTTTTTTGAATATCTTTAACGTTTAAGAATTAGCTAATAAAAGAATATGAATTCGGACAAGTGTTATTATTTACTTAAACTTTTCAGATTTATTAAAGTTGAATTAATTTAATATTTGATTTTTTAAATAGTTCTCGACTATCTTTTGTCTACAAAGCAACCAGCGACACCATATCGATGGCAAAGATAAGTTATAGAATATGGAGGAAAAGAAATGAAGATAAAATCTTTCATCAAGACACTGACAAACTGGAGAGTGGTCGTCTGTATCCAACTGGTCACAACGATCCTGACGCTATTTATCTTACACAGACTGAACATTCTCCCATTGAGACTATTCATCATTGCAACGGTTGTATTGATGCTGCTTGAAGCATTGATGGCATTTATCGTCAGCCGAAAAAATGTGATTGCTTCTCAGTTAGGAAAAGTCGTCAGTATCATACTAAGTATCTTACTGATCATCGTTTCCATCAACGTTGAGAAGAGTACAAGTGTATTGAATCAGATCACCAACTCAGATTCACAGATCACACGTCTGAATCTGATCGTGATGAATGATAGTGGGATCAGTAAACCAGAAGAATTAGCGAACAAGGATATTGAATATGCCTATGGTGAATCATCAGAGATGAAAAGTGGACTGGAACAACTGCAGGAAGTAGTGGATAGTCCTGATCTAAGCCAGGTAGAAAATGTCACTGACTTAGCTGATGATCTGTATGATGGAAATACGGATGCCATCTTTGTGAATGAAGCCTATAGTTCTTTACTTGAGGACACGCATGAGACATTCACGAATGATACAACGATCATCTACTCGATCGATATCAAGGAAGATGTGACCGACTTTGCCAAACAGGCAGATGTAACTAGCGAATCTTTTAATATCTTTATCAGTGGTATCGATACGACCGGACCAGTATCAACCATCTCACGATCAGATGTGAACATGGTCGTTACGGTTAACCCGGTGACGAAGAAGATCCTGCTGACCAGTATTCCAAGAGACTATTATGTTACTCTAGCAAATAAAGGTCAAAAAGATAAACTAACACATGCAGGTTTAGGAGGTGTCGAAAATTCAGTAAAAACAGTTGAAAACTTCCTCGGCATTGAAATAAATTATTACGTAAAAGTAAATTTTACTTCATTAATCAAAATGGTTGATGCACTGGGTGGAATTGATGTTGAATCGCCTATTTCCTTTGTTACAACAACAGAGCGTTTTCAAATCAAGCAAGGTATAAATCATATGAATGGAAAAGTGGCATTGGATTTCGTTAGAGAGAGACATGCTCTCAGTGGGGGAGATAACGATCGCGTTAAAAATCAGCAAAGAGTGCTATCAGCAATGATTGAAAAAGCAATGTCACCAAACGTCATTACTAATTATACAGAGATCCTTGATTCGATCAGTGGATCATTTGAGACGAATATGACGACCAGCGAGATCACAAGCCTGATCAGGATGCAGCTGGATGATCTTGCCTCATGGGATATAGAACAGATCCAGTTGACCGGAACCGGAACAACGATGACAGGAGGGGCCTATATGCCAGGATCAAGATTATATTATATGCTTCCAAATGAAGATAGTGTTAATGGCTGTAAATCTCAGATTGAAGCAACAATGGCAAACTAAAGAAGCAGCCAGTGAAAAGCTCACTGGTTCTTTTCACATATATAACAGGAGGTGTTCATTATGAACCCTATGGTAAAAAAACGATTGAGAATCATCGCCATCCTGACAACAATTATCTGGATGGGTGTGATTTTTCTGTTCTCAGCTGATAATGGTGTTGAATCGCATGAACTTAGTGACAAATGTTTAAAATTTATAAATCAATCCATTTTGGTATTTACCGGAAAAAACTTAGAGCTCTCGATATCACCTGAACACTATGCCATGATTGAGTTTTATCTAAGAAAAATGGCACATATGTTTATCTATTTGATATTGAGCATCAATATTATGATAGTATTATTCACCTTTAATATGAACATTTCATCACGTATATTATTAACAACAATTATCTGCTTTGGATATGCGATAACAGATGAATTTCATCAATCATTCGTGGGAGGAAGATCTGCAAGATTCTTAGATTGTCTCATTGATACAGGTGGTGCGATCATAGGTGTTTTTATATCTTTAATACTCTACTGTATCTTATATACAATTATGACAAAATATCAAAAGAAAACGGGAATAGTTACTTCAAAATACAAATAAAAACTTTACTTAGCAATAAAATGTTAAATAACAATATAGTTTATTATCTACAGTTTTAATGATCAAGATTACGGTAATCATGATCATTATTCCATATAATACCTAAAGCCACGACATATATAAATAATAAAATTGTTGATATTACATTTGAAAATATGAATTTTAAGTTAATCTTGTTGAGTTTCTGATAAGTATAACAATGCAAAAATCAATATTATATGCTAAATAACAAAAGAGAATGGAGGTAAGTATGAAGAATATCAAAAAAATATTGTATAACAAATCATTTCAAAATGGTGGATGGATGTATCTGTTACAGTTTTTTAATACAATTCTTCCTTTAGTTACTCTGCCATATATAACTAGAATTCTAGGTACAACACAGTATGGTACTTTTTCTATAGCACTGAATATAATTGGATATTTACAAGTTATTATAGAGTATGGTTTCGGAATGTCTGCTACTCGCAAAATTGCACTGTCTAATAAAAACACTACCCAAATCTCTAAGATATTTACATGCGTTATATTTTCAAGAACTATTTTATTAATTGGTACTTATTTATTCGTTGTAGCTTACTGCTTAATCAATTCAAATGGTTATGTACAAATTGTATCCTTATTGGTTCTTTCAATTTGTTTATTTGGATATTGTTTAGAACAAAGTTGGCTCTTTCAAGGAATGCAGGAATTAAAGTATCTATCTATTATCAATATAATCGCTAGATCTGTGTCAGTTATTTTAATTTTTGTATTAATAAAAACTTCAAATGATTTAATTATGTATTGTTTCCTTTACTCCATTTCTCCATTATTAAGTGGAATATTAGGTGTGATACTAGCGCATAAAAAATATCAAGTAAAATTAATAAAGGTCAATGTAGATGATATTATTGAAGAATTAAAAAATGGATGGTATGTGTTTACAACACAATTAAGTTCAAAAGTATTTGGCTCAATTGGAATAACCTTTTTAGGAATCTTTTCATCATCTTCTATAGTAGGTATTTTTTCTGCAATTCAGAAAATTCCAAATCTACTTATGCTGGCATGGTCGCCAATTAGTCAAATTTTATATCCAATATCTAGCAAAAAGATACAGAATTCGTATTCGGAAGGTAAAAGGTTTATTCTAAAGGTTAAAAACATTCTAGTTTTAATATTTTCATTTGTGGCAATTTTTATTGCAATATTTTCAAAGCCAATTATTCACATAGCATTTGGTTCACAATATAGTGTATATTACTATTGGATATTTCCTTTGTTGCTTTGGTTAATAATTGCTATTTTAAATAATTTTTATGGGATACAAATCTTATTGGGCTCAGGATATGATAGGGAATATAGTAAATGCTTTCAAATTGGTGTAGTTTGCACTTTATTATTTAATTTTACATTTATATTTTTCTGGGGTGGATTGGGGGCTGCTATAGCTCCTTTGGCCTCCGAATTAATATTAACAGTTTTACTTAAAAAAGAAATAAAAAAAATTGAGAAACTAAACTAATTCAAAGGGAAGGACAAAATGGTGATAAAGAATAAAAAGTTTATTGATGCCGTCATTGTTTGATGCAGGTCAGCTGACCTGCATCTTTTTTTGCCACTTCCTACCTGTTTTGTTGTAGCACTAGAAATATACTCTTCTGTAGTATACTGAGTTAGCGTGCGACAACCTCTTTGTGTTTCTAATACAGGTCTATTATCTGATCCATATATCCATCGACAGTTTTCTCACTGTTGATAAATCAGGGCACAATGCGATGATGTCCAGTGCCTCGATCTTTATCCAGCCAAAGAATGATTCGATTGGCGCATTGTCCTGTGAGTTTCCTCTATCGCATATCGATTAGATGAATCCATCATCACTCAATATGCGTTGAAAATCAGTCGCCAGGTATTGTGAACCCTGCTCGCTGTGGACCAGGCACTCTGACGTTTTGATCTGATTACCATATTGCGGCATCATTTTTTCATAGGCTTTCTTGACTATGTCAACTTTCATTCTGCTATCGACATGATAGCCTAGTATTTCATTGGTTAACGCATCCCTGAATGCACACAGATAACACGGCGTCCGATTGGCTCCGTAATATAGATAAGTGATATCGTTCAGGATGAATTAGCTCATTTTCATTTTATTAATCGAGATTTTAAATTCGATGTAATTTCTTTCACAATATTTTCTTTCATTATCAAAAGTAATAGTCCATAAATTACAAAATAAAGAATACCAGTTTCTATAATTGTTATAAACGATGAATCAATATGTATAGTCATGTTATTAATTACTAATATAACTATTGGGATTATACAAGCAAATAATATTTTTATGTAATTTTTTATATCAAGCATACTGGTAATACGGTCTTTGATAAAGTATAGCTGAACAATTACTACAGAAAGTTCAGCTATTGTTGTAGCTAGTGCAGCACCGGCTGCTGAATAAGCAGGAATCAATATAGAATTTAAAATAACATTGACAATCGCACCTACGATCGTAGAGATGACGGTTAGATTTTCTTTCCCTAAAGGTATCAATATTTGAATACCAATAATATTTGAAAGTCCAATAAAGATAATTGCTGGTGAAATCAATTGCATGGGTAAAACTGCTGGTTGGTACCCATCTCCAGCTAAAAAATCAATACATATACTTGCTTCCATTACACAATAAGTAGCTAATGGAATTGATACTAGCAATGCAAAATCAAATGATTTTTTTATTAACCGATTAAATGAGCTCATATCCTGATTAGCTAAACTATTTGAAAGTCGTGGTAAAAGAACTGTGCCTAAAGATGTTACTAAGCTTACAAGGATATTTTTTAGTTTAATGGCTGCACTGTAATAACCAACATCTGCATCTCCTTTAATGAAACCTAACATAGTAGTATCCAAACTTGTATAGATCATCGTAGAAGCACTTAACATAAACAGCATCATAATAGGACGAATATGCTGACTCAGTTCTAGTTTTGCTTTTGTTTTTAAATCAACAAGCTTTCTAAGGCGAATGATATTTAAAACGTTGGATCCTACCGTCCCAATAACTGTAATAGCACCATACAAAATGTAATCCTCTGTTTTATGAACCAGCAGGAACATTAATACGATTGATAATACTTTAAAAGCAAGATTTCTAAAGGTAATATAATCATACTGCTCTATGGCCTGGTAAAACCATTCTACACCAAAAACAGTTAAAAGAATCGTAGCTGAATTGATGAGCATTAATGTTCTTTCTTCCTGTAGTCTTGGAATAGCAAATAATGCTACAAAGAAAATGAGATAGGATATAAGCATAGCTATACTTTCAATAGCTAGTAATTCCTTGACTGTTTTACTGAGTTTTTCTTTGTTGTCTCTATGCTGTGCACATATTTTAACTCCGTAAGTAGGTATTCCTAGTGTAGCAATCATCGTGAAATAATAAATGACAGAGGTGGCAAAAGACACCTTACCGTTTCCTACAGCTCCTAATACCCTTGATACGTAAGGAAAAGTAATCAATGGAAAAATAAAAGATGACATCTTTAAGATGACATTCATTATTAAGTTATATTTGACTGAATGTATTTTATATCCTTTTTCTTTTTCCAATTTTTACACCTCATTTATAATTCTTCTTTAACACATTTTAATGCTTCAGCGATGACATGATGCATATCAAAATATTTATACATTCCTAATCTACCACCAAAGATAACATTGTTTTCTTTATCAGCTAACACCTTATACTTAGCATATAAAGCGTTATTTTTATCATCATTCATTGGATAGTATGGTTCATCACCTTTTTTCCAGGTTGCTGGATATTCTCTAGTAATGACTGTTTTGTCTTGGGTTCCGTATTCAAAATGCTTATGTTCGATAATCCTTGTATAAGGAACTTCATATTCATTGTAGTTAACTACAGCATTACCCTGGTAATTATCTGTATCTAAGATTTCTTCTTCAAATCTTAAGCTGCGATACTCTAATTCTCCATAGCAATAGTCGTAATACTGGTCGATCATACCTGTGAATACGATCTTTTCAGCAATATTGCTTAATTCTTCTCTATGTTCAAAGAAGTCGCAGTTTAATCTTACATCAATACCATCAAGCATTTTTTCAATGATTTGAGTATATCCGCCAATAGGGATACCCTGGTAAAGATCATTGAAATAGTTATTGTCATAAGTAAACCGTACTGGTAAACGTTTAATAATGAATGATGGTAACTCATTACATGGCTTGCCCCATTGTTTTTGCGTGTAGCCTTTGACCAGCTTTTCATAAATATCTTTTCCAACCAGTGAGATAGCCTGTTCTTCAAGATTTTTGGCTTCGGTAATACCTGACTCTTTGATTTGTTCATTGATCTTTGCTTTTGCTTCTTCAGGAGTAACAACACCCCACAACTTATTAAACGTGTTCATATTGAAAGGCATGTTATAAATTTCGCCTTTATAATTAGCAATAGGTGAGTTCGTATATCTATTGAATTCAGCAAATTGCTGAATATACTCCCACACTTCTTTATTGGATGTATGAAAAATATGTGCACCATATTTATGCACATTTATTCCTTCTACATTTTCAGTATAGATATTTCCACCAAGATGGTTTCTTTTGTCAATGACTAAGCATTTCTTACCTTTTTTCTTTGCTTCATAAGCAAAGATACTTCCAAATAAGCCACTGCCTACTATTAAATAATTATATTGCATTTTGTCTCCTCCAATCTATTTTAGGTAGCATCAAAAACAGTTAATTGAAAAATTGACCTATAAATGTCACAATTATCTCAGTACAAAAATGCAATTACTTCCTATAATGAAATCATACCATTAACTAAAAAGAAATATAATTACTGAGAAAATCTCTGAAACCCTTGAATTTGTAGTTGGTAGTAATCCTATTTATCTGACTGTGCAACACTCCTTTTTAAATCAAAAGTAATTTTCGAGGTTGCATAAGTCATCAGAGTTCAGCATGATAATCCTGTAGCAAATGCCAAGTGCAGATTATCAAATGATTAAACAAAGCTTTCAAATATTTCTATGTGATAAAGGAAAACTCAAACATACTGAAAAGTGCTAACAGCCTATGTGTCTGCACGCTACTTACTTTTATATAATTGTAACCTCCTGATTAACAATATTTTTGAGTTAACTTTTTTCTTCAATAGAAAGATAGGTCAATATATTGAAAAATCGTGGTTAAGATATATTTCAAAATAGCTTAGTCACATTATTAAAATTTTGTGTGTCCTAAAATCTGGTCAACAAGATGCCTAAACATGTAAAAATAACTAACGAATTCAAAGTCCTCATTATAAGATAAATTTGAATCTTTGATTTGATCTGTATTAACAACTGGTAATTCAAAAGTATTAAGTTTTTCTTGTTTTAACCAAACATTAAATAATCTTTCCGATATAAATCCATATAATCTAGATTGATAAGGATTATAGTCAGATATATCTATCGAATTTTGAAACTCAAAAAGAATAGAAAACAGCCACTCACAGTATTTATCAATAATTTCCTTTTTTGCTACAAACATATTGTACGGATGAAATTGCTTTTGAGACATCACCCAATTAAATGCTTTTATATATTCAGGATGAATCTCAGCAATAATCTTTTTAACTTTCAATAAATCGGATAGGTAGTGAGACATCCAATATTGTGTTTTAATGTTAACATTGAATTTCTTTGGGTATGGAACAATAACATCCGATGTTTTAAGAATATCTAACATTCTATCTGTGCTTATGATCTCCCCAAAATTATCTAACAGTGAAAAATATCTTCGATAATGAACTAGACCAACATATTCACAATGAACATTTTTCCAAATCCAATATAAACCAGTTAATTCACAAAAAAATGGATTTAGTTGTGAAATGTTATCTCCTGTATTATCAGTTACATACCCAATATTGTCTTTATTATACGCACCTACGTGTAAAGGAATGTATCCTTTCATATTAGGAACATCAAATTGTTTGTGCGTAGCAATATAGATATTTATTCTATTCATAAAACCACCTAATTTCTTTATAAATTATCCCTTATAACCTTTTTTGTTTAAAACAAATAATAAATCAATCAATCTACCTTTATATGAT
>FCNA01000130.1 GCA_900018345.1 Clostridiales bacterium CHKCI006
TCTGGTCCCAAACCAGATGCACTACCAAGCTGTGCTACTTCCCGTTCTATTGGCGCGCTGGACAGGAATCGAACCCACAACCTTTTGATCCGTAGTCAAACGCTCTATCCTATTGAGCTACCAGCGCGTATTTGATGAATGGTGCCCAGGGCCGGAGTCGAACCGGCACGGATTTTTACGTCCGCAGGATTTTAAGTCCTGTGCGTCTACCAATTTCGCCACCTGGGCAAGTGATGGAGGTTCCAACCGGACTTGAACCGATGATCACAGAGTTGCAGTCTGTTGCCTTACCAACTTGGCTATGGAACCATCTCTTTACTGTTGCCTGTATATAATAGCATAATTGTCAGAATCTGTCAATCACTTTTTTATTTCTTTTTTTAGTGACCTGACTCAGTCGACTTGTATATATTAGCACAAATAAAAAGAAAGCGCAATGTGTTTTTGCACATTTTTTACGCTTTCTATAAGTTGGATTGTGAAAGGTACATTTCGTAATATTTACCATGCAAACTAATGAGCTCATCATGCGTCCCTTTTTCAATGATCTCTCCCCCATCCAAGACAATGATCTGGTCAGCCTCTTTGATCGTGCTTAGACGGTGCGCAACGATAAATGTCGTGCGGTTACGACTAGCGACTTTTAAAGCATGCTGGATCATTTGTTCCGTCTGTGTGTCAATATTGGCCGTTGCTTCATCTAAGATCAATATGGATGGATCATATAGCATTGCCCTGGCAAAAGATAATAATTGTCTTTCTCCAGTGGATAGATTATCTCCAAGATTGGTGACTGTCGCATGGATGCCTTTTTCGTACTTATCTAAAATACGCTCTGCTCCGATAGCTTGCAAAGCAGCTAATGCCATATCATCTGTGACACGTTCATCATTTAATGAAATATTGCTTTTGATGGTTCCTTTAAAGAGGATCGGATCCTGCAGGACCATCCCAACATGCCGTCTAAAAGCTTGTTTAGAGACACTGTTGAGTTCATGTCCATCCACTTTGATCGAACCTTCCTCATAGTCAAAGAATCGCATCAATAAAGACATGGTCGTTGATTTACCGCTGCCGGTATGACCAACAAACGCAATCGTCTGCTCCGGCTGTACTTCGAAACTAATATCCTTGAGGACATAAGGCCCTGTAGGGGTGTATTTAAACGAGATATGCGAAAACTCCACATGGCCGGCTGGGCGGGGGATTTCTTCATCATAATCCACCTTCTCCTCGGAAAGATCCAGAAAGCCAAAGACACGTTCACTGGAAACCAGCGCTTCCTCCAGCACCTCAACACTGTTTAATATCACATCAATCGGATCGAGAAGGTTTCCTAAATAAGTAACAAACGCATACATGATACCATAACTTGCAACCTGGCCATTGACCACACATTGGTAGCCAAAAAACGCAATGACAGCAATCTGAGCAGCACGTCTGAAAAAGCCGAAAACCGGACCGCCGACACTCATGTCCAGATGCATCTGTTTCACACGGTAATGCAGGAATTCGCTGTTGATCTTGTCAAACTCATCCATCATGAATTTTTCCTGATTAAAGACCTGAATGATCCGGATTCCTTTGATATTTTCATTCAAGGTCGCATTGATTTGAGCGTTCAGCGCCCTGATCTTTTGAGAATAGCGATTCGTAAACAGACGATAAATATAGATCCAAAAAACAATGACCGGCAAAATACAGAGAATCAACAGGGCAAACTGTGCATTGAGCTGATACATCGTAAAATAAATGATAATGAAACCAAAAACACCTTCGATGATAATAGAGATGATTGTCGAGAAGAAATTTCGTACGGCATCAGTATCATTTGTGATCTTGGATACAATACGGCCATCGGCCTCATTTTGAAAGTAGTCGATGGGCAGTTTTTCCATCTTATCAAACATGTCATAACGAAGCAGGGTCGCCAATTCGATCGACGCCTTCGAATACATGTAGTTATTCAGATAGTTGATTGCCGACTGCGCAAGATAGAGCACAGCCAAAACAACCAGTAATGTCACTACCGGAGAAATATATGGCTGGTAGATATCGCGCATTTCCTGCTCAGTCAGAGCATAGGCCGGATAGGTCACACGCTGCCCATCCGTCAAGGTAATCTCAATTTCGTTTGCATTAACGACATGGCGGCTACCCTCACCCACTGTCGAAACCCCTGAAACAAGATACATTTGATTATCAATGATCACCACACAGGCATCCTGAACCACTGCCGAACTGGCCGTATGATAACGCGGCTGTATATAGTGTTGCCCAGCAATGTTTACACTACCCTCCTGTGCTTCACTGACTTCCTGCCATGGGTACTCTACCCCGGAGATATAATCATCCAAAATGACCTGTGTCAAACGCGTCGGGATCAGTCCGATGACAATGGAGGCTACCATTAAAACACATGCTGACACTAACAAAAGCTTAAAGTGTCTGGCATAACTGAAGATCCTACCGATGTGTTTCATGATCGTCGACCTCCTCTCTCTTTAAGATCTGGTTCTGGTATTGCTGATAATACCAGCCACCATGCGCAATCAGGCTCTCATGTGTGCCTCGGTCAACGATCCGACCATCTTCCATGACCAGGATCAAATCAGCATGGCTTACCGCTGAAAGACGATGTGCGACAATAAAGGTCGTCTTATGCTGGCGCAGCTTTTTCAGGTTCGCAATGATCGTTGCTTCCGTCTTCCCATCGACCGCCGACAGCGAGTCATCTAACAGCAGTACTTCTGGATCCGCCAAAAAAGCTCTGGCAATGGACAGTCGCTGCTTCTGTCCTCCGGACAGCATGGTCCCATCTTCGCCGCAGAGCGTCTCAAGGCCATCGCGTAAATACTTCAAATCTTTTTCAAAGTCGGCCATCAGAACAGCTTGATCCAACTGTTCAGAAGAGACCTCACCCACATGCCCGAGCTCAATATTCTGTCTGACCGTTTTTGAGAAGAGCACATGCTCCTGTGGAACATAGCCAAAGAACGAGCGCAGCTGCATGTAATCGATCTTTTCAACCGGAATATCATTGATCAATAAAGCCCCTTTCCCTTTGGCATAAAACCGTAATAACTGCATTAGCAAAGTGGACTTTCCGCTGCCGGTCTTGCCTACGATTCCCACTGTCATGCCCTTATTCACCTTGAACGACACATCTTTCAAACTCGCAAATTCAGAATGCGGATAGGTAAAACTATAATCCTTAAATTCGATTGAACGAATATCATCGACCTGCACATCATGATCAGAATGCTCCAGACGCAGCTTCACAATGGTCGTCTGCTCATAGCGATCGTAAGAGGCGGCCGCACGCTGTAATGAGTTCAACACCGTTCCGGCTGCCCATAACGGTCCGCGCAGCATCCCAAGATAGATATTGAAGGTAACCAGCTCGCCGGCGCTGATCGAATGATTGTAAACCAGAAAGACACCATAAGAAATAGCAAGAATCGTCGACACAGAAAAGACACAGCGAAAAAGTGGACCAAAGGCCGCATCCAAACGAATCGCCTTCAGTTCTTTCTCTTTAGACTCATTTGCTGATTCCCGTAGCTTCGCAATGTCATTTTTCTCCTGCACAAAAGCTCTGACAACCTGTACTCCCGCAACAGATTCCAGCGTTGTATTATTGAAATCACCAAACGCATTACGAGCTTCGATAAACAAGCGACGAACATTGCGTGACATAAAATAAACGACCACGATGGCAATCGGCAAGGGAAGCACCGTGACCAGCGTCAGTTTCCAGTCCACCATCAGGATCATCTGAATCAGCACGAAGCCCATGGTAAAGGTTGAGTTCAACAGCTGACTTAAGATACGCGAGGCAGCTAAACAAATGTTATTGATATCTGCTGTAGCAACAGCCATCAGATCGCCGGTCTCATGGTCTGCATAATAATGCGCATCCATCTTACCTAAATAGGCCATCATCTGATTACGCAGCAAATACTGCAATTTAAAACTGCCATACATCATCAATCGTCCACGCGCATTAAAACCGATATAAATCAAAATAGCAACCACTAACATGATGACAATATTACGGATCAAGCTGGCCTGTGTGATAGCGGCATAGGCAATCTGATCCAGTGATTCCCCTAAGAGTTTAGGCGGCAAAGTTTCCAGATAGGATAATAAGACAGAAACAATAAAGAAGCAGATGTATCGCTTCTTTTCCTGCTTAAAAAACCAGCTTAATTTTTTATAGATAGAAAACACGCTCTTCCCCCTCCTCTAAAGGAAACGGGCAAGCGCCCATTTCCTCTTATTTTCTCATTTCTTCAAGTAATTCCATCTTTGTCTGGAGTAATTGTTTAGTGAGATCGACATAGTAGATATGCGGATATTCCAGACGATAGATCTCATCCCAATGGAGATCCTGCATTTTTTTTGAATAGGCGCGAATGCTCTGAATATCTGGCAGATCATAAACAAGCTTCCCATTGTCATAGATTGGCTTCTGCAGCTCTTCTACATGATACGTTCCTTTATGAATGGTCTTAAATTTCCACATGTTGCTCTGATGGTAGATCGTCACATCGTGTTCGCCATCGATGACCTCATCATAAGAAGCAATCAGATCGGCAATAGCTTTACCAGTCTCATTATCATAAAGACGGTATAGGCGCTTATAACCAGGATTCGAAATTTTCTCTGTATTCTCTGAGATTTTGATTTTTGGAATGATCTGACCATGCTTTTCAACTGCCACTAATTTATACACCCCACCAAAAACAGGGGCACTCTTAGAGACAATCATATTCTCACCGACGCCAAAAGAATCGACTTGGGCGCCCTGATCAAGCAGAGAACGGACCAGATATTCATCCAGGGAATTGCTGGCGGTAATTTTGCAGTCAGGCATATTGGCCACATCCAGCATCATTCTTGCCTTTTTAGTCAGATAAGCAATGTCACCACTGTCCAAACGAATGCCTGCCAGGCGTTTACCCATTGGGGCAAGGACCTCTTCAGCTACTCGAATTGCATTTGGAACCCCGCTCTTCAATGTATCATACGTGTCTACTAACAAGATACAATTATCCGGATAAGTCTTGGCATAAGCTTTAAAAGCCTCATACTCGCTGTCGAAAAGCTGAACGAATGAGTGGGCCATAGTACCTACCACTGGAATACCAAACATCTTGCCCGCGCTTACTGTAGCCGTACCATCCGCGCCACCAATGTATGCTGCTCTGGCACCATAATTGGCTCCATCATATCCCTGAGCGCGACGCGCACCGAATTCAAATACCGTCCGTCCTTTGGCCTGACGCACGATTCGATTGGCCTTGGTAGCAATCAAAGATTGATGATTAACAGTCACAAGTAAGAAGGTCTCTAAGATCTGAGCCTCAATAATAGGAGCGCGAACCGTAATCAGCGGCTCGTTTGGAAAGACCGGGCAGCCTTCCTTAACAGACCAAAATGATCCAGTAAATTTCAGATCTTTTAAGTAATCAAGGAATTCGCGGTCAAATTTACCTGTACTGTAAAGATAATCGAGATCTCCTTGCGAAAAGTGTAAATTTTCAATACATTCTACCAGTTGTTCCAGTCCCGTAAAAAGCACGTATCCACCTTCATCTGGATTTTTACGATAGAACATATCAAAATAAACAATCTCATCCTTTAAGCCTAGCTTATAATAGTTATAAGACATGGTAAGCTCATAATAATCCATCAATAGCGTAATATTTCTTGCATCATTTACTGACATTTTTTAAATCTCCTTCAATTCTATTTTCGATACCACTTGTATGCCAGCCTGCTGCATAAAGCGCAGCGCCCATTCGTTGGACGCATAAGCATCGTGCAGGTCTGGCTGATGATAGGTGTCCACACAATTAGCAGGCACTAGAATGTGTTTGTCATTGAGATCATGCTGACGCAAATAGGCCAACAGACTCAAGGCAAACTGCATGACACAAATATCAGTGCAGCATCCAGTAATCACAAAGTACTTCCAAGGCAAAACATGCGCATCAATACGATCCAGAAAAGCTGGCGCCAGCAAGCCATTGGTTGAATTCTTCCGAATGATCGTCTGATGCCTGGCATCTTCCTTGAAGCAGTCTAACAGTTCACTTTCTGTCGTATGTGCCAAACAGTGGGGCGGAAAGGAAGCAAACTCCATACAGTCGGCTTCATGCCAGTCCTGAAAATACAAATGATGTGCAAAATAGGTCTCCAATTGACATATTTCCGGTGCGATCCGAGCTATCTCTGGATCGGCCATCGCCCCTTCTGAAACAAAGCCTTTGACCATGTCTACCACGACCACTATTGTTTGATTAGGGTCTAATATTCCCGCACTAATTGTTTGATATCCATCTACTTTTAAACGTGCCATTGTCTCACACCTCCATCGAATCCTATGGTTTTCATTTTATACCTTTTTTTGTATAAAAGCTACATTTTTTAGGCATTGCAATCTGTTTTTAAGCGATTTAGCCAAATTTCCGGTGACAAAGCAGCATTGGTCCCACCCTGACAGAGATGGATCTGTCCGCCGCCGCGTACAGGTGTGTCCGCCACAATGTATTTAAACAATTCACGACAGTCCACCGCACTATCCTCTGAACTAAATACAACCAGTTGGGTCTTGGCCTCATTTTGAATGACTAAGAGGCCATAGCAGTTCGTATATCCGGATAGTTCTGCCACTAGTGCATGGCACACACTGCTGCGAATCTCCAGCACCGCACTGATGCAGCGGCCATTTTCGCGCATTTGAGCCTGTTCCCATAGCCACTTTCCTAACTGCACAGCCTGCGTTTTTTCTTGCTGACGCAGCTCTCTTTCCAATACTAGCTTGCTTTCAAGCAAACTTTCGATGCCATCTGCGACTTCCAGAGGCGGTTTGCTTAATTGCAGCGAAGCGCGATGGAGCGTTTTAAAACCAGCATGGAACTGATGCCGCAAAACCTTCCCTGACATATAGTGGACCCGCACATGCCCACGCACCTTTTCTGTAGAGCATACCACCAGCATGCCCAGTTCGCTTAAATGAGACACATGCATCCCTTTACACGGATTCCATTCCACGCCTTCAATTTCAACGATCCTGACCGGTTTATCCGCCGGAGGCTGATGAGCCAGTGTGAGCTGTGAGAGCGTCTTAGCATCCGGATAAAAACTGCGCACCACATGATCCTCGCTGATGCGTGCATTGCACCAGTCCTCTGCTTCCTGCAGCATCTTTTCATCTATCAGAGGCACATTGAGATCAATGGACGAGCCATTCAGATCATAGTGATGAGAAATCGTCTCAATGCCATATAATTTTCTCAAAGCCGCCGATAATAGATGCTGAGCGGTATGTCCCTGTCGTGAGATATAGCGATGATTAAGATCGACCCACAAGCTTGCCTCACTGCCCTCTATTTTCTTTGCAACCTGATGATAGATCTGCCCTTCTTCTTCATAAACCCTTTTGACCGGATAGCCGTTCAAAGTACCTCGATCAGCGAGCTGACCACCACCCTCAACATAGAAATTCGTATCAGCCAAAACATATACATACTCTTTGCCAAGCGGTTGACGTGCCAGGATCGCTGTTGTCAAAAATTCCTGATCTTCCATATGATTCATCCCTTCTTCTTATGATACCCCATTATACCATAATCTGCTTTTCTCAAAATAAAAAACCACCGAAGTGGTTTAAAAATAAAGCATATTCCAATCGTGATAAGGGGCAGGGGAAAGGTAGGCCTGGCGCGTCTGATCCAGCACAGGGATATAGAGCTGCTGTCCGATCGAAAGCACGGCATTTGGATCTAGGTCATTCAACCCAGCGATCATTTGCGGATCACTGCCTAATTTTCGGGCAATCTCAAATAAATGATCCCCTGCTTCTACCTGATAACGATAAATCGTCCCCACCTTATCAAGAATTGGTCGCTGTGACTGATACATGTTTCATCCTCCTCATCTATCTTTATGCATCCAACGGAGGACAAACTGGGCAGATTACATAAAAAAACAAGTCTTAATGGCCAAAAGACTTGTTTTTACCAGCGAGTTTATCTAAAGCCGCATGGGCTGCTTTCTGTTCCGCTCTTTTCTTGCTTGAGCCCCTGCCGACACCCAGGCGCATGTGATCCATGACAGCTGCCACTTCAAAGATTGGTGCATTACTAGGACCTTCAGTACTGAGCAGTTCATAGGTCACTGTTTTTCTGGCATCCGCCTGCATTAGCTCCTGCAAGGTTGTCTTGTAGTCATGAATCTCTTCGGTGTCGACATCATTGACATGTCGATAAATCGTTTTTTCCAGAATTTGAATCACATATTTCGCACCGCAATCCAAATAGACGGCACCTATAAATGATTCAAAGACATTGGCTAATACCGAATCGCGCTCACGGCCACCATTTTTGGCTTCCCCTACCCCAAAATAAATATACTGACCCAGACCCAGATCACGGGCAAAGCGCGCCAGGGATTCTTCGCGTACAAGCTTGGCACGCATCGTTGTCAGTACCCCTTCGGGACTGGTTGGGAAAGTTTTAAATAAAAATTCAGAGACGAAAAGCTGTAATACCGCGTCCCCCATGAACTCCAAACGTTCATAGTGACTGCGTTTACCAGAAGCTTCATTAACGTAGGAAGGATGCGTAAAAGCCTCCTTGTATAAACCGATGTGATGATAGGGAATTCCCTGAGCATCCAAAAAATCAATCAGCTTCATGCATTAAACCTGCCTTCATCTTTTCAATGCTTTCTTCCTTGACCATTGAACGCGCCAGTTTCATCGCATTCAAAAAAGCCACATCATCACTGGCACCATGGGCCTTAACCACCGGTTTGGTAAACCCGGCCATGAAAGCTCCGCCAACGGATTTATAATCAAATTTATTTTTCATCTCATATAAAGCAGGCTTCGCTAAGAGAGCCCCCACTTTACTGCGGGTTGTCGACATCAGATTTTCCTTAAGCATATCAATCAACACCTTACCGGCACCTTCAATCGTTTTTAAAGCAATATTACCGGAAAAACCGTCCGTAACGATCAGATCCACATCACCATTTAAGATCTCTCTGCCCTCAATATTGCCCACAAAGTTCAGATGTGGATTGGCTTTCATCAGCTGATAGGCTTTCTGATGTGCCTCATCCCCCTTTTTTTCTTCTGAGCCGATATTTAAGAGCGCAACCTTAGGCTGATCCACGCCTTTGACACAGGATACATAACAGGATCCCATGATAGCAAACTGTTCCAGCTGTTCCGCTGTATTTTCCGCATTGGCGCCAACATCACACATGCAGACCCCTTTTCCATTTTTGGTTGGCAAAGTGGCCAGCAATCCGCATTTTTCAACACCTTCCAGCCGTTTAAGGAAAAGCATGGCACTCGCATAAAATGCCCCTGTCGATCCACAGGAAACCACTGCATCCGCTTTATCTTCACGAGCCAGTGTTACCGCCTTAACCATGCTGGAATCTTTCTTACGACGAACAGCCATAATACTTTCCGTCATACCCAAAACATCATTGGCTTCGACAATTTCTACATTAGGAAGTCCTTCGAGACTCTTTAATTCATCTATCTTTCCGGTTACATATAAATATGTATCCTGATATTCCTTCACGAAATTTTGGCAGGCCTTGACCACAATGCTGCTGCCAAGATCTCCTGAAGAAGCATCGATTGCTAATTTATACATGGTAATTCACCTCTTTCGTTTCAATTATACCTATTCCCTCTATTAAATTCAAGTTTAGATTGCCTCATCGCTTTTTTCAAGCTGCTGCCTAATATAAGCAGCAATCCAGGGATAACGCTCTAGCTGTCCGATGATATCCCCAGCATCCTCATGAGCCCGCATCAGGATATCATGATCTTCAAAAATGTTGGCGATCGTAAAAGTCGGCAGCCCGGATTGTTTTTGACCCAGAACCTCACCCGGTCCACGCAGCTTCAGATCATAGTTGGAAATCGCAAAACCATCACTGGTTGTCTCTAAAAATTTGACCCGATCGATGGAAGCCTGATTTTTGGAATCCGATAATAAGAAACAATATCCCTGCTTGGATGAGCGTCCTACACGTCCGCGCAGCTGATGCAGCTGGCTCAGACCAAAGCGATCAGCATTATAAATGACCATCAGATTGGCATTGGCCACATCAACCCCTACTTCCACAACTGTGGTGGAAACTAAGATCTGGATCTGATTCTCGTAAAAGGCCTGCATGACTGCCTCTTTTTGTTCATCGTTCATCCGTCCATGCAGTAAGCCGACTTCATAATGGCCTTTAAAATAACGTTTCATCGCTTCATAAATGCTCGAAGCATCTCTGGCCTCCAGGCCTTCGCTTTCATCCACCAACGGACAGATCACATAACATTGACCGCCTGTAGCCAGATACTGTTTCAAAAAAGGCAGGATGGGTTTCATCGAATGTCCTTCATAAAACCGTGTTTCGACCTTCTTACGTCCTCCTGGCATAGTTCTGATCGTCGAGACATCCATATCCCCAAACAAGGAGATGGCCAGCGTTCTGGGAATCGGTGTGGCACTCATCAATAGAATGTCCACGCGTTTTCCCTTATCTTTGAGGGCCTGACGCTGTTTGACACCAAAGCGATGCTGTTCATCCGCAATGACCAGCCCAAGATTATAAAAGCGCACACCGTCCTGGATCAGGGCATGCGTCCCCACCAGAATATCGATTTGTCCGTTCATTAAACGCGTATAGACATGCTCTTTTTCCTTGGCACTCATGCTGCCGATCAGCAATTCTACCCTGACGTCTGTATGATCAAAAAACTGGCGCAGGCTCTTGGCATGCTGCTTGGCAAGGATTTCCGTAGGTGCCATCAAGGCACCCTGATAACCCGCCAGATAATTCGCATAAAGGGCAATCACAGCGACCACCGTTTTCCCACTGCCGACATCTCCCTGAACCAGACGATGCATGACCTTCTCGCTGGCAAAGTCAGCAAGGATCTCTTGGGCTGCCTGCTGCTGATCCGCTGTTAAAGCAAAAGGCAATTGGGAAATAAAGGCCTGAATCGCCTGCTGATCGACATTTTTAGCCAGACCATTTTCAGCACGATCAAACAGGCGCATATAGCTCATGACCAGCTGAAACTTCAAAAATTCCTCATATTTGAGATGACGTAAGGCATGCTTGAGATCGGTCGTTGACTTTGGACAGTGAATCATTTCCAGTGCCTCCTGGCGTGACACAAGACGATATTTTTCTTCATAGACTAAAGGAATGAAGTCTTGTATTTCTGTACGATATGCCTCCAGCGCCTTCTTCACATAATTGGCAATGGCTTTCGAGGTGATTCCTTCCTTGACCGAATAAACCGGTGTAATGGCCGGCAATGATGCAAGCGGCTGAAGCTTCAGGTCACTGGCAACGATCTGATGGTCACCGCTCAATTTACCAATCACGGTCACGACCTGTCCAGCGCCTAACTTAGCTAATAAAAAATGGCGATTAAAGATGGCTACCTGATAGATCTGCTGATCGATCACGACCCGCATCAGCATTTTAGACTGATTTTGCCGCCGATAGGCCAGCCTGGCCTTCTCCAGCAAGACCCCTTCCATCACCAGACTGGGATCTTCAGCAGTCGGACGATGCGCTTCCATGATCTCATAACGATAAGGATAGTAGGTTAACAGATCCTCCACCGTAACAATCCCCAACTGCCCAAGAAGCTCACGCCGTGGCTTCGTAATTCTTAGCTTCACTAAGCCATCACTGAGCATAAGATCCTCCTTTCTTTATATGCGATAAAAGCATCAGCCTGACTGATGCTTACTTTTTGCTTTCTTCGATTAACTGGATTGCTTGTTTTAACACCGCATCACCATCCATAGCCGCAAAATCTTTATCACTGATCACAGCAACCGGAATACGACGATCCTGACGTTCCTTTAATTTGCTCTCCAGATGCCTTACCTGTGGTGTCAACATAATGACATCCGCTTCTGACCAAGCCAGATCCAGACCAGCCTCCCCGATAGACCAAACAAGCGCTTTGATGTTATCACGTGTGCAAGCCTCCTTGATTTTAGTGACCATCACACTGCTTGAAACTGCTGATACACAGCATAACACAATATTGTACACGTTTCCTACCTCCTCATTTTTTCTAGCTTACCACAAAAATAAGTACCCCATACCATTATTTCATATTTTTTCTAAAAATGAAATGATTTTAGGTACTTTTTTTGCTTTATAAGAATAATTTCGTTATTGTATGAATACTTCATCAATCAACTATTGCATAATATATCAATTAATGAAGCGCATGTCAATAGCGGAAAAATTAAATCTTTGTAAAGTCCACCAAAAAAGGAAGCTGTGCTAGGCAGCTTCCCCACTCTCCGTTGTCTCCAGAACACTATAGCTGATACGGTATTTGTGACTGGCAAACTTCTTATAGAACGAAGAGGTAATACGCCGGATCACAACTTGAACATCTTCTTCACTGTTGCAGCCAAGCAACAATGCAAACTGAGAATCATTCACTTTGGTGAACACATCATTTTTACGTATTGAATTCATGATCAAATATTTGAAACGATTCATCATGATCGTTTCTTTATCCACTTTGCTGTCCGTCTGAACGGACTGTAGTTCAAAAAGCACAAGATAATACTTTTTATGGTCACGTAAAGCGGTTTTAACTAATATCTCACGAATATATTTAAACATGGCATAGCTGCAATAGAATCCACCCTGTTTGGTCGTGCCTTCCTTCAAATCTTCTTGAAGCTGTTGAATATCAATCTTGATCTTACGTTCATCTTCCCGTGAGATCATATCATAAAGTTCTTTTAACCTCGGGGATGGCCCCGTTCCTAACTCTCGATAAAAAGCTTCATTCATTTCATCATAGTATTGTAAGGCCTTGTGGTAATCCTTCAGTTGGATCAATCCCTGCATATAATAGTAGTGCAGCCCTTCATAAAACGGTTCAGCTAGAATCGCTTTATAATTGAGCTTGAGCATTTTCTGATACTCTTGTTTTTCCATATAGTACTGACAAAGCATCATGACACCTGTCGTAAAGATGTTCTTCAGCTCTTCGCTCCTATTTTCAACCCATTCAGGCTGCGTTGTCGTTGCGTAGATCTTACCACGATAGATATCCATCATCCGCTTGACTTTAGCGACATCCTGTCGCAAGAGCTTTTCACGTGTCTTGATGAGTTCCCAGGTATCCAAAAACTGTTCGACATCGATATCATAATCATATTGTGACGAAAGTGCATAGCCCTTTTTGGTCGTAACGATCAAGTCAAAATCTTTTAAGGCAGGGATGCGTTTAAGATCCTTACGTAAACGGAAAACGGTGAATTTCATCACATTTTGTGGATTCTCACTGTGAGGCCAGAGCATCTTGATCAAATCATCCTTACTGACTTCATGATTAGGATAAAGTAAAAGGACCTCTAATAAATTAATGAGCTGTTTACCCAAAAAATCTGAGATATCATAAGGTTCTGAGTTATAGGCAACTTCAATTTTTTTAAATAATTGAAACTTGATACACTGCTTATCCATGAAAACACCTCCCCATTTTTAGAAAATAAAAGAAAACCGCTTCTTACCATTCTTATTATACCCTACTTCAGCGGTTTAGTCCAATAAAAATGTTGATAAACAGCGGTTTTTTCGTTAATAATCAGTTTTTATTTGCGTTATCTTGCAAACTATCTAAATAATCCAGAACTTCCCTGGCATTCAAATCTGGTTTTACTTTTGGATAGACCTTCAAGATCATTCCGTTTTCATCGATTACATAGGTCGATCTGACAACGCCCATGCTCACTTTTCCGTACAGCTTCTTTTCCTGCCAGACATCATAAGCCTGGATAGCCTGCAGTTCCGGATCTGACAGCAAAATAAATGGCAACTCATATTTACAAGCAAATTTGTCATGAGATTTCACACTATCTTTACTGATACCGATAACTTCTACCTGGCGCGCCTGAAACGCTTCATAGAGTTCCTTATAATTTAAAGCCTCTCGCGTACATCCCGGTGTATTGTCCCGCGGATAAAAATAGACAATGACTTTTTGTCCCCGCAAAGAAGACAGAGAGACCTCTTGATCCTTCGCATTACGTAAAGTAAAATCCGGTGCTTTCATTCCTGCTTCAAGCATTTTTTATTCCTCCCTTAAAAACACATAAGTCTCTTCATCTGAATGAATGGGACTGTAGCGAAAACCAAGCCCCTCAAATTGTTTGACACCTTCTAAATCAGTAATTCCTTCCATTGCCAGAAAACGGACCATCTCACCTCTGGCCATCTTGACATAAACCCCCTTTTCACGTACTTTTCCTGCTTCCAAACTGCCAAATACACAGCGTACCATACAATCACGTGGGGTTAGATATCTTTCAATGACCCGACTGTATTCCTTGCTGGCAAGATTTAAGATCGTGTGCTCTTGATCTGTCACCAGCTGATAGATCGTATCCTGCCAAAAATCATAAAGATCCTGACAGAAAGGTGTCTTTAACTTCGTCTGCATTTCTAAGCGGTAGGCCTGGATGCCATCAAAAGGACGCAGCGCCCCATAGAAGCCTGACAGGATCCATAAATGTGAAGCCAGATAAGCATACGCTTCCTGGCTGAAGACACCGGGTGCCATATACTGATACTGGATACCGTCATAGCTTAAGATTGCAGCCTGCATCTGGCCAGAAGAGAGATCCATCGTCATAAAGCGCTGGGCGTTGAGCCTGGCGATCTGTTCGTTACATTTTAAGAGTGCCTTTAACTGTGTCACATCCAGGCTCTGCAAATACGCTAACAGGACCTGCGTCTTATCCAACAGTGCCGCCTGGCTCAAAGCGTAAGGACTCTCTTTTTCAAGATTCATCTTTTTCGCCGGTGAAATGATTATTTGCATCATTCTCCCTCCCATTCATTTGTCTTCAGTATAGCGGGTTTACGTTTTTTTTACAACGATAGTGCATTTTCTCTTTACAAAAAAAAATGTGCGTGGTATGACCCGAGTTTGCCACCTAAAATAGGCTAAAAAAATAAGAGAGATAGTGATGAATTCAAAATAATATGAATCTCACTATCTTTTTTGCTTTTGTAAATATAGGACTACATTATGAACTACGTTGTAATC
>FCNA01000011.1 GCA_900018345.1 Clostridiales bacterium CHKCI006
AGCACAGTTTTTTGACATAAACAATGACCTCCATAAATAATTATCAATGTCATTATACATTAATCAAAAAAATGATGACTTCTAAAATAGAGGATAGACTCCGAAAAAACGGAGTTAAAATAAAAAAGTATTACAAGTGGCTCAGATGGTCTATGATATATTTTAATATTCAAAAATACGATTGTACTATTTGTGCCACGTTATACAGAATATTTTAACTTTGTAGTAATAAGGAGATAAAAGTTATGTACGTCAAAGTTTGGAAAAGATTTTTTGATATTATTTTGTCTGCTGCCGGATTGATACTCTTCAGTATACCAATGATTATAATTGCGATTGCAGTAAAACTTGATTCTCCTGGCCCAGCAATTTTTAAGCAAAAACGGTTAGGAAAATATGGAAAAGTATATACTATGTACAAATTTCGTTCTATGTGTGTTGGCGCTGAGAAAAGTGGTGTCTATTCAAATAATCAAGATTCCAGAGTCAGTCGAGTTGGCAGCATCCTCCGCAAAACTAGTCTCGATGAACTCCCACAGTTGTGGAATGTTTTTAAAGGCGATTGTTCCTTGGTCGGATTTCGATCACCGCTTACATATCATCCTTGGTCGTGGGAAGAGTATACGGATGAAGAACGTAAAATGTTTAATCTTCGACCTGGTATTACTGGTTGGGCACAGGTGAATGGTCGAAAGACAGTAGAGTGGCATGAGCGAATTGCTATGAATGTGTGGTATGCAGAAAATTGCTCAATCTTTTTAGATATTAAAATTCTGTTAATGACGATTTATAAGGTTATCAATAATGCAGATAATGAAAATATAGGTAAAACTATTGATAAATAAGTTGGTTAAAAGTAGAGGGTATAAAATGTTGAAATTAATGTACATAACAAACCGTCCAGAAATAGCACAAATTGCTGAATCAGCCGGTGTTGATAGGATATTTGTAGATTTGGAGTATATTGGAAAAACAGAACGTCAAGGTGGTATGGATACTGTTCAATCTAAGCATACACTTAGTGATATAAAAAGAATTTCTGATTCTATAAAAACAGCAGAACTTTTAGTTCGAATTAATCCTATGCATGAAGCAACAAAGGAATACTGCTCATCAAAAGAAGAAATAGATATCTCTATCAAAAATGGTGCAAGTATTATTATGCTTCCCTTTTTTAAAACACAATACGAAGTAGAGAAATTTCTTTCTTATGTAGATGGTAGAGTGAAGACAATGCTACTTGTTGAAACTCCAGAAGCTGTCAAAATTATCAATGATATTGTTAAATTAAAGGGGATTGATTATATTCATATTGGATTAAATGATTTAAGTCTAGGATACAAAAAGAAGTTCATGTTTGAACTCTTAACAGACGGTACAGTTGAAAAACTATGTAATAAATTTAGAGAAAGTAATATTCCTTATGGATTTGGTGGCATCGCTGCATTACACAAAGGAATGATTCCTGCGGAAATGATTATTAAAGAGCATTATCGTTTGGGATCAACGTGCGCTATACTTTCTCGAAGTTTCTGTAATACTGATATAACTAATCATTTTGGTATTATAAGTTCAACATTTGTAAATGGAATAAAAGAAATTCGAACTTTAGAAATGGAATGTGAAAAACACCTCAGCTATTTTATGGATAATAAGACAAATTTAGATAAAGTAGTGAGAAAAATAGTAAAATAGGAGAAAAGAGAACAAATGATAACATTTATAACATGGTTACGTTGTTTTGCAGCAATCTTGATTACAAATGCTCATTATTCTGGTATTTATCCCTCTGATTTAATTGCAAATGGTGGATTAATCGGAGATATAGTTTTTTTTGCAGTGTCAGGATATTGTTTAACGGAGTTAAAGACAGGCTTTTCAAAATGGTATAGCAAAAGAGTAAGTCGTATTTTACCTACTGTTATTTTAATTAGCATAATTTATATTGTATTTGGGAAATACAATTTATCCTCTTATGCAAGTGGAACAGAAAACACTATCCTTTACACTGAGTTGAGTATTTTAGGTATCAGATACCCAGTCTTTTTATCGTGGTTTGTATATCCGACATATTACCATTTTGTAGGTTCTATCTTAATTTTATACATTCCTTATTATTTTATACTAAAATCGGAGTCAATAAAGAAACATATCCCGTTTGTGATGTTTTTACTGTTAAAACT
>FCNA01000148.1 GCA_900018345.1 Clostridiales bacterium CHKCI006
AAATTAGAAACTGTCTCCTTTCACCATGTATTATCCATTACAGATAATCGTTGGGCTACTGTAGAGACTCTCTACCCGTGATAGTTTAAATAAAGAAAACCAGAGCACTAGGGTATATCACGGTAACGCTTAACATAGTCACTCCATACTTAGGTATCCAATTGGTCTTTTGGGCTGACGATGTCAGCTGTGCTAAAGAGCCTGCTTCTATTCAACCCTTTGCATATTGAATATACTGTTTAGAGACAGGAGTGGGTACTTGAATGCTACACTGGAACCACAAGACTTGGATTCAGCTCTAGAAGCTTTACCATATATGGCCTAGCTAGTCAAGCTATTCGTCCTGAGAAGGACTAATCTTGGCTTTACCGACATGCTATGGTCCCCGTTGGGTTATCTCCTTGAGGTAAGTCGGTTGCTTTACATCGCAATGCAGGAGCGATGATTTCTAAAGAAATATATATTAAGCGCATGAACGTGCGCACGAAAGGAAGTGAGTGCCATGAAAACTTTTGCCCTGGTCAGTCGTCAGGATGCTACCAGCGAGAAGCTGGCAAAGCATATTCGCACGGTTCTGAGTGAACATATGCAATATGATGCCAATCGACCGGATCTAGTCATCAGCATCGGCGGTGACGGAACGATGCTGGAAGCCTGTCATCGTCATGCCGCCAGTCTCGATCATACCTGTTTTGTTGGTCTGCATACCGGGACGCTGGGCTTTTATACCAATTATGCTGCCGATGAATGCGATCTTTTATTGGAAGATATCTTAACCAAGACACCCGAACAGACGGAGCGTTCGCTCTTAGATGTCTATTTGAATGAGCGCTGGGTGGATATTGCGCTCAATGAGATGCGCGTCGAGGAAAATCGCTTTACCATGGTCCTGGATGTCTATTTAAAGGATTATTTTTTTGAACGTTTTCGCGGCAACGGTATCTGTGTCTGTACGCCGGCCGGGTCGACCGGATATAATCGCTCACTGGGCGGAAGCATCGTGTGTGCCGGTCTGAAAAGCATGCAGCTCTCCGAAGTTGCCGGGATCCATCATAATCAGTTCCGCAGCCTGCAGTCCAGTCTGGTTCTGGATGATTCGTTTACAGTGACCCTGATCCCTCGTGCCAGCCGGCATGCCATCCTGGGGATCGACCGGGATGTCTATGAGATCTCACAGGGGGATACAGTGAAAGTCTCGATTTCTAATCGCAGCATGAAGTTCGCGAATTATCGTCCGATCCCGCTGAGTCAGCGTTTAAGGAGGTCCTTCATTAATGACGACCAATGGTGATTATCAGCGTTTGGTTGCTGATCGGGAGGAACTTTTACGCAGTTTGCTTTTGCGGGTATTGTCCAAACGTGCCTTGAAGACGGTCAAGATGCGCGGCAGGATCCTGGTGAATCAAATCGAGCGCACGGTACGCCACCCTTTGCGGGTGGGGGATGTCGTCGAACTCTATTATCCGGATGAAAGGGCGGAATCACAGGTCGAGCCATGGTATTTTCCATTGCATATCGTGTATGAGGATGAGGCCTTTTTAGTGGTCAATAAGCCTGCCGGGATGGCAAGCATCCCTAACCGGCGCTATCCGAATTATACGTTGGCGAATGCGCTGACCGGTTATTACGAGATGCAGGGCATTCCATCCAAGGTCCATCTGGTCAGTCGTCTGGATAAGCAGACCAGCGGCCTTTTACTGGTCGCTAAGAATCGGCGGATGCATCATCTGGTGATGGGGCAGGTCTCGCGCCGGTATGTCTTTTTGGTGGAGGGGCAGATGGAAGGACAAGGCACCCTGATGCTGCCAATTGCTTCGGTCGCCGGGACGACCCAACGCATCATTGATTGCGCTGGAAAACAGGCCATTACCCATTACCGTGTTCTTTCTCAACAGGGCCCCCATACGCTGGTGGAAGCGTCTTTGGAAACGGGCAGGACCCATCAGATCCGGGTTCATTTTGCCCATTTAGGTCATCCCCTGGTAGGGGATCGTCTTTATGGAAAAGCCCATCCCTATTTTCAGGGACAGGCTTTACATAGTTATTATTTATGTTTTAAACACCCTTTGACCCAAAAAACACTCCGCTTTGAGGCTTGGCCTTACTGGTTAAAGGGAGATAAGCCATCAAGATAAAATAAGAGAGCAGTGAGGAACCGCCATAGGATATAAAAGGCAGGGTGATCCCGGTAATCGGTAAGACCTGCAGGACCATGCCGATGTTCCAGAACTGCGAAAACAGCAGCAGTCCAAGCATGCCCGTTGCCAGATAACGATGGAAGGGGCGGACTGCTTTTTTGGCGAGCGAGAAAAGGTTCCAGTCAAAAAAAGTGATAACAGCCAGGACGACAAGACCACCCACAAAACCAGCGTCCTGCAAGATGATGGCATAGATAAAATCAGTCTGAGGTTCAGGGATGGGCATGATCACGGACTGAAAGCCATGTCCCAACCAGCCAGAACCGCCATAACTCAGGATCGAATTATAGAGCTGATAACCATAGGTCTCATAATAGCCTTCCGGATCGAGCCAGCCGGCAATACGACCGCCGCGATAGCTGTGCAGGAGCTGTTGAAACCAGCCCGGCTGGACCACAAGCAATAAGAGCACCAGGCCGCCAAGCAGGACCAAAAGAGCCAGTCCGACCAGCGCAAAGCGGCGATGGAGGGGACAGCTGACTAGCAGGAACAGGGCACCGGTCATCATCATCATGGTCACACCGGTATCGTTTTGTAATAGGGTGACTAGACAAGCCGGTATGATCAAAGCAAAAGCCTGCAGGATCAGGCGCCACTGATTCGACCAGGAAGCCTTCAGCCGGCGACTGAAAAGATCGGCTAATACAATGAGCAGGGCTACTTTCAAAAATTCACTAGGCTGGATGGTTCCAATGCCGGGAATCTCATACCAGGCGGTTGAACCGTTGATGCGTCTAGTCAAAGGCAGATTCAGATCAAAGAAATGGCTGAATGCCAGGATGGCGCTGGCAAAAAGTAAGATGCCATAGGCCACGTAGGCCAGCTTGATGCGCAGCTGTTCAGGGATCTTCCAAAGGACGTAGAACGCGATGATTGCCACGAGATACCATTGAATCTGTTTCATGAAGTATTCCAGCGGATAGCTGGGAACATTGATGAGTGGGTCGGCACCGGCAATCGCATATAAGCTAATGGCAAAAAAAGCCAGCAGGCTAATAATCAGTCTTTGACTTGTGGACATGTCTGTTTAGACACCGTCTGATGCAGGATGCCGGCTTCCTCGAAGACGTCCCCTTCGATACGGTAACCTAATTTTTGATAGAAGGAAAGCGCGCTGAGCTGAGCGTCGAGATAGATCTGTTCTTTGGCCTGAACCTCCGGCAGTGTTTCGATATGTAACATCAACGCCTTCGCCAGACCCTGTCCGCGAAATTTTGGCAATGTGGCCACGCGACCGATCTTGACTTTAGTGTCTTTAAAGACTAAGCGCAGACAGCTGGCAGGTTCTCCTTGATCTGTATAGGCGACAAAATGACTGGCGGTTCGATCATCCGGATCGATCTCGATGGCGGAAGGGACTTTTTGTTCATCGACAAAGACGCTTCCGCGAATCATCATTTCATCAAAAAATGCTTGCTGGGTTGTTGCTTGAATTATTTTCAATTGAAATCACCTCTGAAATATTATACTATTAGAGAGGATAAAAGTAAAATATTGTGAGGTGAGAACATGGATCATCATTTATTGTATATCGGGATTGCCGTGGCCGTCATTGTGCTGCTTATTGCCGTCTATTGCTTTTTGCGCTTTGGTCATATCAAACGTAAACCTAAGTTGAAAAGTGGTCTTGATCTGGATAAGCTTGTGGCAGGACTAGGCGGCAGGGACAATATTTCTCATCTGGAAGCGGATGGGTCCAAAGTCGTCTTTCAGTTAGGGGATGCACGACAGATTCGGGCAGAGGAGATCAAAGCGCTCGGAGCCAGCGGCATCGTTTCAAGCAAAGATAAAGTAAGCATCATCTTTGGCAAGGTCAGTGAGCCCTTAGCAGTGGAACTGACAGACTATTTGAAAAACCGATAGGGAGTTTGTCTCCCTTTTTGTTTTTTTCATTTCAAACTCTTTCATGTGCAAAAATGGTCGAGAGGCCTTGTTCGATAAGAAAAAATTATGGATTTCTAATGTAAAAAATCAAAAGGATGGTGCATTTCTATGGATAGTTGGCAGGTCTTTTGGTATAATAGAATTGCAAGTTCAGACTATGGCTGTCTTGACAATATATTATTCTTACAGGAGGATAAAACATGACATTTAAAGAAAAATGGAATGATGCCTGGGATGGCTTCCAGGCAGGCAAATGGAACAAAGAAGTAAACTTAAGAGACTTCATCCAGTTAAACTACACTCCATATGATGGAGATGACTCCTTCTTAGCTGGTCCTACTGAAAACACCAAAGCTTTATGGGCTCAGGTCATGGACTTAACAAAGAAAGAAAGAGAAGCCGGCGGCGTATTAGATATGGATACAAAAGTCGTTTCTACTTTAACGAGTCATGATGCAGGTTACTTAGATCGTTCAAAAGAAAAGATCGTTGGTATTCAGACAGACAAACCTTTCAAAAGATCTTTACAGCCATTCGGCGGTATTCGTATTGCTGAACAGGCATGTGAAACCAATGGTTACAAAGTAGATCCTGAAATTTCTTACATTTTCAGAGAATATCGTAAGACACACAACCAGGGTGTATTCGATGTTTACACTCCAGAGATCAGAGCTTGCCGTTCCGCTCATATCATCACTGGTTTACCAGATGGTTATGGTCGTGGACGTATCATCGGTGACTATCGCCGTGTTGCTTTATATGGGGTAGACAAACTGATTGAAGATAAGAAACAGCAGTTCGCAACCACACAGACAAGAATGACTTCTCGCGTTATCCAGTTACGTGAAGAGTTAAGCGAACAGATCCGTGCTTTAGGCGAATTAAAAGAAATGGCTGCGAAATATGGTTTCGATATTTCAAAACCTGCTACCAACTGCCAGGAAGCCATTCAGTGGTTATACTTCGGTTACTTAGGAGCTGTTAAAGAACAGAACGGTGCCGCTATGTCTTTAGGACGTACTTCTACTTTCATCGACATCTATGTAGAAAGAGACTTAAAGAGAGGTTTATTCACCGAAGAAGAAATTCAGGAATTCATCGACCACTTCATCATGAAATTAAGAATCGTGAAGTTCGCAAGAACACCTGAATACAACTCGATCTTCGCTGGTGACCCTACTTGGGTAACTGAATCTATCGGTGGTGTTGGTGTTGACGGAAGACATATGGTTACAAAGACTTCATTCCGTTACTTACACACATTATCTAACTTAGGTACTGCACCTGAACCAAACATGACTGTTTTATGGTCAACACGTTTACCAGCTAACTTCAAAGCATTCTGTGCAAAGACTTCTATTGCGACTTCATCTATTCAGTACGAAAACGATGACTTAATGAGAGTAACGCATGGTGATGACTATGCAATCGCATGTTGCGTATCCAGCATGGTTGTTGGTAAGGAAATGCAGTTCTTCGGTGCACGTGCGAACCTGGCTAAATGTTTATTATACGCTATCAACGGTGGTGTGGATGAAAAGAGCAAGAAACAGGTTGGTCCTAAATACCGTCCAGTTGTTGGCGATTACTTAGATTACGAAGATGTTAAAGCAAAATACGTTGACATGATGAGCTGGTTAGCTGGTGTTTATGTCAATGCCTTAAATATCATCCATTACATGCATGATAAATATGCTTACGAAAGAATCCAGATGGCTTTACATGATCGTGAAGTAAAACGTTACTTCGCTACAGGTATCGCTGGTCTGTCTGTTGTAGCTGACTCTTTATCTGCAATCAAATATGCAAAAGTAAAATGTATCCGTGACGAAGATGGTGTTGTTGTGGATTACGAAGTAGAAGGCGATTTCCCTAAATATGGTAACGATGATGATCGTGTAGACGAAATTGCAACTTGGTTAGTTGAAACTTTCATGAACATGGTACGTCAGCACCATACTTACAGAGATTCTATCCCTACCACTTCTATCTTAACAATCACTTCTAACGTTGTTTATGGTAAAGCAACGGGTAATACGCCAGACGGACGTAAAGGTGGTCAGCCATTCGCTCCAGGTGCTAACCCAATGCATGGTCGTGACTCTCATGGTGCGATCTCATCCTTATCATCTGTAGCAAAATTACCATTCAAAGATGCACAGGATGGTATCTCCAATACCTTCACTGTCATCCCAGGTGCTTTAGGTAAGGATGATCAGATCTTTGCAGGCGACTTAAACATCGAATCTATTACGGATGGTAACATCGAAGAATAGGAGAGAACTCGATGCCTACGCAAAAGGAAATTGAAGAATTAGTAAAAATGCTTGATGGACGTATGACCTCAGGATCCGGACATATCAATGTCAAAGTGAATGAGGATGCGCATATTAATATTGAGGAAGTCGACGTCGTTTCAAAGATGGACTGCGACAGTGGCGACACTGCCTGCAAGATTCCTAATCTGCCAATGGAAGACGATGACTTATACTAAATCGTGAAAGGAGAAATGAAAAATGCCAGTAAGTGAACAGCAGGTTGAAAATTTAGTTGGTATGTTAGATGCATATGCCGAAAAAGGTGGACATCATTTAAATGTTAACGTATTAAACAGAGATACTTTACTTGATGCTCAGAAACATCCTGAAAAATATCCTCAGTTAACGATCCGTGTATCCGGATATGCGGTTAACTTCGTTAAATTAACGAAAGAACAGCAGGATGATGTTATTGCACGTACATTCCACGAATCAATGTAAACAAGGTTATGGCTGTTGGTGACAACAGCCTCCCTTTACACCATGAATGTAAGGGGTTAACTTACGATATACAGGAGGTCAATTACCATGAAAATTTTATTATGTTGTGTAGCTGGAGTTACATCCACTCTCTTCGCATCTAAATTAAAAGATGCTGCTTTAAGAAAAGTGAGCGATGTCACTGTTTGGTCTGCATCAGAACATGCCGTTGAGTATTCAATCGATTTAGCGGATGTTGTTTTAGTTGAACCACAGTTAAAGAGTTCATACGAGAAAATTAAAGCTTTAGCACCAGAAAAGAAAGTGATGCTGTTAAGCGATGAAGATTTCAAGAACTTCAACGCAATCAAGATCTTCAATGATATTCAGGAAGAATTGAAAAAATAAGAATTCATAGAGACTGGTAATTCAGAAGAATGGATTGCCGGTCTTTTTTTGTTCTGTGAAACAAATTGAATGCTATTTGGGGAGAGTTGTGTTAGAATAGAGAGGAGAGGAAGGTGTTAACAATGATGGAAGGATATATTCATTCGACCGAGAGCTGCGGTACCGTCGATGGTCCTGGGATTCGTTTCGTTGTCTTTTTTCAGGGCTGCCCAATGCGCTGCAGATACTGTCATAATCCAGATACCTGGCAGCCAAATGTCGGCAAAACAATGACGGTGGATGAAATATTGACTGAAATGGAATCAAAGAAGGAATTCTATACGCATGGTGGAATTACTTGTACAGGTGGTGAACCTCTTTTACAAATTGATTTTCTGACGGAATTATTCACTCGTTGTAAAGAATTAGGAATCCATACTTGTCTGGATACTTCAGGAATTACTTATAATGAAAAACCGGAGACACTTGCTAAGATGGATAAGTTAATGGCAGTGACAGATCTAATCATGCTGGATATCAAACATATTGATCCTAAGACACATCAGTGGCTGGTGGCCCAACCTAACGAGATGATCTTGAAGTTTGCGGAATATACAGCACGGAAAAAAGTACCATTATGGATTCGTCATGTGCTCGTTCCGGGTATCACAGACAAGCAAGAAGATCTTCGTAATCTGGGTCGTTTCATTGGGCGCTTATCGAATTTACAGGCCTTGGATGTCCTGCCTTATCATACGATGGGTGTGGTAAAATATAAGAATTTAGGTCTTGATTACCCATTAAAAGATGTGCCTGCTGCCACAAAGGATGAAGCCATCAAGGCGCGTGAAATCATTCTTGAAGGGGCCAGAGAAGGACGTCACGAATTGGTTGAAGAACTGAAAGCAAAACAAAAACAGGCTGAATAACAGCCTGTTTTAATTACTGCTAACAATGTAATTGAACGGATATGGTCATTGATTAACCAGCGAATAAAAGGGAAAGGATCGGAATTGACCTAACCCTTTTCTTTCTATTCTAGTTTGAAGCATCACTGCTTGAGACGGTGGCATTGGTCCGTTTAGAAAGCGTCAATACATAGGCATCCGGACGGGCATTGAAACGGTATTGCTGCTGATGTCCTAAGCCGATCCCATTAGAGACGATGAGGGTTTTATTGTTTTGCTCATAGCGGCCAGAAACATAGGTTTCACCGCCTTCTAATTTGACGAGCGGTCCAACGAATGGAATCTGAATAAAGCCACCGCCCGTATGTCCGGATAATTGCAGATCCATGGAGGTGTTGGCTAGATTCGTAAAGTAATCCGGCTGATGGATGGCTGCAATCACAAAACCGCTTTGCTGGTCTAGGGTAAGCAAACTATCCAGGTTACTGCTGGATTCCATCCCCACCAGGGTAATGGTGCTTGATTCATAATAGATGGTACGCACCTCATTGCGCAGTACTTCGAATCCTCCGCTCTCTAAGAGATTAATGGAATCTTCCAAATTGGTCATAAATTCATTTTCACCTAAGACAGCAAACTTTCCATAAGGAACTTGAATGCTGTCTAAAAGGGAAATTAAACGTTCCTGATCAAACGCATTACCGTTTTCATAAATATCTCCACCGAAAATGATCATATCGCATTGTTCATTATTGATACTGTTGATGCAAGATTCCAGATAGTCGAGATCCTCGCTAGTAGATATATCCAGATCTGAAAAGAAACCAATCTTAAACCCAATGAATTCTTCAGGAATTAGTGAATTGCTGACATCCTGTGAAATGATATGAAAATGATATGGTGAAACTCTTAATACATAATACCCACTGGCAAAGATCACACAGACGATGACAAAAAGTAGGCAGATACCTTTAATTTTTCGCTTGATTCTCATTGGTTACTAATTTATTCATGACCACGGGGATGATCATTGGATTACGATTGGTCTTAGATGAGAAATATGGTGTTAAGGTTTCGCGAATCGTATTCTTGATTTCTGCAAAAGTAGTCTTACGGCTTAACAGTTTTGTTAATACATCCTGTACCAGTCTTTCTGCTTCACGAATCATGGCCTGTGAGTCTTTCATATAGACAAAGCCACGTGAGATGATGACCGGTTTGCATAAGAGCTTGCCTGCGCGCGAATCCATGCTGACCATAATAGAAACCATCCCATCTTCAGAAAGGATCTGACGGTCGCGCAATACGGCAGTCGAAAGACCGGTAATATCGTTGCCGTCGACATAAATGTCATCAACATGAACCCGTGGTCCACGGAAGGCTTCACCATTGCGTAAAATAATCGTATCACCATTATTCATGACAAAGGCATGACCGGGTTTGACACCGACCTGATGGGATAATTCTGCATGAATCTTCAGCATGCGATATTCTCCATGCATCGGCATAAAATATTTGGGTTTCATTAAAAGTAACATCAGTTTCTGTTCTTCCTGACCGGCATGGCCTGAAGTGTGTAAAGAGTTCAATGCCGAATGGGTAAGTACATTTGCACCGGAGCGGAACAGCTGGTTGACCACATGATTAACACTGGTGGCATTGCCTGGGATCGTACTGGATGAGAAAATAACGGTATCACCCGGTTTGATGGAGACATTGCGATGCGTACCGGCAGCGATCCGGGAAAGTGCTGCTAAAGGCTCACCCTGGCTACCTGTACATAGGATTAGTATCTGGTTATCTTTTAAACGTTTAGCTTCATCATTTTTAATGAAATAGCGATCCGGGCATTTGATATAGCCCATGCGTCTGGAAGTATTGATTACATTTTCCATGGAACGACCATAAACCAGGATCCGTCGGTCGAATTTAACGGCTCCTTCAATGATCTGCTGAACGCGATGCACGTTGCTGGCAAAGGTGGCGACGATCAGACGACCCTCTGTTTTACGGAAGATGTCCAGGATCGAATTAGCCACCTGTTTTTCCGAAATGGAGAAGGTCGGGATTTCCGAGTTGGTGGAGTCAGCCATCAGAAGTGTTACACCGGTATAACCCAGAAAGGACATTTTCTGGAAGTCAGCAGGATCTCCTACCGGGGTCAGATCGAATTTATAGTCTCCAGTCGAGACGATCCTGCCGTTGGATGTGTTGATGACAATTCCCATCGATTCAGGAATGGAATGATTCGTTTTAAAGAAGCCGATATTGAAATTTTCGGTTCGAATCTGATAATCATCATCAATCTGAATAAATGAAGTTGCATGGGTCAAATGATGTTCATCCAGTTTTCGCTTGATCAAAGCACAAGCCAGTGGTGTGGCGTAGATGACTGGAATATTGACGAGTCTTAAGAGAAATGGAATGCCTCCGATATGATCTTCGTGTCCATGAGTAATCAGCAACCCTTTGATCTTACGCTGATTTTTCACTAGATAGGAGCAATCCGGAATGATATAGTCGATGCCTGGCAAACCTTCTTCGGCAAAACGAACGCCGGCATCAATAATGATGATTTCGTTTCCCTGTTCGATGCAGTACATATTTTTCCCAATTTCGTTCAAACCACCCAAAGCAAATACCTTTGTATCCGTCGGTTCTACCTGAATATTGTTGTAATGATGCGCATTAGTGCGATGTGAATGTTGTGTCGCTGGATGATGGGGGCGCTTATGAGTGGGCTGTTTTTTTGGTAAATTCTGCATATCTTCACCTCTTTCATTGTTTTTATGTCGATATTATTATAGCACATATTTGGCGCTTTAAAGGAAAAAAAGAATGCTAAGCATCCTTTTTGTTGAAAACTTTCTTAATGCATCCTGCTCCGATCGCGCCCGGCCCCGTATGACAAGCAATGGCTAGAGCCAGTGGGACGATCCGGACTTCGTGTCCAGGCCAGCGCTTCTCCATTTTTTCCTTTAGCTTTTCAGCGACTTCCGGACAGTTTGTATGCGCAATACAGAGATAAACATTGTCTCCCTTGCCTTCGATATCGATGCGCGTTTCAATATCGTGAGCAATGGCATCGATCATGATGCTTTCAGCCTTATTTAAGGTACGTGCAATCGCAAATTTATCCAGCTTTTCACCATAGATATTAAGAATAGGTTTGATTTTCAGCAGGGAACCGATTGCTGCTACAGCTGGTGTGATCCGTCCACCCTTTTTAAGATACTCAAGGGTATCCACTGTGATATAGATAGTACAGTTAAAACGATTATCTTCTAAAAGCTGTTTAATTTCGCGGGCGCTCTTCCCCTGCCTGACATATTCAATGGCATCATAAACATCCTGCTCAAGAGTTGCGGAGATACGCTGATTGTTGACAACATAAACCTGTTCATCATAATCTTCAGACAGCATTTTCGCACTTTGATAGGCGCCGGAAAGGCCGCTGGACATCGGTAAATAGACAATTTCATCATATGATTTTAAAGTTTCATCAAAAATACTCGCCAGTGTGCCCAATGATGGTTGACTGGTCGCCACCTCTGCACCCTGACCGAGCATTTCATAAAAAGCATCCTGTGTTAAATTAATATCTTCTAAGTATTCTTTTTTATTGATTGTGAAAGGCATTGGAACAACTTGGATCCCTAATTCCTTTGCCTGCTGCTGTGTGATCCCGCTACAGCTATCCGTAATAATGGCAGTTTTAGGCATACAATTCCGCCTCCTTTTCCTTTACATCTTAACATTTTTTCAGGCATAACTCAACCCTTAGTATGCACGCTTTTGAACCTTCGGATACATCCAGTGCTTAAAATGTAAAAATCAATGCATTTATCGCGACGATGAAAAATGGCTGAACCTGTCTTATGAGAAGGTTGATCATCGTTAAATGCAAATGCTTTATTGATCATTATTTTTCAAAAATAGGCTTCCTAAAATGGGTTACATTTTCTTTTCTGTTATTGGCGATTTTTTTATTTCTTATGATTAGCAAAAAGGCGAATGCGCAACCGATCGATGTCATTATTTCTAATACGTCTTTCAGAGTGAGTTCCCTGTTTTTTCTTATTGCATCTGATCTGGATTTTTACTGTGATCTCTTTTTGAATAGATTCAATCGGTATTCTCTTAAGCTTTTTCGTATTTACATGCTTCCTTTTTTGATTTCTTTATGACGCGTTTATATTTTTTAGGGTATTTCTTTGCTCGTATCCTGTTATTACGATTTCCTGATTATGCTGCACGATCTCTCATCATCATTCTGATCCGTGATGATAAGAGATAAAACCTTATTTCATTGACTACTCACATTCTGTTTAAGCAGGTTTACTATTTGCACGTAAAACGGCAAAAATGGAATACTTTTCCTAGCTATCGCAATCCCTTTGTTAATATCACCTTTTTGAAAGAAATATTTTGTTCTTTTTTGGCTATAGGACAAAATGATTGCCGATCTATCCTGTGAGTTATAAGCAAGCCCAGTAAAATAAAGTTTCTTGATTGCGCGTGCGGAATATCAGTTAAGATCGTATTTTTCAATTCCCGTCTTCTATGGAATTTAACTTTTCACTTAACAGGATATACTTTTTTAAGAATATGATTTTCCAATTGCTGTCTTCTATGTTATAATAGGGATATTCAGGAGGTACTATCATGAAGAGTGTGAAAGAAATTCGAAGTGAAGCGAATATGCTATATACAAAAAGCAGTCACTATATTGTGGCAACATTCATTGTTGTTGGTGTGATCATGGCTTTTGCTTCATCTCTGATGTCTGTATTGGGTGTTCAATTTAACCTTCCGTTGCTGTTCTTAGCTGCGGTCTTATTTGGACCCGTACAATATGGAACGATCAAAGCGAGCCTTTTGGCCTATAACCGCCAGGCGCGACAAGTGACGACTGCAAAATTCAGTTTACTGGGATTCCGTCACTATTTTAAAATTTTCCTGCCTTTTGTGGGGCGCAGTGTCTTTATTTATGCTATTGAGGCATTGCTGATTGTAGGCTTCTGTTTGATAGCTAGTCAGGCCGATCATCTGATGATGTTTTTAGAAGCTGTTTTAGGTGGCCAGTTTGATTTGCTGTTATCGGATGGTCATTTGATTGTGAATGCTGCAGCGATTGTCATGATTGTGATCACAGTTGTTGTCGGTTTTGTATTGGAGTCTTATCTGGCTTTATCTTACTATTTTGCAGTGGATCATGAAGTCGGTTTGATTCGTTCAATGCGCATGTCCTTCCGTTCAATGCGGGGCTTCTTTTGGGATTATATCTGGTTAAGAATTACCTATTTACCTTATGCGCTGGCAACAGCGATCATTGCCGGTGTTGTTTCACGTGCTTTTACTACCATGTTCCAGCAGCTGATCAGTATGATGCCAGGGGTGCCGATCCTTTTCTTCAATATTCTCCTGGTTGCAATCGTGGCATTTATTAATACGCTGGTTTCAGTCATGATCTACCGCGTGAAGGAAGATCTGGCAATTACAGTCTTCTATAAAGAATTAGATGTTTTAGAGTAAGAGATAGGGAAACTTATCTCTTTTTTGAGGAGGGATGAAGAGATGGATCAGGATTGTGGATTTCAAAAAGGAGAAACCTGGTTCTATTATCGTGTAGCTGCTTTTATCATCGAAGAACAATGTCTGTTGATGGCATGGGACCCTCAAAAAGCGATGTATGTTCCTCTTGGGGGCGGTGTTCATTTGCATGAGAGTGGGACAGATGCCCTGCGTCGACAGGTATATGAAGAGACGGGGATCCATTATGAGGTCAAACGTCTGGCGGAGGTTCATGAACATTTTTATGAGGGCAAAACAGCTTCGCTGACAGGGTTGACGTGTCATGAGATGACATTGTATTACCTGATGAAATCGAAGGGGAAGCAGTTCTGGCTTGATCCGATGACTTCCCAGGAAAGACATCTATCTTTGGAGTGGCTGAAGCTAGAAAAGATCCATCAGTATCCATTGGATCCTTCGTTCCCGCTTGCCTGGTTTGATCGGATGCCTCGTGAGGTACAGTATCAGGTCTTTGATGAGCGGGACTCAAAATAATCAAGCCTTTTATTTGTCTAAATTAAAAAAATGTGCAATACTATAGGTGTGAGGTGAGTTTGATGAAAATTGTAAATGAAAAAAGTTTTGATGAAACTATTGCTAATGGTGTGGTTTTAGTGGATTTCTTTGCCACCTGGTGTGGGCCATGCCGTATGGTCGCGCCGGTTTTGGAAGAGTTAGCTGAAAAGTATGCCGGAAGAATGGAAATCGTGAAGGTCGATGTCGATCAGTCTCAGTCTTTAGCGATGCGCTTTGGTGTTCAGTCTATTCCGACGTTATTGTTATTCAAAAATGGGGCATTACAGGAAACTCAGATCGGATTTGCTGGTGGTCCTCAGATTGAAGCCATGATCAATAAATATCTATAAGCAGGAGGGTCTCCTGCTTTTTTGATGGCTGAAAGACGGGACGAGTGGGGAAGACAGCTGCTTGCAATGCGAAAAAAGCAGCCTTAATCTGCTTTGACTGCTTCGTGTTTGAGATGAATCTGCTGGTTTTGAAGTAAGTTCTCGGCAAGCTGGCTGTCAAATAACCAGTCCTTAAACTGACTTGTTTCGATCATGACAGGCATGCGATGATGGACTGCTTTCACGGGTTCTTTGGCTGCGGTGGTGGTGATCAGCACTTCCTGATTGGGAGTATAGATGCCGGCAAAATAGAGGGTCGGTTCGGTCTGGCTCTCAAAACGATATGCCATCTTCTGTTTGGTCCATTCATAAAAACCAGTTGCCGGAATCAAACAGCGACGAAGCCTAAAATGATCCTGGAAAAAAGGTTTTTGAACAATGGTCTCACTACGGGCATTGATCAGGCGCTTTTTTTGGAAAGGGATTCCCCAACGCATATAGCAGGCATAGATCCGACCACGCTCACCAAAAAGGACCGGTACCATTTCACCTGGATAAAAATCGCCCTCATGACCCTGAATCTCAGGCTGTCGGCGACTGGCTTTGGTAAAGATTTCCTGGATCTTAGGGTCTTGACGATTGAGGTAAATATAAAATCGACCACACATCTTAGTTTTTCTTTCGCGCTGGAATCACGATACGCAGCACTTGTTGGATGTTTTCGATGGTCACAGGAAAATGAGGTCCGATCTCGCCATCGACATCCAGTTTTAAATCTTTATTAGGCGAATCAATCGTAATGGACCTGGCCTGGAACGAATTGACAAAAGGACTTTCCAGGTGTTTGTTGAGCAGGATATCCTTCGATAATGCAATCATATCTGTGAGTTCACATTTGCGAACGACCATGACATCGAAGAGTCCGTCACTGACATGTGCGCGTGGATTGATTTGTTTGAATCCACCTACACTTTTGGTATTCGAAACCAGTATCATGATGGCCTCCTCTTCCATTTTTTGTCCATCAGCTTCTATTTTCAGGGGGATGCTGTTAAAAAGTTCAGGCAGTGCGCCAACGCCTTCCAGATAATAGGCAAAAGCACCTAAGCGTGCTTTTTTGTCTTTAGGTACCTTAAAACTGATATCGGTAAAAGCACCGGCTGCAACCACATTGGCAAAATAAGCATCACCGATCCGCCCCACGTCTACGTATCTGGTTTGAAAATCATCAATCATCCGACAAAAGGCTTCCGGCGTTTTCGGAAGGTGTAAGTAATTGGCAAAATCATTGACAGTTCCTCCGGCAATGATCGCCAGTGGGATATCGCAGCCACTGGTAATGATCCCACCGATGACTTCATTGACAGTGCCATCGCCCCCTACGGCTACGACAAAGTCATAATCTCTGGGCTGTAATATTTTGGCTCGTAAAAAAGCATCATCCTTTTTCTGCGTATAAAAAACATCCACTTCTTTCAGTTTTTGCATCAAAGACAAGCGACCAATGATCTTCTCTAGCTGAGGGCGCATATTTTGTCTTCCTGATGAAGGATTGATAATAAATAGTGCACGCATCATTTTTCACCTACTTTTCCTATCCTTTATCATAACATGAAATGACAGAATGTACAATCAACATCATCTATCGAAAAAATATCTCTCAAGAATAAATATGCCTGGTTAAAGACTGAACTTGGATACATTGGATTGACAATTGCAGATGGAAAAGATAGAATGGGTTAAGCATAGAAGAGAGGTGAAAAAGCATGAAGTTACGAATTGAACCCGTTTTTTTGAAAGGGAATTGCTATTTGCCCGCCAGCAAAAGTCTCTCCCATCGCGCTTTGATCATCGCCATGCTCAGTCGCGGGATCAATCAGCTGAGGGGGATCCTTGATTGTGACGATACGCAGGCGACCCTCCAGGTCATTGAGGCTTTAGGTGGACACTATCACTGGCAGGAAGATCAGCTGTTTTTGGATTCACGTCAGATTCATTTAGAATCTGCGAGAACGCTGGAGGTCAATGCATCGGGGTCGACCTTGCGTTTCATGCTGCCCATCCTGCAGACTGTTGGCGGCGTGCATCGTTATCATATGCATCCCAGTTTAGCGCGGCGGACCTTAGCTGCTTATGAACCTTATTTTGAGATGTCGCGCCAGCAGGAGCGGCTTTGGGTCGATGGGAGGCTCAAGGCCGGTGAGATCATGATTGAAGCCAGTCAGAGCTCTCAGTTTGTCAGCGGCATGCTTTTTGCTTTACCATTGCTTGATGCCCCTTCACGTCTTGTGCTGCAGGGAGAATGTGTTTCGGTACCCTATTATGAAATGACTTATCAGCTGCTGAAAGAAGCAGGGGTATCGCTCACCCGCCAAGATGCACGTACTTTTTTGATCGATCCTTCCAACTATCATTTTCATGATGGCATGCTGGAGGGGGACTGGTCTGCCGCTGCTTTTATAGAGGCTGCCAATTTTCTGGGGATGTCGATCGATATTTTGAATCGTCCGACTTCCCTGCTGCAGGGGGATCGCGAGATCGTTCGTTTACTGCAACAGATCAGGCAGGGCTCTTGTCAGATGGATGTACGCGATGTTCCTGATCTCGTTCCGGCTTTGGCGCTGGCAATGGCACTGACACCCGGTCATTTTGAATTGAATCATGCAGCGCGCCTGAAAGACAAAGAAAGTAATCGTTTAGAGAGTGTCGCACATGAACTGAATGCCATGGGGGCAAAGATCACGGTTGCCCCTGACGGCTTAAGCATTGAGGGAGTGGATCATCTGCATGGGGCGCAGGTCGATGCCCATCAGGATCATCGTATCGCCATGATGCTCAGTATAGCTGCGTGTTTAGCCCAGGGTGAGACGATCCTGAACGGGGCTGAATGTGTGGCCAAGTCGTGGCCGCAGTATTTTACTGTTTTTAGACAGTTAGGAGGGAAATGTGATGAGTGCTAACTGGGGCAAGCATCTACAATTATCTATTTTTGGGGAAAGTCATCAGAGTGCTGTTGGCATCAATATTGCCGGACTGCCGGCCGGTTTTCGCCTGGATGAGGCCTATCTGCAAGCCTTTTTAGCGGCGCGCAGGCCCGGACGAGAAGGCACGAGCCAGCGAAGGGAGAGTGACCAATATCATATCTTATCAGGGCTTTATGAAGGTAGGCTGACCGGCGCGCCTTTGTGTGTGATCTTTACAAACAATGATACGCATTCTGGCGATTATCGTCAATTAGCCAACCTGATGCGCCCGAGTCACAGTGATTATCCGGCATATGTGAGGTATCACGGCGCCAATGATGTGCGGGGTGGAGGGCATTTTTCGGCACGGTTAACGGCACCGATCTGTTTTGCCGGTGCTTTAGTGATGTCCATTTTGAATACATATGGCATCCGTGTCGATGCGCATATTTTAAATATTGGAAAGATCCAGGATCTGCGCTTTGAAGAAGCAAAAATGGCAGCTTATGACGATCTTTATACTAAACCTTACCCGGTCTTAGATGATCAGCGTTTAGCGGACATGCTGGAAACGGTCAAGCAGGCGGCATCGTCTCAGGATTCGGTGGGGGGCAGTATTGAAGCCATGGTCAGCGGGCTGTCCGTAGGTCTGGGGGAACCTTTCTTTGATTCTGTGGAGAGTACGCTTTCGCATCTGCTGTTCAGTATTCCAGCCTGCAAAGGGGTTATTTTTGGAGACGGACTGGCGATGAGCAGCGGTTATGGTTCAGCTTATAATGATCCTTATCAGTATCAGGAGGGACAAGTGGTCACCTTAAGCAATCATAATGGGGGGATCTTAGGCGGCTTGACCAATGGAATGCCGCTGAGACTCACTGCGCTATTTAAACCGACCCCATCCATTGCCCGGCCTCAGTCCACCATCAATGTCAAGACACATGAGAATGCAAGGCTCGCTTTAACTGGTCGACATGATCCCTGTGTCGTTTTACGGGCAGTTCCGATTGTGCGTGCCATGCTGAGTATTGGGATCTATGATCTATTATTAGAAAGATATGGAGGCGAATTTCATGGATTTAAATGAAGCAAGAAAAGCCATCGATGCGATCGACCAAGACATCGTGCGTTTATTTGAACAGCGCCTAGCCGTGAGTGAACAGATTGCGATATATAAAAAAGCGCATCATCTGGCGATCGAACAGCCTGCAAGAGAAGCGGTGGTCATCCAAAAAGCCATTGATCGACTGGATAACAAAGCTTATCGTGAAGATATCAAGGCTTTATTTGAAGCGATGATGACGATTGGAAAAAAACGACAGAAGGAGATTATTGATTCATGATCAATCTTGTTTTGATCGGCATGCCCGGCTGCGGGAAGACAACGATCTCCCGCCGTCTCCATGAAACGCTGAAGATCCCGCTGATAGATATCGATGCGTATCTGGAAGATAACTGCATGGAGACCATCGAAGAAATGTTTTTAAAAGGCGAAGCTTACTTTCGCGATCAGGAAACTCGGATGACCCGTCGTTTGGCTACTGTTCATGGAACCATCCTGTCGTGCGGCGGAGGGATTGTCTTACGTGAAGAAAATATGCGTCTTCTTTCTCGCAACGGCCGTATTTATTATTTAAAAAGAGATATCGAGAAGATCATGGAGGAGGTGGACACTTCCCATCGACCGCTTCTCAAGCAGGGAAAACAGGCGCTGTATCGTCTGGAAAAAGAGCGAAGTCACCTTTATGAGCGCTATGCCGATGTGATTGTCGATAATAATGACAGCATCGAAACGACCGTCCGGACCATCCAGGAAGATTATCAGGCTTGGTGTCAACGGGTATAAAAAAAGGCAGACGCCTTTTTTTATTTGGTCGTACTGCCAAATCCACCGTTGCGGATCGTGTTGACTTCATCATCTTCAGTGATGCCAAAAGGCAAAAAGATGCCTTGCATAAAGCCTTGTCCCTGTTTGAGTTCCAGGACCTTATTTTCACGGCTATCATTGGTGATCTTTGCCTGGATATGTCCCTCGTTATCTGAATGATAATAGTCCGCATCGATGATACCGACAGTGTTATTGAGCTGCATGCGGAATTTGAAGCCGAGACCACTGCGCGGAAATAAGCAGAGTACCCAGCCATCCTGCATACGGGCCCGAATGCCGGTAGGAATCAATGCCGTCTGGCCAGGTGCGAGCGTCAGATCATAAGGCATATAGAAGTCATAGCCGGCAGAACCTGAAGTCGCGCGTTGGGGCAGTTTGAGCTTCTCATAGGCTTCTTTGCCCTCTGGACAGGTGGATAAAAACTGTTCAAGCGACACTTTTTCAAATTGTGCGATACGTTGCATGATGGATCATCCTTTCTTTTTTCCCTACTACCTTATCAGATTTTGATAGCCAATGCAAATGAAAGCCGCCAAAACGATGCGATTATGGTATACTGGATAAAAAGAGAAGCGCCTGCAGCGGTGAAATCGTCACGGTTGCCAGGCCTTGGATAGAAAGGAGAAAGACGAATGCGTTTATTATTTGAAATGGTGCCTGATGAAAAACTTGCAGGTCCGGTCTATACCCGTCCTTCGGTACGTGGGATCATCCTCAAGGGAGAATGTGTGGCGATGGTGCATAGTCTGGTCTATGATTACTATAAATTTCCCGGAGGTGGTATCGAGGGGGATGAGGATCAGCTGGCGACACTTTATCGGGAAGTCGCTGAAGAAGCCGGACTGAAAGTCATCGAAGGGTCAGCCAAACCGTATGGTCATGTGCACCGAGTTGAAAAAAGTGATCAGGGCGGTATCTTTGTTCAGGATAATTATTACTATTTATGCCAGGTTGCCGATCAATGCATTCATCAGCAGCTAGATGACTATGAAGCCAAGGAACAATTCACACTGGAATGGGTGGCATGGCGTGAAGCGGTTCGTGTCAATCGACAGTCTGATCACGGACCAAAGAATCAGAACATGCTGGAAAGGGAAGCCAGGGTCCTGGAATATTTACATGCAGAAGGATATCTTAGTTAAAAAAAGCGCCGAAGCGCTTTTTTTATTCGAAGCTTAGATCCTCACCCTGTGTCGCAATGACCTTTTTAAACCAGTCAAATGATTTTTTCTTAGAGCGTTTTAAGGTACCGTTGCCTTTGTCATCCATATCGACATAGACAAAGCCATATCGTTTTTTCATTTCACCGGTACTTAAGGAAACCAGATCCATCCAGCCCCACATCGTATAACCCAGACATGGTACATGATCGATGCAAACCGCTTTTTTCATTTCTTCGATATGATCCGCAAGATACTGGATGCGGTAAGTATCATCGATGCTTCCATCCGGTTCCATGACGTCGACGGCGCCTAAACCATTTTCCACAACGAAGAGCGGTTTTTGGTAACGATCATAGATTTCATTTAAGACATAACGCAATCCCTGAGGATCGATCGGCCAACCCCAAGGAGTTGTTTCCAGGTATGGATTAGGATCGCCACCCATGATATCGATCTTGGTTTGAGCATCGACCGTCGTGGAGCGATAATAGCTGAAGGTCACATAATCAATAGGGTACTGGCGCAGCCACTGGTCATCTTCCGGTTCTTTGTGAATGGTCACGTTTCTTTTACGCATCATTTCGATACTGTAGTTTGGGTAGTAGCCACGTGCCATGACATCAATGAAGAAAAGCGATTGCCGTCTGGCGTCCATAGCCGCAAAAATATCCTCCGGTTTGCAGGTCTTTGGATAGATGGCACTGAGCGCATACATCGTTCCGACCATGCTGCCAGGCATCATTTCATGAGCCAGCTTGACACATCGGGCACTGGCCAGGAAGATATGGTGCATGGCCTGGAAGTGTGTCTGATCATCAGCCTTGTGGGTTCCCATCATTGCATACCCTCTGACGGCGTTGAGCTCATTAAAGCTTAACCAGTATTTGACTTTGCCTTTGAAACGGCTGAATAATGTGTGACAGAGCTTTTCATAACAGTCGATCACATGGCGGCTGGACCAGCCATCATAGGTCTCCGCTAAATAATAAGGGATCTCATCATGGCAGATCGTGATCAATGGCTCGATATGGTGTTTTAAACATTCATCGATGACATCTTCATAGAATTGCAGACCTGCTTCATTCGGTGTCTCTTCATCTCCGGTCGGATAGATGCGTGACCAGCAGATGCTGAAGCGATAAACGGTAAAGCCCATTTCGGCCATCAGGGCAATGTCTTCTTTATAATGATGATAAAAGTCGACCGCCTGATGACTCGGATAATAAATATCATCGTAGAGCTTGCCTTTCGCACCATCAGGCAGACTGGTCCGGTTTTCAACCATTGCCCGGGAACCGTCTTCAAGCTGCACCGAAATCATCCGCGGACGATCTACGGCGCCATCCGTGACAAAGTCGTGTGTGATCAGGCCACGGCCACCTTCATTGAAGCCGCCCTCATATTGAAAGTCGGCAGTTGCGCCGCCCCATAAAAAAGTTTCTGGAAATTTCATCTTGATGTCTCCTTTCGTGAGTTCATCATAACCTGTTTTTTCCAAAAGACAAAGCCAAAAATCAGAAACTGTAAGGATCGTTTTGGATTATCGCCTTTTTATGAAACATTGTTTCATTCAGAATGATTTTCAAAAGCTTGGATAAAGGCATTCAACTGTGCATTTTTTTCTTCAAATTGCTCATCGTTGGTCGTATAAAGCAAGACAAAAAGATAGTCCAGAAAGCCTTTTAGATTAAAATTAAACATAATATTGGTAATGGTCTTGGAGATGTTCTGACCTTTGATGGCGATGCTTTCATGCGTCAGGCGCATCAGTGGGCTGTAGCGGTTTTCTGAAATACCGATGCAGTAAACATGGTTTTGCCGCAAGGTTTGGGTAATGTCGTGGTACTTTTTAGTGTAGCCGCTCTGATTGATGATGAAGGCTACATGGGTTTGATCAGCCATGACGGCCTGGGCATAACGCTGGTTGGTGGAAGTGTAGATCAGCGCGTTGATACCAAGTGTACGCAGATAATAAGCGAATTCTTTGGCAATATACATATGTTCGCTGGAAGCAAAGATATCGATCTGAGAAGCGGTACTGATTTTGTCGAGGATACGTTTGAGCTGGCCGTAATCGAGGTTTTCCGTCATTTCCTGCAAAGCCATGATCTTGAGGATGGTCATTTTATTGACTGTTGTGAAGGCCGAATCCTCGGCACTGAAAACAGGTGTGAGATAAGTATATTGATTGAAGCGCAGATCGTCTAAAAACTTCTTTTTGAATTCACTGAAGCCACTGGTGTTGAGTTTTTTACACATGCGGGTAATACTGGCAGGACTGGAATAGGTCACGAGTGCCAGGGTACTGGCATTCAGGTTGACCAGTTCTTCGGGATTTTTGAGAATGTAGTCAACGATCTGTTGCTCGGTACTGGTAAAGCGAGCACTTTGACGCATTTCTTTGATGATGGACATGTTTCTCACCTCAGCCTTATTATGACATGGTTGTTCCAAAATAAAAAGGTTTGATTGAAACATTGTTACAAAAAATGGCAAAATGATCCAAAATCCCTGAAAACCCTTTCCAAAATCACTGTTCCTAGTTTTATCGGCTTATTTTCTATGAGATAATGACACCAACAAAGGAGTGATGTTCAATGCGATTTCTTGAAGAAAAATTTGTTCCGATAGCAGCGAAGATCGGACAAGAAAAACATCTGGTTGCGATTCGTGATTCATTCATGACAACCATGCCACTGACCATCCTTGGTGCGCTTGCTGTCCTGGTTAATAATATCGGCGGCGTATTCAGCGACACTGGTCTAGACATCCCGGCAATCGCGAATGGCTGGGATAGCTTTATTACTTCGACAGGTATCAAGACAGTTTGTACCAATATCAATAATGGTACGGTCAACACCTTAGCTGTTCTGATCGTCGTTTGTGTGGCTTACAATTTATCCAAGATCAAAGAAGCGAATCCGTTACCTGCCGGGGTGACGGCAATTGCGATCTATTTTGCCCTGGCACCTCGTACAGAAGGGATCCAGGCGGCTCAGCTGGATGCTAAAGGACTTTTCGTTGCGATGATCGTCGGTCTTTTAGTCGGTGAGTTATTCCCTCTGTTCGCAAAAAATGAAAAGTTGCGGATCAGTATGCCTGAAGGTGTTCCTCCAGCTGTATCCTCAGCTTTCAATACGATGATTCCAGCGATGCTGACAGCCACCATCTGGATTGCTGTAGGGACTGCCATCGAAACGGTTGCCCATGCCAATATCTGGGATCTGATCACACAGTTCGTCTCTGCGCCATTATCCAATGTGGCCGATACCCTGGCAACAACGATGATCGAGAACCTCTTTGTCACTGTGCTTTGGGTGTTCGGTATTCACGGTGCAAGTATTGCCGGTTCTATCACACAGCCAATCCTCTATCCATTATTACAGGCGAACACGGCATCCTTTGCAGCGAATGAAGAGCCAGCATATACCGTTGTTTATCTGTTCAGAAACGTTTGGGGTCAGACTGGTGGATCCGGTGCGACTTTAGGTTTAGTCATTGCCATCCTGCTTTTCTCAAAACTGCAGTCTGAAAGAACCATTGCGAAACTGGGAATTGCCTGTGGTATCTTTGAAATTAACGAACCGATCACTTTCGGTATTCCAATTGTCATGAACCCTGTTTATGCGATTCCATTTATTATTGGTCCAGTTCTCTGTGTGACGCTTTCTTACTTCTTAACAGAGATGGGCTTGATTGGACATATCGTGCTTGAGATTCCGTGGGTAACACCACCAATCCTCAATGCTTTCCTGGCCACTGGCGGTAACTTCCCGGCTGCTATCTGGTCAGCTGTTGAAATCGTGCTCTTGACTGTACTGTGGACACCATTTGTTATTATGAGTGGTCGTGTCAGTGCAAAAGAAGCTGAAGGTTAAGAATCAGTCATCGACTGATTCTTTTTTTAGAGAAGAGAAGAAGTGATGCATCCTTTATTTGATATACATGGTAAGAAAGCGCTAGTGACAGGCGGAACAAGAGGACTTGGCTATAAAATGGCTGAAGGTCTGATGGAGGCAGGCTGTGAAGTGGTCATTGTAGGCACAAGTGCGCGGGTCGAGCAGGTTGCCGCAGACTTTAGAGCACGCGGTTTTTCCTGTTGGGGTGTACAGGGCAATCTAGGGCAAAGAGAAGAAGTAGAACGGGTCTTTGCCAGAAGTTTGGAAAAACTAGGAGGAGATATCGATATCCTGTTGACATCTCATGGGATTCAGCGCCGACATATGGCTGAAGACTTTCCTTTGGAAGAGTGGGATGAGGTGCTGTCAGTCAATTTGACCTCTGTCTTTATTTTATGTCAGAAAGCCGCCAGGATCATGCTTAAGAAAGGGTATGGCAAGATCATCACGGTCGCTTCCATGAATTCTTTTTTTGGCGGCCAGATGATTCCTGCATATGCTGCTTCCAAAGGCGGGATTGCCCAGCTGACGCGTGAATTAAGCAATGACTGGGCTGGCAGAGGGATCAATGTCAATGCGATCGCCCCCGGTTACATGGCAACGGAAATGAATGCGGCCCTCTTGGATCCTCAAAATCCCAGATATGCGACCATCAGCGAAAGGATCCCAGCGGGGCGTTGGGGCACAGGTGATGACTTAAAAGGCGTCGCAATCTTTTTAGCTTCTGGCGCCAGCGATTATGTCAGTGGAGCGATCATTCCTGTGGATGGAGGCTATTTAGGTAAATAAAACGACGAAGTCTCTATGCGAAAGCGCTGGACTTTGCTACAATAAAAGCAGAGAGAGGGGATCATCATGAATCTGTGGCATCGCATCAAAGAACAGAAGCATATGACAAGCAGTGATCGCAAACTGAGTGCTTATTTATTGCATCATCCCGATACCATTCGTGGCTTATCCAGCCGGGAACTGGCTAGACGTTCCGGAGTCTCGGCTGCCAGTGTGATTCGTTTTTGTCATAGGCTGGGCTATGAAAGTTACCAGGAATTTAAGGTGGCACTATTGGTTGCTTTAGAGTCTCAGCATACAGTTTCGCCTTTGAAACCATCAACAACGACTTATGGACTGATGCAGCAGGTTGCGGAACTCTCAAGGCAGGTAATCGAAAAGACGCAAGCCACGATTTCTTATCAACAGATGGATCGCGCGGTCGAGTATATCTTAAAAGCCAGTCAGGTTGATCTTTATGGCCGCGGCATGAATCGCCAGCTTCTAGAGATGGAGAAATATCATTTTGTCCGCATCGGTATCCAGGCCAGTCAGGAGGAATTTCGGAATGCCCGTTTTTCTCAGGCACTGAATGCAGATGCCAGTCATGTCGCTTTAATGATCTCTCATCGAGGTCATACACCGGAGTATCTGCATATCGCACATGAACTCAAACGTAAAGGGGTCCCACTGATTCTATTATGCGGGATGAAAGATTCTCCTTTAGCGGAGCTCGCGGATATCCTGTTTGAAATCGATATCGGATCTTATTTTGAAGAAATGTCCACGATTGTTTTTAAGATGTCTGCCGGCTATGTTTTAGACACCTTATTTGCGATTGCTCTAGCGAAAAAGGGAAATCAGCTGCAGGAAAAGTTGACGGCTTTTGAAAATCTGGCCCATTATTTAGATCATTAACATTTCCCGGGAAAAGTCGAAAGGAGGCAAAAGCATGATCACATCGACATTATCCACTTATCCAGGTAAACGCGTTGTCCGCGATCTAGGAATTATCTTTGCCTATGATGATGCCTATCGTGCTGTCCGATTAGCTTATAATATGGAAAAATATTTAAACTGGGCTTTAGACAGTCTTGCTCAAAAAGCCGAAAAGCTCGGGGCCAATGCTGTTTTAGGAATCTGTTTTGATCTCAGAGATTCGATGAAACCCATGTTGATGGGGACCGCGGTCATTCTTGAGGATATTTAAAATGATCAAACGGGAAAGCCATCTTCAAAAATGAGGTATCCAAGTAAATACTTTTCATTGTGTTCAAATGGTCTTTATCACAAATAAAGGTGAAAAAAGTAGATGATTTGTTTTCATCTACTTTTTATATCGCTTTGCTAAAATGTATTCCTGATAATCTTTCAAGGCTAAAGCATTGGCTTGAGAGATGGGCGAAGGCAGATGACTCACATCGAAGAATTGTAATTGCTCCACTTCTCCCTGCTGACAGGTTAGTTCACCATGGTATTGGCGACAAAGAAAGACAATATCAATATTGGAGACTTCATCCTGATTGGGATAGATGTAATGCATCTCCGGTCCCGAGTAAATCTTCCAGAGGGTCAGCTTATCAGCCACGAGTCCTGTTTCTTCGAATAGTTCACGTTTAGCAGCGTCTTCTACCTTCTCATCCAGTTCGACAGAACCACCGCAATAGCCCCAGCAGTGATTATCCGTTCTCAGCTGCAGTAAGATCTCATCCCTATTATTCACAACGATGACACTTGCACCGACTTGTAATAGTGGGCGGTGCCCAACGATTTTTCTGAGATCTAAGATATAGTTAGACATTATTGCTGATCCTCCTTATCAATTTTACGATAAATTGTCCAGTACATAGTTCCGAAGCTGGCCAGACCGCCTAGAAAGTTGGAGATTGGTTCGGCCAAAAAGACCCCATTGACCCCAAGCCCAAAGCAATGCGGCAGGATGAGCGTCAAAGGAACGACGATGATGATCTTGCGGAAGATGGAAAAGAAGACAGCTTGTTTGGCTTGGCCGAGTGCGACGAACACAGACTGAGCCACAAATTGCAGGCTCATCATGAAAAAACCAAAGAAGTAGATCTTTAAGGCCGGCTCGGCAGCCTGACGCAACGCATCGTCATTATTGAAGATAGAGATGAAGAAGTGCGGGAAGAAATAGAGGATTCCCCAGGCAACTAGCGTGTAGAGGATTCCAATCAGTGTTAGAAAACGAATACCCTGTTTGACGCGATCGGGACGTTTGGCGCCATAATTATAGCCAAGCACGGGCTGTGCACCGCTGGTAATCCCATTGGCAGGCATTTGTACGATCTCACGGATGGAATTAAGAACGGTCATGACACCCACATACAGATCACCGCCAAAGGTAGCCAGGGTGCTGTTGGCAAAGATCTGAACCACACTATTGGTTACACCCATGACAAAGCCAGTTGTTCCCAGGGCAATGATCGACCGGATGATCTTCCAGTCCGGTTTGAGATGTTCAAGGCGCAGCTTAAGAATGGCTTTGCGGCTGGTTAAGAATTGTAAGATCCACAAGGCACTCAATCCCTGTGAAATGACGGTGGCTATTGCGGCACCTTTCACACCCATGCCGAGTCCGAAAATCAGGATTGGATCTAAAATAATATTTGAGACAGCACCTAGTAGGACGCTCAGCATACCAATCGAAGCAAAACCCTGGGCGTTGATAAAGTTGTTCATACCAGTGCCAACCATTACAAAGAAAGTCCCAATCAGATAGATGGTTATGTAGTCATTGGCATAACCGATGGTCTCTGAACTAGCTCCAAAGGCGTAAAGCAAGGGGGTTTTGGTTAAAAAGAAGAAAAGAAAGAGAGTGATGGAAAAGACCAGACACAGCCAAAAGGAGTTTCCCATGATCTTTTCGGCGCGTTTGAGGTTGCCTGAACCACGTTCGATAGAAGTCAAAGGCGCACCACCCATCCCAAAGAAATTCGCAAATGCACTGATCATGGTGATGATAGGGAATGTCAGCCCGACACCAGTCAAAGCCAGCGTAGCCGTTCCCGGGATCTGTCCGATATATATACGATCGACGATGTTATAAAGTAAATTGATCAACTGAGCAAGCGTCATCGGTAAGGCAATCTTTAGGATATTGATGGACATCTTGCCCTCAGCAAAATTGTTTTGTTTTGTAGCCATATGCTTTCCTCCCTAATATCTCCATTGTACTACAAATACAGAGGATATTCCAGGGGGTCTTGACAGATGAACGGGCTTTGATTAGAATAGAGTTAGTTAGGACTAACTGGAAAGGAGTGAGAGTATGTTACTTATTAATCGTACATTGTTGAAGATGGCAAAAGGATTATGGCGTTGGATCTTTCTGATCACGGCATTAAAGATGGTTTCTTTAGTTGGTGTGGCCATCTTCGCTAAAACAATCTCGCGTCTGGTGGGCGAGATCGATCATCTGAGCCTGACGATGCAAGGTGCGATGCAGGCTTTAGGCTATGCCCTTTTGGTCGCTTTACTTGTTCTTGTGAGTGATCTGTTGATCGGGGAAGCCGAATATCGTTGCACGGCCAAAGCGAGACGGGGATTAAGAAATGGTATTATGCAGAAAATACTGGAACTGGATGTGGGTCAGATTGAACGTATTGGTCCATCTTCGGCGATTACATCTGCCGTGGATGGAGTGGAAGCGATGCAGGTCTATTATAGCAAATATCTACCCGGCTTGCTTTATTGCTTATTGGCGCCGATCTATTTGTTTTATCAGCTACAGTCGATTTCTTTACCGATTGCAGGAATGTTACTGGCTATTGGTTGGGTTTTGTTGCCCATCAATAATCTGTTTCGTTCGCATATTGAACGTCTGAAGGGAGAATACTGGGATTCATTAGAGGATCTGACGCAGTACTATCTGGAAAGCGTTCAGGGACTGGTGACTTTTAAACTGTTCTTACAGGATCACGAGAGAGAAAAGAAGCTCGCTGAGAAATCCCACCAGTTTAATTTGAAGATCATGGATGTCATGAAGGTCAATTTCTCAAGTTTTTTAGTGACCGACGGGCTCATCTATACCGGGGTGACCTTGGCCGGGATCCTGTCTTATATTGGGCTTCAGCATGGTATCTACACTTTTGCGGATGCGTTGATGATCTTTATGCTTTCCAGTGGTTTCTTTACCTCTTATCGTCAGTTGATGAATACGACACATACCGCATTGGCAGGTGTTGCTGCTACTAGTAAGGTCGATGCCATCCTATCCCTTGACGCTTCGCGTCGGCAAGGTGAGGCTGGTTGTCTTAGCGCTGAACAGGGCATCATCTTAAAAGAAGTAGACTATGCTTATCCGGGACGGCAGCGGACGCTATCCGGGATCAATCTACATATTCCAAAAGGAAAGGTGACAGCTATCGTTGGGTTATCCGGTTGTGGCAAGAGTACACTGGCAGGACTGTTGATGCGTTTTTTTGATCCGCAGAGCGGATCGATGCAGATGGACGGCAGGGATTATTTTGCCTTATCACCACAAACCTTACGTGAGCATCTGGTCATGGTTCCACAAAGTGTCAGTCTCTTTAGTGGGACGATGAGAGAAAATTTATGTCTGGCACGTCCTGATGCGACAGATGAAGAGTTGTGGGAAGCTTTGCGTCTTGTGCGCCTGGATGATTGGGTCTCTTCTCTTCCCGAAGGCCTTGATGAAAGTGTTGGGGATGCCGGTGCTAAGCTTTCCGGTGGACAGAAGCAAAAAATCGGTATTGCACGGGCATTGTTGTGTGAGGCCGAATACATCATCTTTGATGAAGCTACCAGCAGTGTCGATCTGAGAAGTGAAAATGAGATCTGGCAATGCATCAATGATCTTGCGAAGATACGTACTCTGATTATTATTTCGCATCGCTTGTCGACGATTGCCAAAGCGGACCAGATCGTTGTCATGCAGGATGGAAGGATTGTAGATTGCGCTGATCATGTCACATTGATGCAGCATGGCGGCCTCTATTGGCGTCTTGTTAATGAGCAGGCAGCATTGGAAAAACGAGGAGGATTACAGGTATGAAATGTTTTCAATACACCCTCTGGGATATGACACGCCGTTTGTTTCGTAAGGCAATTCCTATCAAAAAAGAACTTATCATCTCAACCTTAGCCAGTTTGGTCGGTAATCTCGCACAGATGGGACTGGTTGGATTTGGAGCTCTCCTGCTTTTGGGCCAGTCGGTGGTGCTGGCCATCATCGGAATGGTGAGCAGTGCACTGGCTATTGTGATCTGTCGCTATCTCGAAGGTGTGATCAGCCATGCCGGTGCTTATCGGCTGCTCTCCAGTATGCGTGTGGATCTGTTTTCCAAGATCGATGCGCTGGCGCCTTCCAGATTGTTGGACCGGGAGAAGGGGGATATTTTGAATATTGCTGTCTCAGATATCGAAACAGTTGAGTTTTTCTTTGCACATACCATCGGTCCCATGCTGACGGTCATCCTTTTACCATGTCTGACCTTAGGAATTGCCTTCTGTTATGATCCTTTATTCGCCTTATGTCTGGTGCCGATCTATCTTTTTGTGGGTGTGCTCTTTCCTTTGCTGGCAATTCGGGCGGGCCGTCAAATTGGGATGACTTATCGTGAACGATTAGGGAAGTTAAAATCACTCGTATTAGAAAGTGTCTATGGTTTGAAAGATATTCAGATTTTTGGTTATGGTCAAAAACGTATGGCTATCATTGATGAAAAGACTCAACAAATCAATCAGGCGGCGCACGGATTGACACTGCATCGTCAGATTGTCCAGGCGGCGCCAACCTTCTTTGTTTATCTTGCCCGCATTTTGATCATGCTGGTGGCCAGTTATTTGGTCAGTCAGGGAAAGAGTCCGCTTCAGGGCACTGTAGTCCTCTCTTTGATTGTGATGGCCTCACTCTCTTCGACACAGTCATTGACGACCGTCGTTTCGAGCCTTTTAGAAACTTATGGAGCTGCTGAGCGTTTATTTCTCATCGAAGATGCTGAGCCTGCTATCAAAGAAGATCCTTTAGCGAAGGACTGTGGACCTATTGAATCCATTCGCTTTGAGGATGTCTCTTTTCAGTATGCGTCTGATCGGGCTAAAGTTCTTGATCATTTTTCTTTACAAATTACCCAAGGTGAGCGGCTGGGCATCATGGGCGAGAGTGGGATGGGCAAATCCACGATTCTTCATCTGCTCTTACATTTTTATGAGCCTGATCGGGGCTGTATACTGATCAATGGACTTCCTTTGAGCAAGATCTCTATGAATAGCCTGCGACAGCGGTTGCTCTTAGTCAGTCAGGAAACATTTTTGTGCAATGATACCATTGCCCATAATATTGCTTTAGGGAAGCCTGAGGCAACGTTAAAAAAGATACAGATAGCGGCTCAAAAAGCGGGCATTCATGACTGGATCATGACTTTAGAAAAGGGTTATGAAACATCGCTAGGAGAAATGGCAAGTCGTCTTTCCGGTGGAGAAAGGCAACGTCTGGGCATCGCACGCGCTTTATTGATGGAACCGGACGTTTTGATCATGGATGAGCCAACCAGCAGTTTGGATGTCTTTCACGAGATGGAATTACTCGGCACGTTGGATCAATTAGGTGAAAAGATGACCGTTATCATTGTCTCCCATCGTCCTTCCACCCTGACGCATTGTGATCGTATCGTTCAGTTGAAAGATGGTAAGCAGCAGAAAACATCAAAAAAGCAGGTTTCCCTGCTTTAATGCGCCTGTAAAAGCTGTTTTCTAGCCAGCTTCGATAGATAGAGATATCCCACCAGCATACTGATGAGTGTCATCCCGATCAGGACAAATACGAGCTGCCAGGAGAACTGAAAGGCCACACACATTTTCACTGCCAACAGCAAAGGATAGTAGAGTGCCAGCAGATTTAAGATGATCAGTGTCTTCCCTATTTCCTGATGCAATGTTTTTAGAAGTGCCTCATGCGTGTAACCTAGATGTTTGAGTTGGCGGCATTCATCGATATGATAAGAGAGCACTTTATTCAGATTAAAGCATACTGCCAGAACGGTACAGAAGATGCCGGTAATAATGATCGTGTAGAGCACGACCTGATTGAGTGAACTGGTCCCAAAGAAATCATATAGGACCAGACAGCCTAGATCCAGAAACGTTAACAGCTGGATGAAATAAATGCTGTTTCGAAGAAAATTATCGATATGACTGTTACTGACTAGATGCAGACGATGCTTGTAGCCTTTGCGACGTTTGCCTCTTTCCAAAAGGGCGTGGCAGGAGGATTTAATGGTCTTGATAATGAAAAGGTAGGAGCCGGCAACGCCTATTAATAAATAGAGCATTGCAGAGGAAGCATTTCCTAATAAGATCAATAAACCAAAGGCCAGATAGAAGAATAAAGCGGTGATGCGCGGCAGGGTAAAGCCAAGAATACGATTCTTTTTGACTTGATGGCTGAGGCTGGTTTGATAATCGAGAAGCGCAACGACCTCGTAGCGATAGAGAAAGCCGGTCATGACGATCATCAGGATCAGCACTTCCATGGCGCAGGCAAATAATTGAGTGAAGATCACGCTAAGACTAAAGCTGAAGATCATATCGGTAAGAATATACTCACTGAAGATCAGAAGTAAGACCTGACCGATCAGAGTGCCCGCCAAAAAGGCGATGCCGATGATAAAAATGAGCTGCAGGCTGATAAAGTGCATCATGCCCGATAGGCTGACACCACAAAGTTTAAAGATGCCTAGTAAAGGAACCTCAGTTTCAATGTAGCGTTTGGCAGCATAAAAGCTCAGAGCCAGAACATAGAGGGCAATGGCCAGGCAGATCGTGGCAAATGCCACATCGAAGGAGAGCCGGTACGCAGGATTGAGAGCTAGGTTGAGATAGAAGGCCATGGCTGTCTGACTCAGGATGAGAAAGACGAGATAAAAGAGTGTATTTTGTTTTTCCTTGTTCAGGAATTTTAAGCTGATCTTCAACATGCTTGAAGCCTCCTTTCACGCAGTGATAGACGCTCTTCTTCGATTTCTGGGCTGGTCGATAAGACCCCATCCTGAAGGTAGATCAAGCGACTGGCATAGCTGGCGACATAGAGATCATGGGTCACGATCAAGATCGTTAGACCGGTTTCGTTGAGTTGACTGAGCTGTTCCATGACCAACCGGGTTTGTCTCGAATCCAGATTGCCAGTAGGTTCATCGGCCAATAATAAGCCTGGTTTTTGGGCAAGTGCTCGTGCGATCGCCACGCGCTGTTTTTGACCACCGGAACATTCAGAGGGATAGTGATCGATGGTCTCTTTGATCCCCAGTGATACAGCCAGCGCCTCAATATTTCTGTTGATGACCTGACGGTCCGTTAAGCTTTCACTGAGCCCTAGCATGATATTTTCTTTATTGGTGAGACTGTCTAATAAATGATAATCCTGATAGATATAAGCCAGCTTGTCTTTACGCAGCTTGGCACGTTGGTTTTCAGAAAGCATGGACAGAGAGGTGTCTTCCAAAGCGACTGTTCCTGCAGTCGGGATGAGCTGTCCGCATAGGATGTTCAGCAGCGTCGTTTTTCCTGAACCGCTCGGACCCATGATGGCAATCATTTCGCCTTTGTCGATAGTCAGGTTGATATCGTGTAAGACTTCACGCCCTTTTTCATAAGCGTGAGAGATATGGGATAATTCTAATAGCATAAACCATGTCACTCCTTTGTGAATTCATCGAGCAGATTGATCGTGAGAATTTGCTGATAAAAAGCATCTCTAGCCAGATTGGCACGATTGAGCTCATGTGTGATACAGCCGTCGTGCAGATAGAGTACTTTCTTGGCATAACTTGCCATCTCGCAGGAATGGGTGACCATCAGAATGGTGGTGCCCATTGCATTGAGTTTTTGGAAAAGCAGCATCAGCTCTTTGGATGTCTGAGAATCCAGATTCCCGGTGGGTTCATCGGCAAATAAGAGATCCGGTTGATTGACGAGGGCTCTAGCCAAGGCAATACGCTGCTGCTGACCACCGGAACATTGGGAAGGATACTGATTCAGGATGTCTTCGATCCCGAGCTTGGCGGCGCTATCCAGGACGTAGCGCTGTCTTTTTTTGATTTCCACATGGTGCATCAGCAGAGGAATCTCGATATTTTCATGATTGGTCAGGTTGTCCATCAGATGATAATCCTGAAATAAATAACCTAGATGCTGATAGCGGAATTCATTGAGACGATACTGGCTGGTCATGACTAAATTCTTTCCTAAAATATGTAAACTGCCGGTTGTTGGCGCATCCATGGTGGACAAACAGTTTAAGAGGGTCGTCTTACCTGAGCCACTTGGTCCCATGATTGCGATAAAGTCTCCCTGATAGGCTTCAAAATCGATGTGATCCAGGGCTAACAGCGTATTTAAACCGCCTAATGGATATTTTTTAACGAGATGTTTGGCTTGTATGATCGGTTGCATATGGTAACCTCCTTTGCTTACCTTCATTATAGCTGTAAGCCCTGTAAGAAACAATGAACCTGTCATCAAAGTCTTTTTTTTGGCACGAAAAAAACTACCTTGCGGTAGTTTAAAGTGAGAGTGAGAAGGGTGTCTCACTTGTCTGATAACCCATGTTTTCTAATTCCCTGCCTAGACCTTCCATTAGCCAGCTGACTTGCTTGAACAGGAGCGTTTTGGCACTGATGCTGTATTTCACTTGCAGCGCTTCATCCTGACGCAGGATTGCCTGCATGAGATAGGAGATGGCATAGACGAAGGCCACCATGGTCTGTTTTAATTGAAGGTCCTGATCTAGATCGACCACATCTCCAAAGAGATGGGTGATCGTTCGACCGGGACGAAAATGATAAATATTGGTTTCCTGTTCTTCCCAACGATAATTCGCATCTTCACTGGCTTTCACATAGAGCGAGAGGAAGATATCATTATAAATAATGAAATGATCGTTTTGAAGCTGAAATTCAATCATGCCTTGAGCGACCTTGCAGGCCCGCAGATACAGATCGTCCTCACTGGAAAAACGAGCGGCGATATGCTGCTCCATCTTATGCGCTTCCTGAAAGAAGATGACCCACAGGATATCTTCTTTGGTCTTGAAATATCGATAGATCGTGGGCCTGGAAAGATGACAGGCCTTGGCGATACTTGTGATGTTGATTCCGTCGATTCCTTTCTCTAACGCCAGCTCTGCAGTGGTTTCCATGATCCGCTCGATTTGTTTCATATAATGTTGTTCGTAATTCTTTTTGTTATCCATGGTTTAAGTATAACATATATAAATCAGAAAGTTGAACAGAAAAATTAAAATTTTACATTGTGTAAAATCCTTAACAAACAGTTTACCTTTACACTGTGTAAAATTTTACATTCCTCTGATAGAATAATGGCGAACTTTGAAGGAGGATATGAAAAAATGAAAATCAAGAAAGTTCTTGCGAGTTTAGCGTTAGTCATGAGTTTAAGTATCACTGGATGCTCCAGTAACGAAAATAGTGATCGTCCGGAAGGGTGGCCGGAAACATTTGTTGTCACCACTTCAGTCGATGAAAACAATCCTGATGCCGATGCGATGAACCAGCAGTTTGCCAGTGATCTGGAAGCAGCTCTGGGAATTCCTGTTGAAGTTTATTCTTCATCTGATTATACCACCATGATCGAAGGGATGGCAGCCGGTAATGTTCAGGCGTCAATGGTGTCACCAATGAGTTATTTCCAGACCAAGGAAAGAGCGAATGCCGAATTAGTCGCTTCAGCCAAGATGGCCTATGAATATCGTTCTGTTTTCATCACTCAGGGTGATAACGATGAAATTAATTCTTTAGAAGATTTAAGAGGAAAAACGTTTGCCTTTGTGGATCAGGCCAGCTCCAGCGGATACCTTTATCCAAAAGCCCATTTAGTTCAGACATTGAATCTAGATCCAGATCAGTTAGAAAACTCCGGTTATTTCTTTGATACCGTTGCTTTCAGCGGTGGTCATAACACGTCTTTAGTGGGGGTTGCGATGGGAGACTATGATGCCGCCTGTGTTTCTTTGCAGGTTATCGAAATGATGCAGCAGGCTGGACAGATTCAGGAAGGGGACATTAAGGTCATTGGTCAGACAGACATCATCCCTAACCCTGCTTATGTCGTAGCCGGCGATCTGCCTCAGGATCTGAAAGATAAGTTTAAAGATTTCTTATTGAATTATGATAATGCAGATTTCTTTGAAGCTGCTTTAGGTAGTGCCGATATGCGCTTTGGTGAAGCATCTGAAGCAGATTATGAACCTGCACGCCAAGTGATGGAATTATTACATCTCGATATTGGGGGAGAATAAGATGAGTGATTTATTACAGATTTCACATTTAGGAAAATCTTATGACGGAAAAAACTTTGCCTTAAAAGATGTTTCGGCATCTTTTAAGGCAGGCGAATTCGTCGTTGTCATCGGGCCAAGCGGTGCCGGTAAGAGTACCTTTATTCGCTGTATCAACCATATGATCGTCCCTAGTGAAGGTGAGATCGTGATGGAAGGTGTTCATTTAGAGAAACTGAAAGGAAGAGCCTTAAGAGAGCAGCAGGCGCATATCGGTATGGTCTTCCAGAACTATAATCTGATTGGCCGAACTTCTGTTATCAAAAATGTCCTGTTTGGCCGTTTAGGTCAGATGAGTGCCTTTGATTCCATTTTTGGGCGTTATTCCCAAAAAGATATTAAAAGAGCGATGGAACTCTTACAAGAAGTTGGGCTTGGAGATCAAATGGACAAGCGTGCAGATGCCTTAAGCGGTGGTCAGCAGCAACGTGTAGGAATTTGCCGGGCTGTCATTCAAAATCCAAAGTTGCTTTTAGCGGATGAACCGATTGCCTCTTTGGACCCACAGTCAGCCAAGATCGTCATGGATACATTAGCTAATTTAACACAACAGTATGGATTGACCTGCATTGTCAATTTACATCAGGTTGATTTCGCCAAAAAATATGCAACACGGATCATTGGTATCAAAGGAGGACATTTGGTATACGATGGTAAACCTGAGGCATTAAGTGATGCTTTGATAGCGGATATTTATAAAGGCAAAGAAGATCAGATGACACTGAAATCGGCTCAGGAGGTTGCATATGCCTAAGACGCTGAAACGCAGCCATCAGATTGGTTTTACTGTGGCAGGCATTGGTCTGGCCCTGGTGTTTTTTTCCTGCTGGTATCTGGAAATTTCACCAATGGATCTCCTATTGTCTTTTCCGGACTTTATTTCTTTCTTTACAGCCAATTTTTTACCACCGAACTTTTCTGATTGGCAGGAATTCTTGCCTTCTGTTTTAGATACGATTTTCTTTGCCATTGTAGCTACCTATATTTCAACATTCTTTGCAATGTTTTTTGGTTTGATGATGTCCGAGCTCGTCAATCCTTTTAAACCATTGCGTGTTGTTTTTCGAGGAATCGTTTCTTTTTTCAGAAACATTCCTGTGATGATCTGGGCCAGCTTACTGGTATATGCCTTTGGGGTAGGCGAACTGGTCGGCTTGATTGCCCTGGTCATTGCGACAATTGGCTTTCTTTCCCGCAGTTACGCGGATTCGATCAATGAATTAGATAAAAGTAATCTGGAGGCGTTGAAGGCTTGCGGTGCCAGTCCTTTACAGGTATTATGGCATGGTACATTAGTCCTTTTCAAACCATCTTTCATCAACTGGACACTGTATTGTTTTGAATTGAACATTCGTTCTTCTACTATTTTAGGCATGGTCGGCGCCGGTGGGATCGGTGTGCTGATTCAGACCAATATCAAACTATTCCGTTATGAAACGGCCTTTGGGATCATCCTGATCGTTATTGTGATGGTGCTTTGCAGTGAACTGCTAACCAATAAAATTAGAGAAAGGATCCATTAATTATGAAAAAGTATCGTATTCATCCACGCGGATATGCTTTGCGTTATATTCTGGGAGGCGCTGCTCTGATCCTTCTCTTTGTTTTCAGCTGTGTCTACCTGGATCTGGATTTTGCCAAATTTGCCCAGCGTTTAAGCAATGTGCCAGAGATTGTGAGTCGTATGATGCACTTAGATCTCTCCATGCTGCCTGAAATTATTTTTCAGCTCTTTGTTTCGATTACCCTGGCTTTATTAGCGCTTGTCATCGGGATTGTGATTTCCTTTGTACTGGCAGCCTTTGGTGCAAGTAACCTGGCTCCTCATCATTGGATCAGCCAGCTGATCAAAGGCGTGGTCGCTGTGATTCGGGCTGTCCCAAGTCTGGTTTGGATCCTGATGGTCGTTGCTTCGGTCGGCTTTGGAAACAGCGGCGCACTGCTTGGTTTAGTCATCATGAGTGTCGGCTTTTTAACGAAGGCCTTTTGCAGTGTCTTTGAGGAAAACGGTTATGGTCGTATTGAAGCGCTGCGTTCAGTAGGCGCACGCTGGATCAACGTTGTGATTCAGGGAGTCGCAAATGATGCGCTGCCGGGTTTATTGACCTGGATTGCCTTAACGATCGAGACCAATATTGCCACATCTATTTCTTTAGGTGTATTGGGCATTTCGGGTGTAGGAAATTTACTGAACAGACAGATTATGAAATTTAATTATCCTGGTATTTCAACGATCATCCTGGTTATCTTCATTGCCCTGATCATTGTCGAATTATCAGTAGGGAAACTAAAGGAGCGTATTCATGAAAAATAGTATTCAACGTCTCAACTTAGAGGGAACTTATAATACACGTGAGCTTGGCGGATACCCATGTGAGAAGGGTCGACAGATGACACGTTATGGGCAGTTTCTGCGTTCGGACCGTTTAGACGCTCTGACTGCAAAAGACATTGAAGTTTTAAAGGCATATGGTGTCACGACGGTCATTGATCTGCGCAGTCAAAAGGAGATTAGCGAGGCACCGGACACCCCGGTGATCGAAGCAGGATTCCATTACTATCACTGTCCTTTGATGTCTGAACTCATGTACGAAAATGCCGTCAACGGAACGTTTGATCAAACGACACTATCCGGCGGGTATGCCAGGATGGTCATGCAGTATGAGCGCATCAAGGCTTTCTTTGAAATTGTTTTAAACAGCGAAGGAACCATTCTGTTCCACTGCACGGGCGGTCAGGATCGCACCGGGATCATGAGCATGCTGCTGCTGATGGTGGCACATGTGGATTATTGTGATATCATCAATGACTATTTGATTACATCTACTTATACCTCACAGGATACCCGTTTACAGGCTTTTTTTCCGGAAGGGATGGCGTTAAGTGAATTGCGTACGGAGCCGGCCTGTTTGAAAGCGGCATACGATGCAGTGCTGAATCGCTATGGCACGATTGAAGCCTATTTAGAGGCCTGTGGTCTTACGAAAGAAGCCATTCAGGCTTTACATGACCGTCTGGTTGGGCCTGCCGGGGATTACCGTCATCTGCCTTTGGAAGGCGCCTATAACTATCGTGACCTTGGTGGTTATCCTTGTGTGCAGGGGTATACGAAATTCCATCGCCTGATGCGCAGTGACGATATCGGACAGTTGACGCAGGCGGACCTGGATCGCTTATATGCTTACGGCTTAAGGACGATTGTGGACCTGCGCTTTGAAAACGAAGCCGCAGTCAGTCCGGATGCTACGCAAAAAGATGGTCGCTTTCGCAATCTGTCCATGCCATTTGTGACCTCCACGATGCAAAGGCTGGGAACAGATGCGACGACCATCAATATGAATGAAGCCAAACAGATCACACTGGCAGATCTTTATGTCGACCTCGTTAAGGATCATGCCCTGGTTAAAAAGACGCTGGAAGCGATTGCCGAGGCAGAGGGCGGCATTCTATTCCACTGTTCGGCTGGTAAAGACCGCACAGGGGTCATTGCGATGCTGCTCTTAATGATTGCGCAAGTCGGACAGGCTGATATCTATGCCAACTACCAGCAGACATTCTACTATCTGATTCAAAAACCTGAAATACGCGAACGTTTGAATCCGGAATGGATGGAAATGATGGAGTCAAAAGTCGAAAGTATCGCGAAACCTTATACATATATCATAGATCACTATCAAAATATTGAAGGCTATCTGAAGGCAATCGGATTATCAGAGTCAAGTCGCATGGCTTTGCAAAATAAACTCGTACAGGACTAGAGAATTCCACGTGAATTCTCTTTTTTTGTGTCCCTGGATCAACATATCAAAATCAGTCTATGGGGCAAAGAACTTACCGGTCTATTTCGCAAGGTCATTTAGCGTTTTGCCGGTAATTCGATAGGTTGTCCAGTCGGACATCGGTTCTGCTCCTAAGGATAAATAGAAATCGATGCTTGGTTGATTCCAGTCAAGGCAGCACCATTCCAGACGACCGCATTGACGTTCGATTGCAATTGCAGCAAGTTTCTTTAAAAGAGCCTTCCCATAGCCATTGCCCCGATATTCGGGCAAAACATATAGATCTTCCAGATAGAGACCTGCTCTGCCTAAGAATGTAGAAAAGTTATGAAAGAATAGTGCAAATCCAATTTCTTTATCATCGAGACAAGCGAAGATCACTTCTGCTTTCTCCTTATCAAAGAGCCATTCTTCAAGCATGGCTTCATCCGCCACGACTTCATCTAACATTTTTTCATACTCTGCCAGTTCGCGAATAAACTTCAAGATCAATGGGACATCCTGTCGCTTGGCAAATCGAAAATTGACTTGTGTATCCATTTTTATCTCCCTCTTTCTATCTTGGTAGTGTCAAAAACAGTTAGTTTATTTTATGCATAAATTAACTAAAAACCTCATTCTACCTTGGGTTTTATACATATTCTGGTTGATTTCCACTGGAAATTAACCGATAAACTTGACCATTTCCTCTGTACAAAAAAGGTAATAACATCCTATAATGAAGTCGCGACACCACAATAATAGGAGGTTATTACCATGGTCAAGATTATATCATGTTTGATTCATTTTTTACATACTTTTAGAAAACTTTTATATAAATTTGAATGTTTCCTTTTAAGATTTCTTCCAAGCGATCCTAATCCTTCTTCTTCAAGTGAGGCCTACAGAAGATTCAAGGTTCATTCTCTTCCTGTCCTTGAACCTGAACATCTTCCCATTCCTTTTGATCAGGCCAAGGCTGCCTATGAACTTAAACACAATAAACCACTTAAGCCTGTCTTCAGGCATGCCGGCAAGACTTATCCCCCTCAAGGAACCGTGGGGCCGGTCGGTCCGGTGGGGGCGACGTCAAAAGGAAATCACCTCATTTTAATAGTATACTTCTCTTGCATTTTTCTATTAAATGTATTAAAATAAAAACGAAAATTATATTTTGTTTTTATTTTGCGCGAGGTGATGTAATGCCACGGGTAGCTTATTCTGAGAAAGATAAGGAGCGTATCAGAACAGCACTTATTACAGTTGGGCTTGAACTCATGGCAAAACAGGGCATACAGCATACAACAGTGGAACAGGTTTATAAAAAGGTCGGTATTTCGCGAACATTCTTTTATTCGTTTTTCTCAACAAAAGAAGATCTGGTGCTTGAAACATTATATTGGCAGCAGCCTAGAATTGTTGAGTATGTTCAAAAACTGATGGCTGATCCTGCATTAACATGGCGCGACACTGTGAAAAAATTTCTCTATGATTGCTGTTATGGAGAGAAAAGTGGAATCGCTGTTTTAACAATTGAGGAGCAGCAGCTGATTTTTAAACGTCTGTCAAAGGAAAGCTATCAGGTGTTTCGGCAAAAGCAGCGGCAGCTTTTTGGGAAAATTTTGGAAACCTTTGGGATAGAGGCAGACGCAAGAAGAATCAATCTGTTTACAAATTTAAGTCTGACAGTGATGGTCATTCGCAGAGCGCTTCCGGATACTCTTCCTTTGTTTGTCCCTGAGGCTGCGGATGAAACAATCGATGTTCAGATTGATGCGATCGTGGATGTCCTGGAGAAGCTGAAAACGGCTTCTAGTTCATGAATGGTAGAAAATAGGTAAATCCGTCCGAATATTGTGCTGCGGACTAATATTCAGGCGGAATTTACTTTAAGGAAAATAAAAACAAATTTTAATATTTGTATTTATTTTGTGATGCTATGGCTGGCATCCATACGCTTTCAAAATAAAGATTATAGGAGGAGAACGTTATGGGATTTTTTAGCAAATTGTTTAAGGGACCGGAAATCGACATGGAAAAGAGCAATGCAAATGCAAAGAAAATGCGTGTTTTATTTAATCATGTTGTAACAGATGGGGACAATTATAGGCTGATTTTCGGCTATACCGAGGATGTCAGTCGTTTCAATTATGGATTTGTTCATGGAAGCAAAACAAAAATCGGAAATTTAATTGTTGGCTGGAATGAGGCCAGCAAAACAATCGTGGTCGTTCCCACAGTTCCCGATCTTTCTGGCTGTGGTGACCCGACCTACTACCGCCGCTCTGAAATTTTAAAAGCTTACCGTAATAAGTACCCTACAGATGCTTTTATCATTTATCCGGACAGAAAGGGGTATATTGGCATCAATGCCTATGATTGGCTGGAAGATGAAAAGCTATACGTCTATGTGTCTCAGGACGATGAGCTGGCTGCTTTTACTGACTTCTTTATGAATACATTTGCAACAAAGTGAGGTGAAAAATGCCTTTGGGAGAAATGGGAGCATTCTTATTGTTTCTTGCAGTAATATTTGTATTTGGTAATCTGTGGTTCCATTTTGTAGAAACAATATTAAGGTGGATCAAAAAGCTATTTATGGGTCATAAAAATCCTCCGATGTGGCATAGATTCCCCGTATATAAGGATGAGAATGATTGATACAAACGAAATCAGGACCTTGATGGGCCAATAGTAACATTCAGGCATTTTATTAAGAGATATATAAAAGCGCAAAGTCAGCTCTGTTGCAATACTGGCCTTGCGCTTTTCTCATAGGACAACCTGAAACTTGCATAGAAATATGTGGAAGGAGGTGTATGTTCTGTGAGCAGTCTAAATGTTGCGGCGCTTTCGAGCGTGGATATTCAAAAGATAAAAAAAGAAGAGTTGACTGATATAAGAAGCATAAAGCTTGATCCCAGCGTTCCCCAGGAGCTCCGGGCAGGCTACATCTTGAAAACAACGGGCAATCCCTATTGTTTCCGCGTGGGCGACTTGGGCGTAAAGCTGGAGTTTTTGGACAGCGCCCCATCTTTGCAGGATGCCCTTTCCGATTTCTTTCAGCGCAAAAAGAGCGGCCTATAACTTCCTACCCTATCTTCTGGACACTTTGTCCAGAGGCGGAGGCATCCTTGATGGGGCCCCTGAACAAAGTTACAATATAGGTGTAATGTGATAGGGAAGGAGGCTATCATGGCACGGAGAAGCCGGGCTGTTGTTGAAACTGTTAAAGCAAAATTCCGGGTATGGAGAATTGTAATCTATATCCGACTTTCTAAAGAGGATGCGCGTTGTCTTGACGAGTCCGAAAGCGTAACAAACCAGCGGCAGATTATTGAAGATCATATTGCCGGGTTTAATGACGGTGACGAGTATATTATTGTTGACGAGTATGTGGACGACGGTATTTCCGGCACAACGGATGACGAGCGGGATGATTTCCAGCGGATGCTGGCTGACATTAAGCGGGGGCGTGTAAACTGTGTGATCGTGAAAGACCTTGAACGTTCTTTCCGAAACTACAGTGATCAGGGCTATTATCTGGACGACTGGTTCCCCGGTACAATGTCCGCTTTATCTCTCTGTATCACCAGCCGCTGGACAGCTACAGAGAACCCCAAAATATGCGGAGCATCGCCGTTCCAATCCAGGGTGTTCTCAACGAAAACCACTGTGCGGAAACCTCTGACAAGGTACGCGAGGTGTTTGATATGAAGCGCCGGAACGGTGAGCACATCGGCTCCTTTGCCGCTTATGGATATATCAAAGACCCCAACGACAAAAACGCGCTTGTGGTTGACGAAGAAGCCGCCGCCGTTGTCCGGGATATTTTCAATAAGTTCCTGGACGGCATGAGCAAAAACGCCATTGTCCACTATCTGAACGATCACGGGATATTAAGCCCCGCCGCTTACAAGCGGGAGCGCCTGGGGCTGAAATACCAAAATCCCAGTGTTGATCCTGCTAAACCGTCTTTATGGTGTGCACAGTCCATCACTACCATATTGAAAAACCGTATGTATTGCGGAGATATGGTGCAGGGGCGCTATCGCATGAAAAGCTACAAGGTACACGTTCAAGAAGTTGTCCCGGAGGACGAGTGGTATATCGTAGAAAATACCCATGAGGCAATCATTGACCGGGAAACCTTTGAAAAGGTACAGCGGCTCCTGCTCCGGGACACTCGTACGGGCCCCCAGCAGAAAAAGCTGTATCTATTCAGCGGCTTTTTAAAATGTGCTGACTGTGGCAAGGCTATGACCCGGAGCAAAGTCGGAAATGTGGTGTACTATTACTGCCGTACTTATAAAGACCAGTCGAAAACGGCTTGTACCAAACACACCATCAAGCATGACCGTTTGGAAGCTGCTGTCCTCTACGCAATTCAACAACAGGTCTATCTGGCTGTCGATTACACAAAGACCATTGAACGGATCAACCGGGCCCCGCTGGTAAAAAGCCAGTCCAAAAAGCTGATGGATGCCATTGAACAAAAGGAACGGGAACTTGCTAAAATTACCCGTTACAAGCAGGCTATTTACCAGGACTGGAAAGACGGCGAGATTTCTCATTCTGACTATCGTCACATGAAAGAGGACTATGAGCGGCAGGCAGAGGCCCTGGATGAAGTCATTGGAAAGCTCCGGGCGGAGCAGGCGGAACTGGAAAACGGCATTGACACCGAAAACCCGTTCTTGACTGCGTTCCGGCAGTATCAGAACATCGACAAGCTGACGCGGGACATTTTGATTGAATTAGTAGACCATATCAAGATACACGAGGGCGGCTATATCAGCATTGTATTCCGCTTTGCTGACGAGCTCCGCCGTATTCAAGAATTTATCGAGGTCAATACCCATAACGAGGCGGTTTGAAAAGAAGCCGCATTTTTACAGATAGTCGCCTTTCCTAAATAAACCGCCCCAGTCTGCCCGCATTGCGGGGCTTCTCATGAATATCTTTCCTACAATAATGGCAAAAAAAGAACTCAGATCAGATGCAATGTCTGTGAAAAAACGTTCTCTACCCAAAAGAACTATTCTCAGAAGATTGTTCGAAAATGTCCTCATTGCGGTTCCAAACTTTCTCTCATCAAGTCCAGACAACATTTTGATATCTATAAGTGCATGAACCCCAAGTGTCCTCACTATCGGTCTGAATTACATAAGTTATCCAAGGAAGATAAGAAAAAGTATAGGCTCAATCCTTCTGCTTTCTCTCTTCACTATATCACTCGTGTCTTCAATGCCTCTCTGGACGCACTCGAAAGCCTTCAGTTCAAGGTGTGATCCCTTCTCGTATTGATTTGTCCCACATACGCCATTCTAAACACGTTCTGGGGCTTGCTTTGACTTACTACATCAATTACGGCCTCTCCTTAAGAAAAACTGCGCTCGTTCTCTATGAGGTCCATGATATCAAGATCTCTCATCAAACGATTGAATAGAACATTCAAATATTCTTATGCGGTCAAGAATGGCTATAACACATTGGAAGGTGCTAATGACTTTATGTGTCTTTTCACTACTTACTTTAACTTCTTAAGGAATCATACCAGCCTTGGTTACAAGCCTCCTGTTGAATTGGACTGTCTTAAGAAGACACATAACATGCCTAACAAATGGAACATTCTCCTCGATGAAGCGTTGAATTTTTATCTAAAATCGACTATGGAATTCTAAATATGAATCTTTTGTTTTTTTCATAGCTTTTTTGACACTACCATTTAGGTACCTTACTAATAAAAGCGAAAAAAACTGTCATTGACAGCTTTCTTCCAGGAGCTTGAATGTTTTTTGCTCGCAATCGATCTCATAAGGCAGACCAAGCGCAAGAATGCCGGTAGGGTAGGCATGACCGATATTGACATTGCCGAGCACGACAAGGTCCTGATGTGCATTTTCGACTTGTAAGATCTGGCGCAGGACTTGATGATAGGGTTCGATCTTATTTTTGAAAGCCGGCTTTCCGAACACGATGCCGGCAATGACATCTAAGATGCCCTGGGCTTCCAGGTTGCGCAGAATCTCGGCGAAAAGATAGAGCGGCATATCCATCTCGCTGGTCTCCATCAATAATAATTTTCCTTTCCATTGATCGAGTGTTGGCCACAAGGGCGTTCCCATCAAAGATACAAAGACATCCACGCAGCCACCCAAGAGCTCACCGGTCACTTTGCCATGTCCCTGCACGACCACATAGCCTTCATTTGGGTAACGCGGAGTAGAAAGATGCTGATTTTCGTTTGCCCAGTCGATGCGATCTGTTTCATAGCTGGCAAAAGGACTGGCCGGAATCGTGTTGGGTGCTTGAGGTTGCATCAGCATGGTATCGATGGCCTTGCGGGTATAGGGATTGATTTCGACATATTCTGCCAGCTGATTCATGACGGACAAGCCATAATAAGAGACGATACCGGCCTGATACATCATGAAGTGGTTGACGGTCGTATCTGAAAACCCGGTAAAGATCTTTGGATTTTGGGCGATGATCTTGTCATCAATATAAGGCAGCAGGCGGATCGCATCATCTCCACCGATGGCATTAAAGATGGCTTTGATCTCAGGATCGGCAAATGCCTGCATCCAATCAGCGGCCCGTGCCTCAGGATGCTGATAAAGATATGCCTGACCTTTGAGGGCGTTGGGCATGGTGACGACTTCCAAACCATAATCCTGTTCCAGTCTTTGTTTAGCGAGTGTGTACTTGTGCAAAAAGGCCTCTTCTCCCATCATTCCGCTGGATAAGGAGACGATGGCAACTTTGTCTTTGGGTCTTAAACGCTGTGGTTTTTTCATTTTCTTTTCCTCCTCAAAATCACCTCAGGTAAAAAAGAAAAGCTCCCGTCCCGGTTAGTTTCCTAACCAGAGGACGAGAGCATTGCTACCGTGGTTCCACCTCTTTTTATGATTGCCTCACGACAATCACCTCTTCGCGTACAATCATACGCTAGTACGATAACGGGTACAGGGTTCCGGAATAGACTACTCTTCTTTCGCCTAGTCAGCTCCAAGGTGTGTTCGACCAATCTTGTATGATCCCTCTCACCAAAACGGGATTTCTCTGGCATACGCAACTGATGTACTCTTCCTTTTCTAAGCCTTTTCTTTTTTACTTGTGTTTAGTATAGTTCATTCCCTAGACAAAGTCAATGCTTTTGATGGATCAACCTTTTCGCATGTCTTGTTTTTGCGATAGCGTGAGTATCCAATGGTGCGTCTAGATAATGAAAAACTCATGCCGAGCATGAGTTTAAAGATCGTATAAGACAATTTGACCAAGTTGTCTGGTTTTAGGAACATCGATCGTTCGTTGATTGGAACTGCCCTTCCAGTGTAGCTGTTTATCCAGCAGCTTTAAGATGAAAGGTCCATCGATCAGGACATCCAGGTAGTTCATGATCTCTAAGTCTTTAATGTCTTCATAGAGATAGCCGGTATACAGCCAGATGGTCTGATGAGGGAAGCGCGCTTTCACTTCTTTGGCTAAAGCGGTGACGTCAGGAATGTTTTGCGGGTGCAAAGGATCTCCGCCCGAAAAGGTGATGCCGCTGATGAAATCACGATCCAGTGCTTCCATGAGTTCTTCGTGCGCCGTCTCATCAAAAGGCAGACCGCCGCAAAGATCCCAGGTAACCGGGTTCTGACAGCCTTCACAGGCATGAGTACAACCAGAGACCCAAAGGACGACACGCAGGCCGTCCCCGTTAAGCATATCTTCTTTCGTAATATTATGATAACGCATTACATGGATTTCCTTTCCGCAATTTCTGCCATCTTTGCTGCATTGAGACGTGTGTCGCCTTTGACACGAGAGTAGGACAGGTAACCGTTCATGCGTTCGATCTTGGTCAGATTGCGGCTGCCGCAGACTGGGCAGACATCCATATCCAGTTCTTCATGACCGCAGTCATCACAGTAGGATAAAGACAGATTGACCCCTTCATAGAAGCCCATCTTCATGGCACGTTTGATCAGCGTACGTAAAGCGCCTAAATTGTAGTCGATTGGATATTTGACATACTGAATCTTACCGCCGTTGCATAAGTTCCAGAAGCGATTTTCCAGATCCTGTTTTTGGATCGGCGTGATGTCTTCTGTAACGTGGCAATGGAAAGAGTTAGAAACGTATGGACGATCACTGACACCGGCGATGATACCGTATTTTTTGCGGAACTGTTCGATCTGCAGACCGCATAAGCTTTCGGCTGGAGTTCCATAGATGGCATAGAGACGATGGTCATCTTTTTTGAATTCGTTGACCCGATCATTGATGTACTGAAGGGTCTGGAGCGCAAATTCACCATCTTCAACCAGTGATTTTTTATTGTATAATTCCTGCAATTCATTAAGTGCCGTGATACCAAAAGAGGCCGTTGCACTCTCTAAAACAGGTTTGATCTTATCGTGCAGTCCTAAATGGCCGCCATAGAAACCACCTTCGCAGAAGCCTAATGGGTTGATGGATGCTTTCATTTCACCCAGGTAGTCGTAGGTTCTTAAATGCAGCTGACGGATCAGATTCAGATAGTAGTCGAGCACTTCGAAGAAATCACGGTTTTCTTGTCTGGCTTTAGCAAGGATCATTGGCAGATGCAAAGAGATGGCACCGACATTGAAACGTCCGACAAAGACAGGACGGTCATGTTCATCGGCAGGTTCCATACCGCCTCTTTCAAACCAAGGGCTTAAAAAGGCACGGCAACCCATTGGTGAAATGATCTCACCGTATTTTTTATAGATGGATGGCACATAGCCTTCTCCGGTCAGGCTCAGCCAATCCGGATACATGGTCTTGCTGGAGCAAAGTAAGCCCGCTTCGAAGACATCTTCTAATGGTTTGCCTTCACCATGCAGGTTTTCATCATAGAGGAAGACGATCTTAGGGAAAAGCACAGGTTTTTTATTGCCTTTTTTACCCTGACCGCCTTTGCGCACATTTAACATGGCAATGGATGCCATTTTGGCAAATTTGCCGGTTCCCGTACCCATGGTCATGGTAATGAATGGATAGTCCCCACGGCTGCTGGCGACAGTATTGAACTTGTATTCCCATCCCTGGAAGCCCTGATTGAAATCATTTTCGACATCTTTCATTGATTCGCGGTCGGCAACCTCTTCACTGACACCCAGGGCCAGATAACGGGCAAAGTATTTGTCATAGGATTTTTGTGCATAAGGTTCCAGGATCAGATCGACACTAGGAACGGTAAATCCCCCGTACTGCTGGCTGGCTGCGCTCAAAACGATATCCCCGATCACATCGAAAGCTACATCCAGTGTCTTTGGTTCGTTATACCAGAGATTGCCCATCTCGAAGCCGCCTTCCAGGACATGCTTGACATCAAAAAGACAGCAGTTCATCGTATCGCGGCGGGCAGACATATCATGTACATAGACGTAGCCATCCCGACAGGCCTGTAATTCTTCGGTCGTTAAAAAGAATTTCTGATAGAGTTCTTTGTTGAGCTGATTAAAAATGAGAGAACGTTTAGTAGAGACCAGCGCACTGTCGGTGTTGGAGTTTTCTTTATCTCCGATGTACATGATGCTTTGTGATTTTTTATAGACTTCATCAAGCATATGCACGAAGTCCTGTTTATAGTTACGATAGTCCCGATAGCTTTTGGCTACAGCTGGATTCACCGTTTCCAGAGCACTTTCAACGATATTATGCATCTGCGCAATTTGAATGCCTTCCTGATTCAGTTCTTTGGCTTTATATTCCACAATGTCACAGATCGTGTCGATGTCTTCAGGTGTGAAGCGAACCATCACACGGGTCGCTGACTTGTTGACGGCGGTGATGACCTTCTGGACATTGAATTCTTCTCTTGTTAGATCTTTCTTGATGACATACATGTTTTTTCCTCCCCCTTTTTTTCGTGTACACCTATCTTAGCAAATCCCTCTTGGTTTTGTAAAATCTTATACACCTTTACTTGAGATAAAATTTTTTGGATGGTGAAGGGAAGGAAAATCGCTGTTTGAGGAGGTTTGCTAAGGTAAAGTCAAGGGGATTCTGTTATAATGAGTGAGAGGTGAGACACATGCATTTTGAAGTCAAACTAGAAAAGACATTGCAGGATCGCTTATGGTCCTACGATTTATTTGATATTCTTGTCGATGGCATCGAGGTCGGCAACATTGTTTTTCGCCGTGCGCCCAGCCATTTAGTCAGGATCTGTGGACATATCGGCTATCATATCGATTCCCCCTTTCAGGGTCATCGTTATGCCTATCGGGCCTTGCAGGCGATTATGGGGCATATTCAGCAGCTGGGCTACACTTCGATCCTGGTAACCTGTGATCCGCAAAATCTGCCTTCTAAAAAGACGATCGAACACTTCCATATCCTAAACTATGAAGAAGTAGCCATCGCTGATCCCGAATATCCTAACCAGGATCGCATGGCTATCTATGAAATTGAGGTGAAACCATGAGATTCTTACACTTGGCTGATCTGCATCTGGGCAAGATGCTTTACGGCTATTCCCTGATTGAAGATCAGCGCTACTTTTTGAAGCAGATTCTGGATGGCCTGGAGGCGCATCGCATTGATGCGATCATTCTTGCCGGTGATATTTATGATCGGGCGATCCCCAGTCAGGAAGCCATCGATCTTTTCGATGCCTTTGTTGATGCATTGATCAATGAAAAACACTGTCCGATCTTTTGTATCAGCGGGAATCACGACAGTGCCAGTCGGCTGAATTTTGCCAGCCGGATCTTAGCAAAGCGTCAATTGTATATTCAGACCCATCTTTATCCAAAGCTGCAGCCGATTACTGTGCAGGATACAGATGGTGAACTGGATATCTATCTTTTACCTTTTTTCAAACGTTCGGATCTAAGGGGACTGCTTGGGGTGGATGAACATTTAAGCATGGCTGAACTTTTTCATCTCTATATGGAAAAGCAGACCATCGATCCCCAGCGACGTTCCCTGTTGGTCGCCCATGGTTTTGTGCAAAATGGCGCCAGTGATCCGGCTGCTGAGGTTGGCGGCGTAGAGTGGATGGACAGCCATGATCTTGCTGCTTTTGGTTATGTTGCCCTCGGTCATCTGCATGAAACACATCAAGTCAAAGAAAAGATTCATTATGGCGGCAGTCCGCTGGTCTATGCTTTGGATGAAGCTGCTCAGCATAAAGCGCTGCTGATTGTCGATTATCAAAAAGAAGCCATGATTGAAGAGTGGACCATTGAACCTTTACGCAAGGTGTACAGTCTGGAAAATCACTTTGCTTACTTTTTAAAACAGCCACCCAATGAGGATTATGTCTTTATTTATCTGAACGATGAGCATATGTATCCCAATGCAGCCAGTCAGATCAGGCAGATCTATTCGCATCTGTTAGGACTGACCTATACTTTCTCGCTGCGTCCGGCCGATAGTGCCTTGCCGGTTCGGGAAGTGCGTTCGCACTCGACCAGTGCTCTTTTTAATCTGTTTTACGAGGAACTCAATGAAGTCAAACCGAGTGAAAAACAGTTGGCCATCATTGAGAAGATGCTGGGAGGTGACCACTGATGAAGATCTTAAAACTGGAACTGAATGCTTTTGGTCCTTATGTCCGGCATACCGTACTGGACTTTGAACCATTGAATCAGGCGGAGATCTTTTTGGTGACCGGGGATACCGGGGCAGGCAAGACGATGCTTTTTGATGCCATTGCCTTTTGTTTATACGGGGATTCCAGCGGCGGGGTGCGCCAGATCTCTCAGTTTCGTTCGCAAAATGCCGATCCTAAAGAAGAAACTTATGCCATGTTGACTTTTGCCCTGGATGAAAAAGTCTATACGATCAAACGTTATCCCAACTATTTGAGAGAGGGCTATAAGACTGAAAATAAACATAAGGCCTATCTGACCTTGCCAAATGGAAGTATCATTGAAGGGGTCAATGAGGTCAATACCCGTATCAAGCAGATCCTGGGAATTGATTTTCATCAATTTCGACAGGTGGCGATGATCGCTCAGGGGCAGTTCACCAGTCTGATCCATGCTTCCAGCAAGGAGCGTCAAGCCATTTTACGTGAGTTGTTCAGGACGCATGCCATTGATGAATTACAGACCCGTTTAAAAGACGAAAGTGCCCGGCTGAAACAGGACTGCGAGGTCATGCATAAACAGCTTGTTTTTATGGCGCAAAGCCATGGCTATCAGGAGGAAGATCTGACGCGGGGAGACCTGCTCTCATCGATTCAAAAAGATTTGAGAGATCTGGTATCTGAACAAACCTCACTGGACGGGCGCCGGCGGGCTTACCAGATCCTGATGGATAAGGCCAGAAGCGATGATGAACTCGCCAAACAACGTGCCAGCAGTCTGGTGGAAAAGGCGCGTTATCAACGGATCCAAAAGGAACTAACGGGGCAAAAGACTTTGGTCGAAAAAGCCAAACAGCGTCTGGCACGCTATCAGCTGGCTAGAAAAGACGCACCCCTCTATGAGCGAGTCAAGCTCTTAGAAAAAGAATGGCAAACGACGACCCGACAGCTCGAAGAGACCCGGATCAATCAGCAAAACGCTGCGATGCATGCCGCGAAGGCCAAAGAAGCCCTACAGGTGTACGAGGGCAAGACATCTTTGTATCAGCAGTATTTATTAAAAACCAAGGAATTGCAGGAGACGCTGACACGCTTAGAACGCTATTATGCGTTAGTTCAACAAGCCCAAAAGACATCCGAACAAATAGCGCATCTACAGACTGCAATCAAACAGAATCTCGCTGAAGCAGAACAAGTGGCTTTACGGATGAACCGTAACCAGGAGGCCATCAGTCAGCTGGAAAATGTGGAAGAGGCGAAATGGCAGGCCAGCCAACTAGCCGAAAAACGCGATCAGGCAAAGCAGCAGCTCGATGATCATATCAGACAGAAAACAGCGCATGAAGCCCTGCTAAGGCGTTTACAGGAAAGTCAGCAGCGCTGGAGCCAGGCAGCCAAAGACCAGGAAGCGGGCCATCAGCTTTATTTATCCCGCCTCCATCAATTCCAGGCTCAGCAGGCAGGAATCTTAGCCAGGACGCTGGTCGATGGAATGCCTTGTCCGGTCTGTGGATCACTGGAACACCCTCATCCTGCCTCTCTGACAGAAGAAACATTAAGCGAACAGGAATTAGAGACCCTTCGTCAACAAACAGATGATCTTCAGAAAAAATCCAATGACCGCTATGCTTCGTTGATGGATCTAAAGGCCAAGGTTCAGCTGAGTGAAAGCCAACTGCAGGCTGAAGCGCTTGTTTCATTGCCTGAACAGTATGAAAACCTGAAAACACAGGCCAAACAGGCTGCAGATCGTTATCAGCAGCTGCTTACCAGCAAAGAGAAGCTGGAAAAAGAGGCTGCTGGTTTAAAAGTGGATAGCGACAGGCTCGCGCAACAAAAAGAAAAGCTAAGTACGGATCTGGAGACTTGGCAAAAAGAAGCGGCGCGTTTAAATGGTCAGCTGGAAGCCAGCCAGCCAGAGAGTACCGATGCCGCCTCTTTGAAAGAGAAGATCCAACAGCTGACTGACTGGACGGGACGTTATGAGAAGAATCTGAAAAAAGCGCAAGCTGATCTAGACAAAGCCAGCTCCTCTCTCCACCATTTGGACGGGACGATGCAAAGTTTAAAAGCCAATCATGATCATTTAGAAAAACAATACAAACAAGAATTGGCAGCCCTTGAGCAGGCTTATCTTGAAAACTTTGCTTCCTTGCATGACTATGAACAGGCGCTCTTGCTTGCAAATCAGGCTGAACAGGATGAAAAGCAAATTCAGGTATATGAAAAAAAGGCTCAGGAGACCACGCGTGAATGCCAACGTCTGGATCTGATCCTCTCCCGCTTGCCGCGTCTTGAGACGGTATGGACCCAGGCCCGCTTACAGGAAGTGGAAAAAGGGCAGGCTGAAGTCATTGCAGCCCAAAAAGAAGGGCTGTTAAGGATACAATCGTTAAGAGAATTGAAAGCGCAGCTCGCTGAGGCATTGATCCAGTATGACCGATTAGCTTGGCAGTACGGTGAGATGAATGCCCTCTCCCTGCTTGTCAACGGACAAAATCGTTATCGTATGACCTTTGAGAGTTATGTGCTCTCGACGTACTTCGATGAGATCCTGAATCTCGCCAATTTGCGTTTTAAGGTCATGACCCGTCAGCGCTATGAACTGGTGCGTCGCAAGGAACATCAGGGAGGACGTGCCCTGCAGGGATTGGATATCGATGTGATCGATTATGAGAGCGGTAAGGTACGTGACATCAAGACGCTCTCAGGTGGTGAAACCTTCAAAGCAGCCCTATCCCTCTCTTTGGGAATGGCCGATATGATGAGCCAGCAAAGCGGTAATATTGTCTTAGACACGCTCTTTATTGATGAGGGCTTTGGCTCCCTGGATGAGAAGTCCTTGGACTCTGCCATTGATACACTGGTCGATCTGCGTAAGTCCGGAAAGGTCATCGGCATTATTTCCCATGTTCAGGAATTAAAAGAAAGAATCGAAGCCAAGATCCTCGTGACCCATACCAGTGATGGTTCAGAAGCCACCATTGCCATCGAATAAAAAACATCTCTGGACTATTCTCCAGAGATGTTTTCTTACTATCTTAGCGTGTCAGGATCGTCTCACGATTCGTCTAGCTAAAGAAGACCTCGAACATCCAAACGTCCTCAATGTCTCTTATGACAAGACGATCATGTATGTCATCAAGGTGATAAATGAAGATGTCCACACAAAAAGATCAGCTGGGCTGATCTTCTTTGTTTAAATGGGCAAGACTGTCTTTGTGTGATTTGACTTTACCAAATTCTTCCATCCACCCCCACTGATGACAGTGCGGACAGCGGGTATACTTGCCTTTTTTAGGATCGTGCAGACTGAACAGATCCCGATACCAGGGCAGTTCAAATAAACGCTGGCAGTGTGGACAAAGATAGCGATACCTTGAGGCATGATAAAAGACTAACAGCAATAATCCGGCCGCTGCCAAAAACAGGGCAAGTTCAGGTAAATGAAATGAAAGGCAGATAGGAAACGAAAGAAACAGAAAGCCTAGATAGCCTGCAAGAAGTCGCATGGTTCGGTGATCGGCTCTTTTGGTTTCCAAAAGCATGACTAATTGCTGGTGGTTGGAGATGGCAAGACTGCCCTCCTTTTTCAGCTTTTTTTGCATCAGTTCGATCTTGTCAAGCTGCTCCTGTTTATGACGGATGTCTTCACTGAGGTGATGATGGTAGCTAGAGAGCATTTCAGATAACAACGTATCGGGGCTTTCACTATACATGATGTTGCGAATATCCTTTAAGGCAAAGCCGAGTTCACGGTAAAGGATAGCCAGCTCCAGTTTTTTGAGATCCTCTTCTGTATAGATGCGGCGATCCTTTTCACTTTTAAAGGATGGACTGACAATTTGCTGGCGATCGTAATATTGAACGGTACGCAGTGAGACACCTAAATGCCTGGCTGCTTCGCCGCTGGAATAGGTTTTCATAGAGTTGATTCCTCCTTTTCATGGTTAGGATAACACATGACCCCACGTCATGAACAAGCAAAAAATAAAGAATCAGTGAAAAAAGACATCTTCACTTATTATGTTCTACGAATTTTTATTTGAAAGAGCTGACTGATGAAATATCGGCATGGCGCAGCCTGAACGATTTTATCGTGAAACCAATGTGTTTTGTTGGAAATCTTTTAACTGTGTTTTTCTGGAAAACCAATTTCAGTCAGTCAACGCGTATGCTTTTTTTGGAGGTTCATTTTTATGGATGAAATCTGTGAGGCAAATGGCGCAGCCATCCTATCTGTTTTGAGTCATTGGGATCATGGATGATTTGTAAGGTGATCGACAACTATCGATCCCTTTTTGGACTTTAAAATATCTCTAGAAAAACAGGGGAAAGGGATGATTTTTAGCTGACTTTATGGTAACATAGGTCAGGAAAGGAAGTGTGGGGTCGATGAAAAATAATCGAAAATGGTTAAAGATACTCGGAATCGTGATTCTGTTCATTGCGGCGATTGGGATTATTCTAGCCCCTGGTAATATGAAATGGGTGGTGCTTATCGTTGGCTATTTATGTTTAGTTGTCGATGGGTTATTGTTGAAAAAAGCAACCAAGCAGGTTATGAATCATATCAAGATGCTGGATCAGGAAAAAAAATATATAGAACTGATTGCCTATTTGGATGAAGTCGCTCCTTTAGGGTACACGGGCTTCGTTGTCGATTCTTACCGCCTTTATGCCAATTACTGGTTGGGCGATTTTGCGGCCTATCGTGTGACGGCTGGTCGGATGGCCGCTACCCGTGCCTGGGGACGACCGAAATTCCAGGATTACAGGAAGAAGGTTGAAATGAACCTCGCCTGTATGGATCTGGTTGATACGTATTATCAGAATGGCACTGTCAGTTATCAGGGAAATGAATTTATGATCATGGAGGCCGTCGGATACTACCAGAAAGAGCAACCGGAAAAGATCCAGGAATTACTCAACCAAAACCCAAAGCTGCCGAAGCTCAAAAAATTTGTGCTGTATATGCTTTTGGGAAATAAAGAAGAACAATTAAGAATTTATCCGAAGGGATATATTACACAATTATTAGGAGAGGAATAAACAAATGGCAAATCAAAAGAAATTAGATGCGATCACGAGTCGCGATGTCGACTTTGCCCAATGGTACACAGATGTCTGCCGCAAAGCCGAGCTGATGGATTATTCAAGTATCAAAGGATTTATTATTTATCGTCCTTATGGGTATGCCATCTGGGAAAGGATCCAGAACTATCTGGATCAGCGCTTTAAAGAAACCGGTCATGAAAATGTCTATATGCCAATGCTGATCCCGGAATCATTATTACAAAAAGAAGCAGATCATGTGGAGGGCTTTGCCCCTGAATGTGCCGTTGTGACACGCGGTGGTTTAAATGAACTGGAAGAAAAACTGGTCATTCGTCCAACTTCTGAAACGCTGTTCTGTGAGCATTATGCGAAGGTTGTCAACAGCTATCGTGATCTGCCTAAAAAGTATAATCAGTGGTGTTCAGTGGTGCGTTGGGAGAAAACGACCCGACCATTCTTACGCGGTTCTGAGTTCTTGTGGCAGGAAGGACATACGATCCATGCGACGGAAGAAGAAGCACGTGAAGAAACGCTGCAGATGCTGCACATTTATGAAGAAATGAGCCGTGAACTGTTAGCCATTCCAATGGTAACGGGTAAGAAGACCGACAAGGAAAAATTTGCAGGAGCGGAAGAAACCTATACGATCGAAGCACTGATGCATGATGGAAAGGCCCTGCAGTCAGGAACGAGCCATTATTTCGGTCAGGGCTTTGCCAAGGCTTTTGATATGAAGTTTTTGGATAAAGACGGTCGTCAGAAATATGTCTATCAGACTTCCTGGGGTGCTTCCACACGTTTACTGGGTGCCATCATTATGGTACATGGCGATGACAATGGTTTAGTCTTACCACCACGTGTGGCACCAACCCAGTTGATGATCATTCCTATTCAGCAGAAAAAACCAGGTGTGCTTGAAAAAGCCGAAGCCATCATGGCTGACTTGAAAGCTCAGGGCATCCGGGTGAAATTAGATGATGCGGATAAGTCACCGGGCTGGAAATTCTCTGAGCAGGAGATGCGCGGCATCCCACTGCGTTTAGAGATCGGCCCTAAGGATATCGAGAACAATCAATGTGTGCTCGTTAAACGAAATGACGGAACCAAGATGACGGTAGCCATTGATGAGAATTTAGGTAAGATGGTCAGTGAACTTTTAGAGCAGATGCATGAAGAAATGCTGCTGAAAGCGACGCAGCACCGCGATGCTTCAACGCATGAAGTCAAGACCTATGAGGAGTTTAAAGAAACCCTTGAGAAAAAAGGTGGCTACATCAAAGCCATGTGGTGTGGCGATCCTGAATGTGAGGCCAAGATCAAAGAAGAAACCGGTGCAACGACGCGCTGTATGAAAGATGAGCTGACACCACATAGCGATACCTGTGTTTATTGTGGTAAAAAAGCCAAACATATCGTTTACTTTGCCAAGGCTTATTAGTGGAGGCCCTCTTGCAAGAGGACCTCTTTTCTTGTATAAGCTTATTTCCGGGGGCGCTAGCTTTGTTGTTTTATCCAATAAGGAGATATGATAAAATGGTGGTACAGGAATGAAACAGAAAGAGCGGAAATACCATATGTTTTTAGATGTAGACTAGATGCATATGATCCGAATACATCCCTGTTTGACAACAATGATTTTGCCCAGATGGTCATTTAGGAAATCCACCATTGTAAAGATCTTCATTCCATAGAAATCAGAATAGGCAACCGCCTTTACTTGGTGGATTTATATGCACATGGATCAAAAAGAAATGGATGAATGCACGACATTTAAAGAATCTGGCAGTGGATGAGAATTTGATGTTATTCATGTCATTGTTCCTAAAAACAGTCATCCTTCTACTCAATTAAAGCAATGGTAGTGGCTGATGCAGATAGGACATGTTGGAAATATCCTGGACAGGAGCGCGGATCATTCTCATCTGGCGTCCATTTTTAGATCGATCTTTTTTATTCATCTGATCCATGTCTAGCGTAAAGTAGATTCAACAATGACGCATTTTTTGGCTCTAGTTAGCTATATATTTTTGAGAAAAGAACAGGTATAATAAGAAGCAGCTGGGAGGGATATCATGAAGGAAGAAACGAAAAAAAGTTTACAGGCATGGCAGACAAATGCCAAGTTCTGGGATGAGGCGATGGGCGATCGGTCCAATGAGTTTCATCGCGAGGTGGTCAGACCCTATGTTACGCAGTTGTTGGAGCCTAAAAAAGGCGACTTCATTTTAGATGTGGCCTGCGGGAACGGGAATTATGCAGCGTATCTGGCATGCAAGGGGGTCAGAGTGGTCGCTTTCGATTATGCCAGTGAATTGCTGACGCTGGCCAAAAAACGCCAGCATGCCTATTTGGACCAGATTGAATTTGTGCAGGCGGATGCGACGGATCTGGATAGTTTGCTGACGTTGAAGCGGGATCGTCCTTATCATAAGGCGGTCTCTAATATGGCCATCATGGATATCAGTGAGATCGAGCCATTGTTTCAGGCGCTGTATCAGTTGCTGGATGATGAAGGCATCTTTGTTTTTGCTACTCAGCATCCTTGCTTTGTGACCTTGACGGATCGTTATATGACTGCTCATCAGTATCAGGGAGAGGCCATTGCGGGACAGCCGGTCCTGCAAACCTATTATCATCGTTCCTTACAGGATATTTTCCAGACCATCTTCAAGTATGGTTTTGTGGTGGATGGTTTTAGGGAATCCTGTTTCAGGGATCCTGAGCATCCGGAGATCATTGTCGTCAGAGCGAGGAAAAGGGGGTGAGGGCAATGGAACGCATCATTATTGATCATGAAGATGTATTGAAAATGCTGGATGAATGGATGGAAAAACGTGATGGGGAATGGTGGGATCACTTTTATCATGACCACGCACGTCCGATCCCTTTCTTTTCGAATGTGCCCGATATCAGTCTGGCCAAATGGTTGGATGTATCCAAGATAACACCGGGACGATCTTTAGATATCGGCTGCGGGAACGGCAGAAATACGCTCTATCTGGCGATGCAGGGCTGGCAGGCTACAGGAATCGATATCTCAAATGAGGCTATCGCCTGGGCCAAACAGCTAGATAGTCATCAGCAAGCTCATTATCAGTGCACATCACTGGAAAAATATGAGGATCATCCCCATACTTATGATTTGATTTTGGATAGCGGCTGTTTTCATCATATCAAGCCCCATCGCCGCCAGGACTATTTAACGCGTATTCAAACGCTTCTTAAACCTGATGGCTATTTCCTAATGACCTGCTTTAACATGAAGGAAGGTGCACCCATCACGGATGAACAGGTCTATCTCGATCGTTCGATGCATGGTGGGATGGGCTTTACGCGCTTAAAATTAGAAACGATCCTGACCCATTATTTTACGATTTTAGATATTCATGAAATGGAAGCAACAGATGACCCGGCTTATTTTGGTCAGGATTTTTTGTGGGTCATTTTAATGAAACAAAAGGAGGAAACAACACATGAATGAAACCATTGTTCAACAGATTGCCAAGGCAGATCAAGCTATTAAAGAAGAACGCTTTGATGATCTGATGGAATTTTATACAGAGGATGCGGTACTGGTGGTCCGTCCGGGGGTTGAAGCCCATGGCAAAGAAGCCATCAAAGCAGCCTTTGTGAAGATTGCGGCTTATTTTCAAAACAGCATTGTGCCTACTCAAGGGAAGATGGTCATGCTGGAAGGGGGAGATACGGTTCTTGTTCTCTCACAGACCTTATTAGACGCAGACAATAAAGAGACCTCTGAATACAGCATGGATCGACGGGCAACCTATGTTTTCCGTTTAGTCGATGGACAGTGGAAATGCGCCATTGACAATTCCTATGGCACCACACTTCTAGATGAAGAATAGACATGGGACGCTCCTTTTAGGAATCCTGCTCTTTCTGGGTGTTTTTTGCATCCTTGCGATCCTGAGTGGCGGGATCATGCGCCTTTTTGGCTTTACTTATGATCATGTTGGGTCGATCATCCTCTTGATGCTGGGTGGAGCAATTCTCTCTTATCCATGTGAGATCCTGACGCAAGTGATTTGCAAGCTTCTGGTTAAAAGCAAATCACTTCCAATCAATGGGGTGCTTATCCTTTATGTGATCTTGGATACACTAGGTACCATGATCGGGTTAGGGATCGTTGATCTGATGATGGATTCAGTTAAGACAAATCAGTTATCCCTGTTAGTGATCGGTCTTGTTTTTGCCCTGCTTGGCTATAAGGATATGCGTCAGCAGCTGACAATGTGAACATTTTCTCATTGTCAGCGCTTTAAATTGGGTGTACAATAAAAACATATGAGAAGGGAGACAGAAAAATGAAGATCATCAAATGGTTATTATTATTCGGTTTGGTGCTTAGTGGATGTACCTCCACGCCGGCCGAACCTGAGGACACTTCGCTCAATGTGCTTTGTCCAAGCGGCGCTCCTACACTTGCGTTTTTATCCAGCTATGAAGAGATCACTGCCAATGGCAAATTTGATGTCGTTGATGGTAGTGATTTACTTGTATCTGAATTATCCAAGGCGGATAGTGAGTATGATGTCATCGTCGCACCAATCAATGTCGGTGCACAGCTTTTAGCCAAAGGGGCGACAACCTATCGTTTAGATAGCGTGTTGACCTGGGGCAATTTATATGTTGTTGGTACGGAAGGTGCACTGAGCGGGGAAGGGACGATCGATCTCTTCGGTGAAGGGGCTGTGCCTCAGAAGATCTATGAGACCGTCGGACTAGAAACCAGCTTAACACCCACTTACTTAAGCAGCGGACAGCTTGTTCAGGCTGACCTCTTATCCGGACAGGTGCAGGCAGGTCTATTAGCAGAGCCATTAGTGACCGCGACCATTCAAAAAGCGCAAAGCCAGGGGTTGACCTTAACGGTCTTAGCCGATCTGCAGGAATTATACAGTGAAAAAACAGGGACAACAGGTGGTTATCCACAGGCGGCCATCTTCGTGAAAGAAGGCACGGACATTTCCAGTCTGACGGAAAAGATCAATGATTTCACCAGTAACGGTTATCCAGATGCCCAGACTTATCTGGAAACAATCGGTACGGATACCTTAGGTTTACCTGCAGCTGGTGTGGTCGTTCAATCCATGGAACGTCAGAATGTGCGTTATGTGAAAGCCAGTGAAGTGACTGATCAGATCAGCGCTTTCTTGGAATTATTCAATATTACCTTTGAGGACTCTTTCTTAAATGCGTGATCGTCTGTTATCACTGATTATAGGAATACTGATTTGGCAAATCGCCGCATGGAGTGTGGGAAACGACATCATCCTTCCCATGCCCTCTGCGGTTTTTTTGAAAGTCATTTCCTTATTATCTGATAGTGCCTTCTATCAGTCATTAGGGGCGACGTTTTTGAGAGCACATCTCGGTTTTTTGATCAGTCTAGTCAGTGGGATTGCCTTAGCCATACTGAGCTTTCGCATCTTGATGGTCGAACGCTTTCTGTCACTATGGGTCCGCTTCCTGCAGACCATTCCTCAGATTTCTTTTATCATTTTGCTTCTGTTCTGGTTTGATCGGGAAACAAGCATCCTGATCGTCATCTTTCTGATGTCCTTTCCTTTGATTTATGTTCAGGAACTCGAGGGTTTGAAGGGCATTGATCAGGATTATATGGATATCATCGAGCTCTATCACCATCGATGGTGGTATAATTTAAAAAAGGCCTATTTGCCATTAACTGCTGTGCAGATTGAAGGGGCCATCTTGGCCGGACTTCCTTTAGCCTTAAAGGTGACTGTCATGTCAGAAGTTCTCAATCAGGCGCGAGATGGAATCGGCCGTGCTTTAAGTCTAGCTCGAGTTAACATCGATATGACCAGTGTCTTTGCCTGGACCATTTTGTTAGTGGTGTTTGTCAGTGTTGAAACTGAGCTTATTCAATATTTATTTCGGAAAAGAAAACAAAGACAACAATAAAAGGAAGAACCTACGTCATCAAGTTCTTCCTTATTTTTGTATGGGCACGATCAGATGATCCAGCTGGATCATCTTTTTGTATTGTTCGGCTAGAATGGCATTCTGTGTGTGCTCATAGTAGTCGACCATTAAAGCGAAAATATTCTGACTGCTTTCTAAATTCAACTCGTCATGATATTGGGTATAAATTTTCTCTAATACCTGAATACACTTCTTTTGGTAGGGCTGTGTGATCATCAGTCCCAGCCATTCAACCAATAAATCATAATAAGGGACAGACATCGGTGTATCCATGGCTTTTCTGACATACATCTCGGCTAATGACTGATCACCAAGCTGGTAGTAACAAAAGCCATACATGAAATACGTTAATCGATTATCATAATAAGGCATACATTTATCAAGATAAACAATCACTTTTTCATAATCCTGTAACTGCAAATAACTACAGGCCAGATTGTGTTGGATGGTGTATTTCCATGAAGGCTCATCATCTTCTTTAAGCATGGTTAGTGTCTCCAAATCTTTTTCAATCGATTCCTTTATTCGGTTCAAGGCACTATACGCATTTGCGATGACAATATTCAGCATCATCAATCGTCTATGATTATGATCTTTTTCAAGCTGGCTACGACATTCAGTATAATGCGTTAAGATCTCAAACATATCACTGTGATTTGGAGAGATATAAATTTGAGAATAATGATATAACGCCAGAATTCTTTGATTCACGATCTTAGATGAGATGATTTTATTTGTGCTTAATTCGAACTCTTTGATATGTCTTAAGTCTACATAGTAGAGCATAGAAAATATGTAGAATAAAGCTTTTAGGTCATGGGTGAACATGTCAATTGTTTTTGTTAAAGATAGAAAATATCGGCTCGCTTCCTTTATTTTCCCTTTACTTGCGTAATGGCAAAAGCAAAGAAGGCAATAATAAGGATAATAATGCGTTTTATCGATCTGATTAGCGATACTGAGCACAATTTGTTCGCGAGAATTAAAATCCTTTACATAATAAATCGCTTCAAATAGATCATTCAGTATATTCTCAACATTTTCATCTTCTCTAAAAAAGGTTTCAGGATCTGTGCTATAGAAAGCCAGAAGCTTTTGAGTCTGCTTGTCTGTAGGTACTCTTTTTCCTTTTTCAAAGCGGCTGATTAAAGAGATGTCTATGCCGGTAGAATAAGCAATCTTTTTTTGTGCTTCTCTTTTCATTAGTCGAGTAAGTTTAAGGAAACAACATAGTTGATGGTCGTTATTCATAGGGCACCTTCTTTCTGATAAAGAAATGTAGACGTGGGCAAAACGATATACATTTACAGTACTGAATAGTGTGACTTATTTATTAATTGTAAGATAGTGACAAGCAAGATTCAATAATAATCAAAAATAAATCAGGAACTTGTTAAAATACTAAATCGGTGTCGAATTAGAAAAAAATCGCTTGCATATCGATTAACAATTACTGATCATGTATGCAATTTTTTGTAGAGATATTGCTATACAAGAATGTAAGGGTTTGCTATACTATGGGTGAGGGATAGAAAGATTGTTGCTCTTCTATAAGAGCATCCCGAGTTTGCTGACATTTGATTTTAAAGAAAATGATTATTGTTCTTGTAACAGTCAGGCAGACAAATTCTTTCAAGTATCTTTAAAAAAAGCTGGTGATTGGAGGTGCCATACGTATGAAGAAAAAGATCATGATCGTTATTGCTGCTGTCGTGTTGATTCTAGGTGCTGGAATCATTTATTGGAGAGTGGATCAAGATGTTCCTGCAGGCATGAAAGCCAGAATTGATTTTATTGATGAAAGACGCGATGATATTCGAGTCTATCAGTCTTCTTATTCAGATATAGATGGCCGAGAAGAAATCACTTCATGGTTCTTTGATAAGTACGATTGGGACTTCAAATTGAAAAATTATAGGACCATTAAAGACCTTCTATTCAGTGGAGAATACCGTTTTGAATTTACGGGTAGTGCAAAATCTGATTATGAGAAGATGATGGCAGAAATGGGTTATTGATATTTTCATCTTTAGATGAATATGAGGACTGCTTGCTGATTGAAGGCAGGCAGTTTTTGTTTAGACAAGCAAGGTGAACAAACGATGCATTTATTTAAGAATCGAAATTTTTGTTTATTGTTTAGTGCTACTGCATTGTCTAATTTGGCTTCGAAGATCTTTAACTTTGTGATGAGCTGGTATATTTTAGAAAGAACAGGCTCTGCTTTGCAAATGGGAACGTAAGTGTCTCTACCTTATTTGATCCATATCTTCTTTTCGCCGTTTATTGGAGTGATTTGTGATCGGTTGGATCGTAAGAAGATCGTAGTATATACAGATCTGGCTAATGTGGGATTGATGCTGCTGGCGCTCAGCTCTTTCTATTTTACTGATGCTTTCTTCTTGATTGCGATATATCTCGTGAATATTCTGATTTGTTTTGCGGATAGCTTTGCAAGCATCGGAACGTTTACGCTTAAAAAAGAATGCTGCGATGAAAAAGACCTGACGCGTTGTAATTCATTCTTTACGCTGGAGAGTTTAACGAATTCCATTATTGGGGCTGCTATTTCCGGGTTCTTATATCAATATCTAGGTTTAGTGGTCTGCATGACAGGGATCGTAGTCGCTTATGTGATTTCAGTATGTCTGGAATCAAGATTGCAGATATCTATGTCCCACGTTTCAAAAGAAAAGTTACAGGTGCGTGAGATCATCCAGAATATGAAGGAAGGGGTACGTTATGTTTCCAGGCGTCAGGATGTTGAACCGCAGATTCTACCGTACAGGTAATCGCACTTTAAATTAGCCGATTATTCAATAATGTTTTAGAAGAACCGCAAATTATTTTAGATTGGTTATCATCTTAAAAGGCCAACGAACCATTGG
>FCNA01000026.1 GCA_900018345.1 Clostridiales bacterium CHKCI006
CATTTGTCCACCAGAGATTAGAGATAAGAGATTAGATATTAGAGATAAGAGTATAGAGAATAAAGAGAGTGAGAGCGCCCGCGCCTATGGCCGTTACCAGAATGTTTTTCTGACGGACGAGGAACTGGCAGACCTGCAGGCCAGCTTTCCCACCGTATGGGGCCAGTACATCGAAAAGCTGTCCGAGTACATGGCTTCTACCGGTAAGCGGTATCAGAGCCATGCCGCTACCATCCGGCGCTGGGCCGGTGAGGTCGCGAAGAAAGAGGCCCCGCCCTCTCGCAACCGGGATTACAGCGTAAAGGAGGATGAAACCGTATGATGGAGATTACCGCAGAAATCCGGGCGCTGATCGACAAGGCAGCCGCCGGTATAGAACTGGCCGGGGACGAGTACATAGACCCGGCAGACGGCCTCATTCACTGTAAGAAGTTCGGCGGCCAGAGGCAGACCGTTGTGCCATGCTTTGGGAAACCGGGCTTCTTCATGCCCCGTTGTATCTGCCAGTGCCAGCGGGAGGCCGAGGAACAGCGCAAGGCCGCCGAGGAACGGCAGCGCCGCATAGAGCGTATCAAGCGCCGGAAGGCCCAGGGCCTGCAAGACCGCTATCTGTACGACTACACCTTTGCCAACGACAACGGCCAAAATCCTCTGATAGACAAGGCCCGCGCCTATGTGGAGAACTGGAAGGAGGCATACAAAAACAACACCGGCCTGCTGCTGTTTGGGGATGTGGGAACCGGCAAGTCCTTTTTCGCCGGTTGTATCGCCAACGCCCTGCTTGACCGGGATGTGCCGGTGCTGATGACGAACTTTCCCACCATCCTGAACCGCCTGACGGGGATGTTCTCTGAGGACAGGGCCGACTTTATCGCCAGCTTTGACGAGTACGACCTGCTTATCATTGACGATTTGGGTGTGGAGCGCAGTACCGAGTATGCGATGGAGCAGATGTTTTTCGTCATTGACAGCCGCTACCGCAGCCGCAGGCCCATGATAATCACCACCAACCTGAAGCTGGCCGAACTCAAGAACCCGCCTGACCTGGCCCACGCCCGTATCTATGACCGTATCCTGGAACGGTGCGCCCCGATCCTCTTTGCCGGGAAGAACTTCCGGGAGGAAAACGCCGGAGCCACCAGGCAGGCGGCGAAAGGCATTGTGAACCGTAAGCATGAGTAATTTTTTGCCGGACGATACAGCCCCGCCCGGAGAAAGGAGCGCCATGAGCGAAGAAACCCGTACCATGCAGACCGCAGACACCACCCCGGCCAGAGCGTCGGAGGACGCCCCCGCGCTGGTAAAGAAAATCAGCAAGACCACCTACAAGGTGCGCGTCCATTTCAGCAATACCAGCACTGAAACTATGAGCGACAAAATCAAGCGTATGCTCAAAAACGAGATACAGCAGATGTAAGTACAGCGGGCCGGGAGCTTTTCACTCTCGGCCCGCTGTCTTTGTGTCAGTTAGGTATTCAAAAACTCTGCCGGTGTCATAATTGCCGGATTTTTCACGCCGGACTCTAAGAAATCCTTATCGCCGGTCAGCAACACATCGGCTTTCGCTTCAATGGCCGCCCGCAAAATAGGGCGGTCATTGACATCTCTGATTTGTGTTTCGGTCATATCTTCCTCTGTCGGGACGGGAACCAATTCCAGAGTAAGCAAAGCAACAGAAAGAAATTTGTCCAGCGCCGCCAGCCGGTTTGGGAATTTCTTGTTGAATATCCGCTTCATTTCGTCCACATTCTGCTCGCAAATCAAGCCGTGATTCGGGTAAGAGACCGCTTTCACATACGCTTGATAAGGCGTTCCGTTTGCACTCAATGCGGCAGAAATAAGGACATTGGTATCAATCAGAACTCTCATCCTTTTTCGTCCTCATTTCTCAATTCCTTGACGAGCGCCATAACATCATCTTCCGAGGTCAGGCCGGTGCGTTCTGCTTCTCCGGCCATTTCTTGCTGAAGCATCTGCATAGCGTAAACAGCAGAATTGACAATGCGGACAGTGTTTCCCTCAACGATGAAAGTGACCCGATCACCACTTGACACACCAAGCACATCACGGACATCCTTTGGGATTGTGATTTGCCCTTTTGCCATGACTTTGGCATTGTCCACAAACGCATTTGCTAACATGATTTTGCACCACCTTTCTGAAATATGGAAAGTAGGGATTTCCCTACTCTTAGTATACACAGAACGAGCGAAAAAATCAACGAGAACTGGTAAAATTCAGAGCCGGTAAAACCGCAAAATTGTAGCTTTTTTGTGAATTTGATTAAAAAGTCCTTGACAACTCGTTTCGGGACGAACGATTCAATAGCTTTTGACCGCTGGAGCGCTGTGCAGATGGTGCAGAACCTGGAGAACATGGCTTCACAGTGATTCCTTTCGTTCAGAACTTTAAGGATATGTCCCCACGACCAAGGAACTGATGAAGCTGGTGCTGGAGCAGAGAATCGCCCATGACGGGCATCCGTTACTCCGGTGGATGATGGATAATATCTTCATCCATACCAATTCGATGGGAAATATCAAAGCGTACAAGAAAAAATCCACAGAGAAGATTGACGGGGTAATCGCTAATTTCATGGATTTTGACCGGCCGATCCACTGTGGCAATGATACGATAGCTTCAAATGATGACAGTCGAGACCTTTTGTTTATCAGACAGTGCATTTTTTGTCGATAATTATAAGTTTATGCTTTCAATAGCATAAACTTTATTTATCTAGAAATTTGTGCTATGATAGGAGTGACAGGAGGAATGCGCCATGATAGAATCACACGAACTGAAAAACCGAGATCCGTATGTGAAAAAGCTGATCAGTCTTCAAGATACGGAACCGGTGAAGATCATCACCGGTATCCGCCGCTGCGGCAAATCCAGCCTGTTGAAGCTGATGATCCGGCATTTGCGAGAAACTGGCATCCAACAGGAACAGATCGTGGAGATGAACTTTGAATCCCACGATTATCGGAGCATGACCTCAGATGAGGTATACCACTATGTAAAGGAGAAAGCTGTTCCGGACAAGCGGATGTATCTTTTCTTTGACGAGTTGCAACGGATAAATGCCTGGGAGGATGCGGTCAATTCCTTCCGGGTAGATTTGGACTGCGACATTTATGTCACCGGTTCCAATGCCTACCTGCTATCCTCCGAATATTCCACCTATCTCTCCGGCCGTTGTGTGGAGATCAAAATGTTGCCGCTCTCATTCAGGGAGTTTCTGGATTTCCACAACTTTGAAGTGAGAAAAACCAGCAGCGCCTTGGGCGGGACCCGCCGACAGGTATTTGATCAAAACGGCGAACGCTATGGCCTGCGGGAAATCTTTGACGCCTATATGCGTTTTGGCGGGATGCCTGGGATTGCGGATATCGGGTTGGATCAAGAAAAAGCATTGTCCCTTCTGGAAGGCATTTACTCCACCGTGGTAGTTCGGGATATTCTGGAGCGGGAAAAGCGTCGCGGCCAGCGACAAATCACTGACTCCGTCCTTCTGCGTAAAATCGTCCTGTTCCTTGCGGACAACATCGGCAGCAGCGTCTCCGTCTCCTCTATTGGCAATACGCTGATGAACGAGGGTCTGCTGGAGGATGGCAAACGCAGAGGAACTCCCAGCACCCATACGGTGCAGGCCTATATTGGGGCCCTGCTGGAAAGCTATTTCTTCTACGAGATCAAACGGTTTGACATCAAAAGCAAGGAATACCTGCGCACTCTGGGCAAGTATTATATCGTGGACATCGGGCTTCGGAACTATCTGCTGGGATTCCGCAACCGTGACAGCGGTCACGCTATTGAAAATATAGTCTACTTTGAGCTGCTCCGCCGGGGCTATGATGTGGCCATCGGGAAGATCGACAATCAAGAAGTGGACTTCATTGCCACCAATGCTGATGACAAACTCTATATCCAGGTAACGGAATCTATGCAAAGCGAGGATGTCCGCAAACGGGAGCTTGACCCGTTGCAGAAGATTCGGGATAATTACACAAAGTTAGTGTTGTCACTGGATCCAGGGCTGGATGCCTCCTATGATGGTATCAAGTCCCTGAACCTTATGGACTGGCTGCTGAGCAGCTGATTGCCAGTCAAAACAATAACTACATTTTTTGAAGAGCATCTATCGAAAGATAGGTGTTTTTCTTATGCCCATTTTCAGGAAGAATGATGATTCGGTATAAGTATCTTTTCTGTTCCTGAGATAAGCTCCAGAACCGCACTGCGGGCAGCGCATACAGCTTTTTCTTTGGCGAAAACGACGACACCTCCACCATCACAAGAAAGACGGAGACAAAGAGAAAGCTATTGATCATTCGCTGTATCTGCTCCTGCTTGATGAATCAAATCCGGAAATGAGTTCCCTCGCGTTCCGGGAGACGTTCATAATCCACCTGCTCCTGTAGGGCAAATGCCTACACCCAGAGCGTCGCAGTGACAAGGGAGAAGTCATCGTCCTCTATCTGCTGCTGCCTGAACGGATGACGGTAAACCGTGACAGGGACGGGAAGTTCTACTACGAATACACCATCATCATAGATGACGCGCCACAGTCAACAGCAGCCTTGTCCGGCTGAATCCTTCCGATGTGCTGCATATCCCAAGGCTTAGTTTTGACGAACTGGTAGAGTATTCCCCTAATGTAATGGCAAAGAAGGCAATCGGGCGATTGCCTGTGAGGAATACGGGGCGAAGTTCTTTGACAACGACGTCGCTCCTGGCGGCGTGCTGGAGGAGAGCATGAAGTACATGTCCATCGGCATTTCCCCGGAACAGGCGCAGTTTCTGAAAAACAGAAAATTTCAGACCAATGAGATTGCTCGGATTCTCCGGTTACCACCCCACACGGTAGGCGACCTGGTAAAGTCGAGCTTTTCTACTATTAGACAACAGTCTCTAGAGTTCGTTAGATACACGCTAGACACCTGGCTAATCCGCGAAGAGCAGACCATTCACCGGTCGCTCCTCCTACCGGATAAGAAAGCACAATATTTCATCAAGTTCAATCTGAAGAATCTGCTTCGCGGCGACTATCAGAGTCACATGAAAGATATGCCATACTTGTTCGTGAAGAGTTCAGTTGCCTTGAATTTATCATGAACAGGGACACGATCAACTGGATTCTGAAAAAACTGAATACAGGAGGTCGAATATGGAGCATTTACCAAAGAAAATCCATCAAAACGGCATCAGCTACACGCTGGTGGGAGACTACTACATCCCCGATCTGAAGCTGGTGGGAGGATTTCTCGGTCAGCTTTGACGCTAAAGGCCATGACCCGCCCCGCAGGAGGCCGATCAAGCGAAAAATCAGCGAGGAACTGCGCTACCGGCAGGCGGAGCAGAAATGTTTCCGGGTGCTGTGCGATTACCTGCACCTGCTGGAACGCTGGGAGAAGGAATATGCTCCGCAGACGCCGGAGGAAGCGTGGAACCCGCTGTTTGTGGAGGCACTGCAAAAGAAGCCGTACACGGAGTATCTGCTGGATATTCTTTTATCCGGCAGTATGGAGGAATGGGCCTGCGTGGTCGCTGAATACGGAAAAGAGGTGATGAAGATTGAGCAGCGAATATCAGAATTTACCGCCAGCCACCCGACAGGCCGCCATGAGCGCAGCCGAAGCCTTAGCGCCGGAACAGAGCGTTGACGAGGTGCGGGAAAGCCTGTCCGTCACGGAGAAAGGCCAGCCCGCCAACACCATCGGCAACTGCCGGACGGTGTTCTGCCATGACCCGCTGCTGCGGGACGCTATCCGGCTGAACCTCCTGACTGACCGGGTGGACATCGTGCGGGATTTGGGCTGGCGCAGGAACACCAGCGCCTTGACGGATACGGATGTGAAGTATCTGCTCCTCTATTTTGAGCAGAACTACGGCCTGACCAGCGAGAAGAAAATGACGGCGGCGCTCTCCATCGTGGCGAATGAGAACTGCTACCATCCCATACAGGATGTGCTGAACGGCCTTGTGTGGGACGGGACGCCCCGCATCCGCTCCTGTCTCCATCACTTCTTAGGTGCGGAGGTCAGCGACTATGTGGAGGAAATGCTGAAACACTTCCTGCTGGGTGCTATTCGGCGGGTGTTTTCTCCCGGCTCCAAATATGAGGAAATGCTTTGTCTGGTGGGCGGACAGGGGGCTGGCAAGTCCAGCTTCTTCCGTCTGCTGGCGATCCGGGACGAGTGGTTCAGTGATTATCTGAAAAAACTGGACGATGACCGGGTGTTTTTGAAGCTGCAAGGCCATTGGATCATCGAGATGTCGGAGATGCTGGCCACCAGCAGCGCCAAAAGCATTGAGGAAATCCGCTCGTTCATCAGCCGCCAGAAGGAAAACTACCGGACGCCCTATGAAGCCCAGCCCAAAGACCGGCTGCGGCAGTGCGTGTTTGGCGGTTCTTCCAACACGCTGGACTTCCTGCCCCTTGACTGGACCGGGAACCGGCGTTTCCTTCCCATCATGATTTACCCGGAGAATGCGGAGGTTCACATTTTGGAGGACGAGGACGCTTCCAGAGCCTACCTGTTGCAGGTCTGGGCGGAGGCCATGACGATTTACCGCAGCGGCCACTATTCCATGAAATTCAGCAAGTCCATCCAGCGGCAGCTTGTGGAGGTGCAGAAGGATTTCATGCCGGAAGACACCGAGGCCGGGCAGATACAGGGCTTTCTGGAACACTACACCGGCAGCATGGTCTGCTCCAAACAGCTTTTCAGGGAGGCGCTGGGCCACACCTATGACGAGCCGAAGCGGTGGCAGCTTCACAATATCAACGAGATCATGAACACGGTGGTGACGGGCTGGAAGCCGTTTTCCAATCCGAGGATGTTTGCCGGATACGGCAGGCAGAAGGGCTGGGAACGGGATGTTTCCGGCAACGAACTGCCCGGCAACGAAGATGGATTTGTGGAACTGAGCGAGGAAGAATGCCGCCAGTTGGAGCTTCCGAAGGAGTGGGTCGCCTGAAAACGGAGGTCTGTTGCCGGGATGGTTGCCACCTGGTTGCCGGGTTCGTTGCCGGTGCTGCCGCCCGGCCTGTCTCTCTATGGAGGTAGCCTATGGAAAAAAGCAAAAATCAGAAGAATAAAGTCCGGTTTGTGGTGGTGCGGGAGTTCTCCGGGGAGAAGTCCATGTGGGAAGCCTTAGAGCAGCTCATTGAGCGCCAGACCTGCTAACACTTCGAGGAATGGCGTCATCAGCGGGAAATGGCAGAAAAAGCTGCGTAAAAACGGTTGATTCAGGGACAGGGACAGGGTACTATAATGGTATCGTGTCCCTGTTCATAGAAGGAGAACGCTATGAGCAGGAAAAAACAAGTCTATGAGAAAATCACCGCTCTCTACTGCCGGATCTCTCTGGATGACGGCGGCGACAATGAGAGTATGAGCATCAGCAAGCAGAAACTCATGCTCCGGGACTTCGCAGAAAAGCATGGGATGTTCCAGTATGAGTATTATGTGGATGACGGCTATACGGGCCGCAATTTCAACCGCCCCTCGTTCCAGCGCATGATCGCTGACATTGAGGCGGGAAAGGTCGGCTGCGTGGTCACGAAAGACCTATCGAGGCTTGGTAGGAATTATATCGAAGCCGGAAGCTATATCGAAATCTTTTTCCCCAAACACAATGTACGCTATATCGCCATCACGAACGGCGTGGACAGCCTGACCCGTCAGGAGATGGACATCACGCCCTTTAAGAATATCCTGAACGATATGTACAGCCGGGATATTTCCAAAAAGGTGCTGGCGGGACGCATGACCCGTTCCCGGCAAGGAAAGTTCTGCGGCGGGCAGCCGCCTCTTGGCCTGATGCGCGACCCGGAGGACAAAGGGCATCTGATCCTTGACCCGGAGACTGCGCCGGTGATCCGAAAAATTTATGATCTGGCACTGGACGGCTGGGGCTGTATGCGGATCGCAAAGCAGCTTATGGAGGATAAAATCCCCATCACCAGAGTAAAAAGCAATACAGAATGCGACGTGAACTACTATTCATGGGGGAGCGCAAGGATCAGCCATATTCTGCGGAATCCCTTTTATAAGGGCGCACATCTTGTTTGCCGGACACACCAGAAAGGCATCCGCTCCAACACTTATGACATTATCCCCCGTGAGGAATGGGAGGTCATTGAGGGCTGCCACGAAGCGATTGTGACGCCGGAGGAATGGGAACAGGTGCAGGAAATCATTGACCGCAGACCCACCATTATGAAAGGCAACGCCTGCCCTTTCTATAACCTGTTCCACGGGCTTGTCTACTGCGCCACCTGCGGGAAGTCCATGCAGGTGCGGTATGAAAAGGTCGGCAGAACCGGAAAGAACCGCTTCACCGGCGAAATGCGGGAGCCGATTGACAGGGCATACTATATCTGCCAGACCTACAACCGGCTGGGTAAGAACGCCTGTACCAGCCATAAGATTGAAGCAAGAGATTTGTATAATCTGGTGCTGAAGGATATACAGGAATTGGCGGAGCAGGCCATGAAGGACGCCGATGCGTTTTACCAGCGGCTCAGCAGCCGGATGGAGCGCCGGTATCTGGTGGACGCTTCTCAGACAGAGAAGGAACGGAAACGGCTGGAAACCCGGAATCAGGAAATTGACGGGATGTTTTTGAGCCTGTACACCGATAAGGCCAAAGGCGTCCTGACCGAACAGCGGTTTATGAAGCTGACGGCGGCGCTGGAACAGGAGCAGGAAGCCAACCAGAAACGACTGCACGATCTGGCGGTGATGCAGAGCCGGGCGGACGCACAGGAAAGCGAAGTCCGAACCTTTATCAAGGAAATCCGGCGCTATGCCGCCATTGAGGAACTGGACGAGTCCGTACTGAACCGGCTTATCAGTAAAATCCTGATCGGCGAGGTCAAGAAGGTGGACGGCCAGAAGGTGCAGGAAGTCAGGATCGTGTATAACTTTGTCGGGGAAATCCCGGAGATTGCAGCGTAAATAGTTTGCCCCATCTCTCAACCATTGAGGGATGGGGCTTTTGTTGTGGATAAAGCGATTTGTCTGAACGATAGTATTATCCCATATAATCCGTTCGCAGTGCTTCTACCAGATCACATTTCAGAATTTTCTTGCCACCCAGGTAATATGCCAATGCAACAAAGCCAAAAAGTGCCGCGATAAAAAGCAGGATAGGAACAATGGGAGCCACTGCTAAAAATTCCATTGGATTCAAGTAGCTTGCCGTTATCATCAACCACACAAACACAACCGTAATCGGCAGCGTGATCAGAACGGGGCGGCCCGCTATAACGAGGGCTTCAATCCAAAACATTTTTCGCATACCTTCCGGCGTCATGCCAATGGACATATATCTCGCAAATTCTCTTTTCCTTTGCCGAATAAATCCCAGCGTGTTGGAAAATACGTTAGCGATCCCGATGAAGGCCAGCAGCACACACAGCGCCCCGATTATCAGTTTGTACCCGTTCAGCATAGCATCGTTGTCTATCTTTTCCTGAACCCGGTTTTCCACCTCGAAAGAAATGTCATGCCCCAGCACATTCGTCAGCTCGGTTTCAATCATACTCAGTTCTGTCAGGGTTCTTTCTTTTTCTGAAAGAATGCGGATATAGGTATCTGGTTCAGCATTTCCAATCGTCTTTTCGATTTGTTTCCATGTGGAAAGGGACACAAATTGAACTAAAGCATAGTTATCATATTCTTCTCTCAAAACCGGCGGCTCCTTTGTAAAGCCCAAAACCGGAATCTCCACAGTTGCAGCCGCATCTTCCAGGTTTTGTAAAGTCATCGTGTCCTGGTTCTCTGACAAAAACGGAACATATTCTTTGTATCTGAAATTGCTGTTTATGTTGTCCCAAATACGGTTCAAAACAACGCTCCCGTTTTCCGCTGAGGAAACGCCGATCTGCTCACAATACGTGGCAAAGCTGCTGTCGTCCATGATTACAATAGGAGCCTGAATGGTATAAATCCCATCTGCCATACTGACATCACTTCCGGCGACTGTTTCAAGACCACCCAGACTTTTTACTTCTTCGCTGACAGCGTCCGCCCCAATAGAACAAACGGCGTTTGCCTTTTGATAAATCACACTGTCTGTATCAGGCAAAGCATGGATTTCATCCGTATGAGAGAAGTCCTCGATCTTTGTGTCCTCAAGCGTTGCCATCACATCCCAGGCATCCTGGTAGCGTTCAAAATAGGTATGGTTTGTACTGATTCCAGAGAGAGTAAAAAAACTCAGCATAAGGGCAAAGCCCAAAAAAGAAAGGGTCAACGACAGCGTGGCGGTTCGCAGAGATTTCTTCTGTGCTTTCAGTGCATTCCCGGCAAGTTCCCCTTCGGTTCCAAATAAAAGCGCAAGAATACGGGATTTTTTTCTCCGTTTTAGCTGTAATTCTCCCGTGTTTTTTATAGCTTCCAGTGGGGTCATCTTGCTCAATTTCCTGGCTGGCAGCCAGGCAGAAATCAGTACCGTCAAAAACGAGGTCAGAATCGTGACTGCAAACACCAGCGGATGATAGGCAAAGGCAGCTTCATGTCTGCCGACAATACCATCGGCGAGAATATTGACTGCTTGGATGGCTCCGAAGGTCAAAGCGATTCCGACAATACTTCCGATCAAAACAGGAAGCACGCAAAGCATCGCCGCTTCCTGTAAAAGACAGGTGCGGATTTGCCCCGGCGTCGCCCCAATGCTGGAAAAGATGCCAAACTGATGGACACGGGCATTCATAGATACAGCAAACGAGTTATGAATGATTAAAATCAAAGACACCGACACAAGCAGGAGTACAAAGAGATAAAAAGCCATCAATAAGGGCGGATTGCTGTCCTGCGGATCGTTGATGAAATAACTTGACAGCAGTGATTCATGATACGATACGGAAGTTTCCGGAACACCTAACTGCTGGGCGATAAGAGGCATATCCTGATACACAGCCCTCATGTTATCAAAGCAAATATCAACTACAAGAGTTTGATCGTCTGATAAATCCTCATTGATTATAGCCGTTTTTACATTGGCGAAATTCTCAATCTCGGACACTTTATCTTCTTCAAACGCCCCGCTGATGCGTCCCTGCCAGTTTCCTTCTTCTAAAACAACAGATTCTATTTCATAATTCCAGAAGTTATAAAACAAACCGCACAGCAAAGAAAGAAACAGAGCAGAAATAAACGCCGCAACCAGAACGGATACGCTGGAAGCCCGATTCTTTTTGATGAATCCGATCGAATAGTCTTTCCACATATTCTTACCTCCGTTTCTGATCGCCGACAATTTTCCCGTCCTCTATGGTAATAACGCGATCCGCCTCCAATGCGATCTTTTCATCATGGGTAATCAAAAGAATCGTCTGTTCCAGGTTACGGTTAGATAATTTCAGCAAATCAATAATTTCCTCTCCGTTTTTCCGATCCAAGTTGCCGGTCGGTTCATCTGCAAGCAACAGCGCCGGGCGATAGATCAAAGAACGGGCGATAGCAACTCGCTGCTGTTGTCCGCCGGAAAGCTGGCTGGGCAGTGATTCCAGTTTATCTTCGATTCCCAGGGAATGTACAATCTGCTCAAAGTATTCTTGATTGGGTTTGCGCTTGTCCAACAGGAGCGGCATGAGTATATTTTTTCGGACGGTAAGGGTGGGGATCAGGTTATAAAATTGATAGACCAATCCGACCTTCCTGCGCCGGAAAATGGCTGCCTGGGTTCGGTTCATGGCAGATAATTCTGTCCCCTCTATCAGGACTTTCCCTTCTGTCGGCTTATCCACGCTTCCCAAAATATGCAGCAGTGTAGATTTCCCCGAACCGGATGCCCCTACGATTGCTACAAATTCTCCTTTTTGTACAGACAAGTCAATGTGATCCAACGCCACGACCTGATTGTTCCCAGAGCCATATACCTTTCGGACATTTTCACATTTTAGTATTTCCATGTCACTTTCTCCTCTCTACTGAATGGTCTTGCGTACAGTATAACAAAGTAAAGTGACATCTCAGTGACTGTACATCTTTATTTCAAAACAAGCACCGCCATTTTGCAAGTTACAGGCGGTTATAGTTCCGTTCTGCAATTCAAAAATGGAACGGGCAAGAGCCAGACCAATTCCAATTCCATCTCCAACCGCACACCGGCCCCGGTAAAAACGATCAAAAAGATGCGGTAAGTCCTCTGTGTCAAAGCCCGCCCCGTCATCCCATACCTGAATTTCTACATAGAGAGGGTTGCCAGAGTAGCCACAATGGACTACGCCGCCCGGCTTGGAATGTTCCATACAATTCTTGATGAGATTGATGAGGGCTTCCATTGTCCACTCCAAATCCCCCCAAAATTCAATACAGCCATTTTCTGGAATTTCAACAGTAATATGGTTTTTTCGCAATAAATCGTTCAGATTATCTGCCGCCAGATTTAATACCGTATAAAGATCGACCTTTTCCCGTTTGAGCGGCAGCGTTCCAGCATCAATCTTGGAAAGCATAAGCAAGGATTCTTCCAGACGGTTTAATCGTTTCAACTGCTGTTTGACCTGTTCTGCGTAAGTCCCCGGAATTTCTTTTTCCATAAGCTGCAACGACAAAAAGGCTGCTGTGATTGGCGTTTTCAGTTGGTGTGCTATATTAGCCAGGTTCTCTGCAAAATTTTCCTTTGCGGCAACTGCCGTTTCTCTTGTTTGATAAAGCATCGTGACAGTTTTGTATATTTCGTCCTGCAAATGGGAATATTCATCTTCCTTCGTCTGTATCAATGTCCCGCCAGCACCGATATTAACTTGCTCCAAAAACTCGGTCAAATCATCAATCCTCTTTCGATTTTTTCTGTGGGACAGAAAGATTCCAGCCCCAAAAGCACAAGCAGTCACAAGGAAAAATAGAATCGGAAAAAGCACTGTATCCAGCGGGAAATCATAGCAAAAATCATTAACCCGGTATCCGTATTTTTCCAGATAATCGTTGCCTCTGAGTTCTTGTTCCGTCAATGAATGATAGTCTTTCAGAGCCGCTAATAGCTGCGGCTCCGCTTCAGGAGAATTTGCCAATATAGTTTCGCATAATGCCGAGGTGTGTTCAAATGCAATCTGCCGGTACGTGTGCAGGAAGAAAGCGGCGGTAAGTATCATGCCTGCCGCAAGAACAGCAAACGGAAAAATCAGAAGTATTTTTTGTTTCCATTTTTCGCTCATTGTGTGTCCTCCATACGGTAGCCAAAACTTCGGATCGTTTTTAGGCAGGCTGGATGATTCAGCTTTTCCCGCAATCTTTTCATTGTGACCGTCAGCGTATTATCATTTACATAATTCCCGCTGCGATCCCAAACCTGCTCTAATAACTGGTTTCTGGTGATCGTTTTTCCCTTGTTTTCCATCAGAATCAGCAGAATGCGGTACTCCGGCTGGCTTACAACGATTTCTTTCTGTCCGTCATAGACAGCCGTTTTTTCCTTATCCAACATTAGGTCATCGCAGAATAGCTTTGTGTCGGTTACGGCTTTGGTTCTTCGCAGCAGCGCCAAAATACGGGAATACAGAACGGCAAGATCAAAGGGCTTTACCACATAATCATCCGCCCCATTTTGGAAACCGGTAACAATGTCGTGAGAATCGCCCCGAATCGTTAAATAAACAATAGGCAGAGTTTTCCATCTTTCACGAATCCAAAGGCATAATTCACTCCCTTGTCCGTCCGGCATATTCCAGTCCAGCAAGACGATTGTAGGTAAATGACCGATTAATGCTTTCTTGACATCTGTAATTCTATCAAAAACGGCTACTTTGCAATTCTGCTGTTCCAAATATTCTTTTACAGACTTGCCAATCGTTTCGTCATCTTCCGCATAATAAACTTCAATCATGATGTTCTCCTCCTGATTGCCCGGCAGATTTTCTCCGCCCATCCAATGGCTTCGTAGCATTCTTTGGGATAAGCCAGACGGTTCCCATTTTTTCCGCTCCTGGGATACGTCCTGCGGAACAGTAGTAATTTATCCAACGGGGTGTTACTCCCCAAATTTTGCTTGCTTCTTTCAAAGTCATGTAATCCATATAGCACCTCCGTACTGCCATATTATAATTCGTACTCTCGAATAAAACAAGTTAAGCAGTACAAGTCAAGCTAATAATTATCAGAATGGCAGCCACAAAAAGGAATTCTTTGATCGTGGCTGCCATTTTTTTAATTCATCACTTGACATTGTGGCAAAGAGTACGCCATTGTTTGTCAGAACGACTGAATGTCCGCCAACGACATGCAGGCACTAGAGACCCTCGACCACCTTCCCGCTGAAGAGGGCAGCGACCTGTACTTATCAACGGGTAGTATGCTCCTGCTTAAAAATGCAGCGGCTTTTGCAAATACCGAATCGGACAGGGCTCCCGCAAAGGCAAAGGCTTGGTGGGAAGAGGATGAGCAGCGAAGTGAACGAGCTCGCTTGTGTAGAAACGAGTGATACGGAGCTTGCGAGGACAAGACGGAAAGAGAAATACAAGTCATTTACTAAGTCAGTATGCTTGTCCAGAAGTCTATTGCGGTCAATCCCTAGCGCATTTGCAAGCGTCAAAGCTGTACCATGCTTAATGAAGTGTCAATCATTCTCATACAAAACCAGTGTCGCCAGCACAATGCCAACCTTTTCTACCAATTTCCTTGTGGTGATGCCCTGAAATATCCAGTGATACTTCAGATATTGACCTGATGTAGTACATTTTTCATCAGTTGTATAGTCAAAAGGTAATCGAATCATCATTTTGCCATTGGAATAGAGGTAAATCACCGTGTGATTGAGATTATCATCGGTAAAACCACATCACATTTGCAATACCATTTGGTATGTGATAAATTGTATAAGTCATCTATATATTGACTCATGACCTCATCCTCTTTGTATATTGTTTTATTTACAGACCACAAAACAAATATACACCGGATGATTCTTCTTTGCCACTTGGCTAAAGCTTTTCTTGACCCCTAGACAATCTGAGGGGGTTTTTATTACTAAAACTCATCCTGGATAAATGTTGGTAAGAAAATGCATTTGGACTCAATCAAACGGAGTGCAAATTCTTTTCTAAAAATCACATATTTTTGGTTCGTGCTATACTTGATTTAGAGGTGATTGGTATGGATAAATCAAGTAGACAGGCTTTCCTTAATGCCATTCAAGCGCTGATGGACGAATTTCAAGCTGATTTTAACGATCTTAGTGACATTCATAATCTGCTGATTTCTAATAAGTTTCAACTGCTATTGGATAAAGCGAATGAGAACGCGACTGCTAATGGTTGCCCACATTGCAACACGACAAACCCCATTCGCTATGGAAAAACTAAGCAAGTATTACAACGTTATTTGTGTAAAAATTGTGGTAAAACATTTACAGTTAAAGCAGGGACACTCACTGCTTACTCAAAGAAATCAACCCATTGCTGGTATCAGTTCATCATCGATTTCCTTCATGAGGAATCTATCCAAAATATCTGTGATGACTGTATGATATGTAAACAGACAGCGTTGGTTTGGCGTCACAAAATGGCCAATATCTTATCTACAGATATTAAGGATCCACAGCTTAAAGGAACGGTATATTTAGATGAAACATGAGTACACAGATATCATCCAGGATATGAAAATGATGAACCTAAACAGCCAAAAAAACGAGGTATAAGCGATCACAAACGCAATATAGCATGTGCCGTCGATGAAAAAGGAAAATGTGTTATAGAGGTATCCGTGCCTGGAAGGATCACATCAAAAGAATTGATCAGAATATTCAAAAATAAGATTCCCTCCAGCTGTACAGTGGTCAGCGATAGTTTTAGGTCATATCATCAGCTGATGAAGGAACTCAACGTAAAATGGATGAAGATTCCATCAGGAAAGAAGGAAAAGGAAGGTTATACACTATCACGAGTGAATGGCCTTCACTCTGCAATAAAATATTTTGTAAGAACTTATCGAGGAGTATCAGATAAGTATTTGAAACATTATATAGCCATCTTTAAATATAGAAGACAGCTGTTTAGAATGACTTTCAGAGATAAGATTGATATGACATTCAAACACCTCATGCTCCATAAATGTAACATTAAATATAAAGATATTCGCGGACGCAACTCTGCAGACGACATTTATGCTATCACTTCGGAGTGATTTGCAATGTTTATACGACAACACTTTTCTAGGATGGGGGTTCTTACTAAAAATGGCATAGCTACAAAGCTACGCTGTATTCACACAACAATATTTCATTGAGATACAAAAGTCATGGGGCACCTTCCTTACAGAGAGTGCCCCATATGCGCATTTTTTATTTACAGGTCATATCCTGATCTTCAAAATAGCTGATTAATTCATCTTTAGTCATTTCGCTGGCATCATCCGCCCCAATCAGACCGACATCGACTAATTGTTCAACATCTGCATTAATGGTAATGGTCACCGTTTTTCCTTTTACTTTGAGGTCCATGGACATGCCTTCTGAAACCCCCATCATGTCCTTCAATGCATCTTCATCGGAGGAAAACATACTCTCAATCTGCTCAGCCTGTTCTTCCGAATCAGCCTCCATGCTTCCGATAACCTTCATTGACAACAGCTGGTCATTATCATCGAAATTTAAGGTCACTTCTGTATCAAGTCCATCTACCAGCCCGGAACAGGTGGTCCGGTTTTTGCTTCCCTGGGAACTGCAGCCCACCAACAGCAATCCGGCTAATACGATTCCAATCATCTTTTTCATTCAAATCACTCCTTCTTTCCCATTATACACCCAATTTTAAACAAAATCCACCTTTTCTAAGCGTTTACATCGCTTGTATTGTCAAAATGACGGCACAAGATGAACATCATCCAATAATAGGGAGAGAGGAGGGAGAAATGTTTTATTTTGAAACTTCCTTAACTTTTCCTTAAGAAACGCTTAAATTTACATTATCTTAACAAATTTTATTGACGAATATCGTCGTAGAATGCTATCATGGCATCAACCAAGGAGGCGTTAAAATGCAAGCTATGGTCAAAAGATTTTTCGCATGGCTGATTAAATATCGAAGCCTGTATATCATCAGTTTACTCACTCTGCTTTGTGTGGAACTGTTGAACCATCCGTCATTGAATTTGATTGAATATGGGGCATGGATCCTGACCCATTTACAGATGATGATCATGAACTATATCCTTTATTTAAATATTGCTGTTGTTCTTTTCCTGATCATCCGACGCATGAGCATTGCCAATATGATCCTCTCAGTCGTGATGATCGTGATCGGTATCTGCAACTATTTTAAACTCTGTATGAAAGGAGAGAACGTGGTCCTCTGGGATGCGTTAAATCTGCAGGCTGCAACCGATGTAATGAGCGAACTGTCTTTCGATATCACCTGGCAGATCATCTTAACCGTGGCCATCGGCCTTGGGATCGTGATCTGGCAGATCATCGATTTCCGTAAGGAAACCTGGGTCAAACCGAAATTTCGTTATCTGGTCGTCGCACTCGTCATCTTCTCCACGATGACGATCGGTGTTGTCTCCAACAATAATGTCCTGAAAGGACTGAATATTACCAATTCTGACTGGAATCAGGACAAGAACTATCGTGAAAACGGCTTTCTGCTCTGTTTTTTTATGAATTTAAAAAATATGATGGTTGTTGAGCCGGCGAATTACTCAGCCAAGACACTCGAGGAAATCAACCGTCGGATCGATGCTATCGCAACACCGGAGCCTGTCGATGTCGATCATCCCAATATCATCGTCGTGATGGATGAATCCTTTGCGGATATCACGATTGCCAACGATGGCTTAAGTTTTGATGAGCCACTCACGCCTTTTATCGATTCGTTGAACGATAATGTCCTTAAAGGCAATCTGCTGGTCTCTATTTTTGGAGGCGGTACAGCCAATACTGAGTTTGAATTTCTGACCGGTCATTCAATGGCACACCTGCCCGAAGGCAGCGTCGCTTATGACCATTATATTGATGATCATTGTGACAGCATGGTACAGACCCTCAAGGACGAAGGCTATGATACGCTGGCCATCCATCCGTATCTCGAAACCTTCTGGAGCCGCGACGAGGTCTATCCTCTAATGGGCTTTGATGACTTTATCAGTGAAGATGACTTTGCCAAGGATGCCAAACGCATCAAGGGCTATGTCAGTGACGAAGCGGTCTATGAGCAGATCGTAGCGAGCTACGAACAGCAAAACAGTACGAGCGCCAATCCTTTATTCACCTTTGTGGTTACGATGGAAAATCATACGCCTTACTCCGACACCTCCAACGGGACGGTCGGTATTCAGGGTGATGACAAGCTCTTTAATGCCGAAGGGAAAGAAGAGGCAAGCATCCATGCCCGCGGCGTTCAGGACGCTGATGCCATGTATCAAAAACTCGTCACTTACTTCTCGACGGTGGACGAACCAACGATCGTCGTCATGTTTGGTGATCACCATCCTTTCATCAGTTCCATCATCAATAATGATGCCGATCATTTAGATGAAGTCAATAAGTATAAAACACCATTTGTGATCTGGGCCAATTACGAGATTGAGACCCAGACAGATATGACGGTCTCCTCTTCGGCTTTAGGTGCCTACACACTGCTGAATGCAGGGATCGATCTGCCAAACTATTTTAAATATAACTATTATGCTTCCACGCTCTTAGCCGGCTACAACAGCTACTTCATCCTCGGTAAGGACGGCACGTTCTATACCTGGCAGGATGAACTGCCCGCCGATATTCAGCAATTCCTGGATGATCATGAGATCCTTCAGTATGACCTGATGTTTGGCGAAGGCTATGACCGGGACTATCTTTGGCAACAGGCTGCTCCATCGTGAGCAGCTTTTTTATCATCCTGGTTGACTTTGAAAGAAAAGAGCATATAATACTTAAGTAAGTTAACATTTAAGTTGATTAACTATTTAGGAAAAGAGGTGCGAATATGAACGAAATGGACATCATTCATCAGCTGATGCGCATGCTGTATCTTTATAAAAAAGAGACCGTGATGGAAAAGAAGCATCAGTCTGAGCTTTCTCGACGTGATCTGATGCTCTTGGAGGTCATCCAGCACATGAATCAATGCCATCCCGTCAAGATGAGTGATATCAGTCACTATCTGGACATTACCCCTGCAGCAGTCAGTCAAAGTGTCCGTGATTTTGAAAAAAAAGGCTGGGTCAAACGCGTCACCCCCGAGAATGACCGGCGCAGTGTCTATGTCAATATCACCGCTGACGCCGTCCAGTTACTGAAGCGGTATGAGGCGCATTTAAAGGAAAACCTGAAGACATTTATTACCACTTTAGGGCCTGAAGACGCCCAGGCCTTTGTACGTATTGTCGAGAAAGGACTGCAATTTATGAAAGAACACCAGCATTTACACATTGAAGAGATGAAAGGAGATTCCAATGTTTAAACTTAGAAAGTATGTCCGTCCTTTTCTAGGTTCCATTCTAGTTATCATCGCCCTACTTTTCGGACAGGCGATGTGTGAACTAGCCATGCCGGATTACATGTCCGATATTGTCAATGTCGGTATCAATGCCGGAGGAATCGAGAATGGTGTCTTCGACGCGTTAAGCGAAACGCGTTACGACCAATTAGCTTTATTGATGAATGAGGAAGAAAAAACGATCTTCCAGAACAGCTATACGCTGACAACACCCCAGAGCGCTACCGAAAGCGAACGTGAGAAATATCCAGCCTTAGCGAATGAGAACGTCTACATCCTCAATGACCTTTCCAGCCAGGAAAAAGAAGCGCTGAATCAGGCACTCAGTCAGGCTGAAGCGATGGTGATGAGCCTTGAACAGCTGACCGCCAATACTGATCCAGCCAGTCTCAATGAACAGCAGCAACAGATCCTGACAGTCCTGGAAAACCTGCCTGAAGGAACGACCATCTTTGATGTCCTGGCAAAGATGCCTCAGGAGACCTTAGATACCTTGCGCGAACAATTTGCCAGCTATACCGAAGTGATGGGACAAAGTACCCTGGATACCGCAAATGCGTCCTTAGTCAAGCAGGAATATCAATCGTTGGGCATGAATACTGACCATATCCAATATCGCTATTTGTTTGAAAACGGTGCGAAAATGTTATTCGTCGCCCTGGCCTCAGCCGCCTGTGCGGTGGCGGTAGGCTTTTTAGCCAGCCGGGTGGCTGCCGGTTTCTCCCGCGACCTCAGAAGAGATGTCTTCGGGAAAGTGGAAAGTTTTTCCAACGCAGAGTTTAACCAGTTTTCCACCAACACGTTGATCACCCGGACCACCAATGACGTGCAGCAAATCCAGATGGTGCTGGTCATGATCTTGCGGATCGTCATCTATGCCCCTATTATTGGGATTGGTGCGATCATCAAAGTCCTGCAATCCGATGCCAACATGACCTGGATCATCGCGCTGGTTGTCGTGATCATTTTAGGGATCATGCTCAGTGCCTTTGTACTGGTCCTGCCTAAATTCAGGATCCAGCAGAAATTATTAGATAAACTCAACTCCGTTGTGCGTGAATTTCTGGAAGGAATGCCCGTCATTCGTGCTTTCAATAACCAGCAAGAAGAACAACAAAAATTCCGTCAAGCCAATAACGATATCATGAGAACGGCTTTATTTACCGGTCGTGCCATGGGTTCTCTGATGCCATTGATCATGCTGGTGATGAACTGCTCCTCCATCTTAATTGTCTGGGTCGGTTCCCATCAGATTGATGCGGGCAGTCTGCAGGTCGGCGATATGATGGCCTTTATGCAGTATGCCATGCAGATCATCATGGCCTTTATGATGATCACGATGATCTCGATCATGCTGCCTAGAGCCAGTGTGGCTGCCGGACGTATCGTCGAAGTCCTGCAGACCAAACCGGCCATCCTCGAAGCTAAAGACCCTGTGGCCTTCGACCCTGCCAGGAAAGGACAGGTTTCCTTCCAGCATGTCAGCTTCCGCTACCCGGGAGCTGAAGAAGAAGTACTCCACGACCTCAGCTTTACCTGTGAACCCGGCAAGACGACCGCTTTTATCGGCAGTACCGGTTCAGGTAAATCCACGATCGTCAATCTGGTTCCGCGTTTCTTTGATGTCACGGAAGGAAAGATCCTGGTTGATGGTGTAGATCTTCGTGAAGCCGATATCCATGATCTCAGAGATCGGATCGGTTATGTCCCCCAAAAAGCCAGTCTGTTCAGTGGAACGATTGAAAGCAACCTGCGCTATGCCAATGAAGATGCCACCGATGAGCAGTTAAAAGAAGCCGCTAAGATTGCCCAGGCATTGGATTTCATCGAAGCCAAACCGGACGGTTTCGCAAGTGAGATTGCCCAGGGCGGAACCAATGTTTCCGGTGGACAGCGTCAGCGTCTATCGATTGCCCGAGCGCTCGTTAAACAGCCTGAGATCTTTATCTTTGATGATACCTTCTCGGCCCTGGACTTCAAGACCGATGCCCAGTTAAGAAAAGAATTAAATCAGCTTTGCGAGAAGAAGCAATCCACCGTTCTCTTAGTGGCCCAGCGTATCTCCTCCATCATGCACGCCGATCAGATCATCGTCATCGACAATGGTCGCATCGTCGGACGCGGAAAACATCAGGAGCTTTTAGAAAACTGTGACGTCTACAAAGAAATTGCTTATAGCCAATTGTCAAAGGAGGAACTCGAAAATGCCAGGTCCTAACCACGGTCGTGGTGCCCGCAGCAATGAAAAAGCCAAAAACTTTAAAGGTACCATGCTTAAACTCATTCAATATTTAAAACCTTATTATATACAGATCTTCTTTTCACTCATCTTTGCGGTCTTCTCGACCATCTTCATGGTCGTCGGACCTAAGATCCTCGGTACTGCAACTACAGCCCTCGCCGAAGGCTTTATGAATAAGGTCAGAGGCGTTGGCGGTATTGATTTTGGTCGGATCGGCCAGATCCTGATCTTCCTTGTATGTATCTACTGTGTTTCCGCTTTATGCAACTTTATTCAAAGCTGGCTGATGGCCGGTGTTGCCCAAAAAGTGTCCTTTAACTTGCGTCAGGAAATGGCTAAGAAGATCGACACTCTGCCATTTCGCTATTTCGATGGCCAGACGCATGGGGAAGTGCTTTCCCGCTTTTCTAACGATGTCGATACCATCCAACAGACCATGAACCAGTCACTTTCCCAGATGTTGACCTCCGTTGTTCAGCTGATCGGATTTTTGATCATGATGCTCTCCATCAGCTGGCAAATGACACTGATGGCATTGCTGGTCGTGCCGCTCTCTTGCTTGTTGATCACCAATGTCGTTAAGCATTCACAGAAATACTTCATGGCGCAACAGAAATCATTGGGTGATGTCAACGGTCACATCGAAGAGATGTATACCAGTCACACGGTCATGAAAGCCTTCAATGGAGAAGAAAAAAGTATCCGTGAATTTGATGCCTACAACCAGCAGCTCTATGATTCGGCCTGGCGTTCCCAATTTCTAAGTGGGCTCATGCAGCCCATCAGTGCCTTTGTCGGTAACTTAGGCTATGTTGGAGTTGTCATTTTAGGTGGTTATCTGGCCATCAATGGTGTCATCGAGATTGGTGATATTCAAGCCTTCATCACCTATGTCCGCAACTTCAACCAACCCATCAGCCAGGTCGCTCAGACCATGAATGTCTTACAGTCTACAGCTGCTGCGGCTGAACGTGTTTTTGAATTTTTGGAAGAAACAGAAGAAGTGCCTGAAACAGAACAGCCAATCGAAATTTGGGATGCCGACGGCCAAAGCAAGATTGAAGGTCAGGTCACTTTCGATCATGTCCGCTTCGGATATCAGCCAGATAAGATCATCATTCATGATTTCTCAGCCAATATCAAGGCCGGTCAAAAAGTTGCCATCGTTGGTCCGACCGGTGCAGGCAAAACGACCATGATCAAGCTATTGATGCGCTTCTACGAACTCAATGGGGGCTCTATTGCCATCGATGGTATCCCAACGACTTCTCTGCGTCGTGCCGATCTGCGCTCTTTATTTGGGATGGTCCTGCAGGATGCCTGGCTGTTTAATGGGACGGTCATGGAAAATCTGCGTTATGGACGATTGGAAGCGACTGATGACGAAGTCATGCAGGCAGCCGATGCCGCCTATGTTGATCATTTTATTCGAACCCTCGATCACGGCTATCAGACCATGATCAACGAAGAGAGCAGCAACATCTCGCAGGGACAAAAACAGCTGTTGACCATCGCCCGGGCCTTCCTGGCAGATCCAAAGATCCTGATCTTGGATGAAGCGACCTCCAGTGTCGATACAAGAACGGAGATCCTAATTCAAAAAGGCATGGATAAGCTGATGGAAAATCGGACCAGCTTCATTATTGCACATCGTCTTTCCACCATCCGCGATGCCGATTTGATCCTTGTCATGAGAGATGGTGACATTGTCGAAGTCGGTAATCATGAATCATTAATGAAACAAAATGGCTTCTATACACAGCTCTATAACTCGCAATTTGAAGAAGTCTAACGGCGCTCATTGGAGCGCTGTTTCATTTACGAAAAAAGTCACAATTTAACTTGCTTTCGACACAAAGTGTCACTATAATGGAAGGGCCAAGTTTAAAATTAAAGGAGCTCCCGTACGTTATGGTTTATGCAGAAGCAACAAAACAGAAAAGAATTCATAAGCACTTAGTCTCACTGATCTGTGTGATTCTTTCGGCCCTGATCATGGCCGCCAATATTAAATCCTTTGTGCGCGCCGGAGACCTGTTTCCTGGTGGGTTTACAGGCCTGACCGTGCTGATCCAACGCATTGCATCTGAGTATTTTCATTTTGAAATTTCCTATACCCTGGTCAACGTGACTTTAAATGCCATCCCGGCCGTCATCGGTTATAAGACCATCGGTCGTAAGTTTACTTTCTATTCTCTGCTAATGGTCTTTTTGTCCGGTTTATTTGTAGACTTTTTTCCTAATATTGCGATTACTTCAGACCGCTTGCTGGTCTCAGTTTTCGGTGGCATGATCAATGGTGTCGCCATCTGTGTTGCCCTGCACGGTAAAGCCAGCAGCGGCGGGACGGACTTTATCGCCGTTTACTTATCTAATAAATTCAATGCCTCCTCCTGGGGAACGGTCTTGGCGCTGAATGCCATCATGCTTTCTGTTGCCGGTGTACTCTTTGGCTGGGAAGCCGCCCTCTACTCCATCATCTTCCAGTTCGTTTCCACAAATGTGATCAACTACTTGCATAAAGACTACTCAAAAGCCACTCTGAATATAATCACGACCAAACCGGATGAGATCATCAATCCGCTGATGGCTTATACACACCATGCGATTTCCCGTTTTGAGGGCGTGGGCTGTTATTCTAAAACCCCGCGTACCCTCTTATATATAGTGGTTTCTGAAAGCGAAGTCAAGGATGTCGTTCACTTCGTTCGTCAATATGACCCTCAAGCCTTTATCAATATCCAGCGTTCCGAAGGACTGGAAGGACGCTTCTATCATGAACCGATCGAATAATCATCCTGGAATCATCGCTTGCGATGGTTCCTTTTTTTACCCTTTCACCTAAAAAAACTCAAAATACAGACAGAGCAGAGAAACGTTTTGCAGCTGGTCCCAACTCACTTGATGAAGCATAAAAAGAACCGACACATATTTCCTTTATTTCTACAAAGCGAATCACACATTTATATTTATACAAAACCGTATTCCCTTTCTTCTGGAAATGCGCTATAATAAGTAAAAAATAAGGAGGTTCATTATGAGTGTATTAGATCAAAGTAAAAGCTACTTCAAATATTTTGAAGAGATTACCAAAATTCCCCATGGCTCTTACAACGAGAAAGCCTTGGCGGATTACATTGAAAACTTTGCAAAAGTTCGCGGCCTACAATATAAGCGTGATGAGATGGACAATGTGATTGTCTATAAAGACGCCACACCGGGCTATGAAGATCATGCCCCTGTGATGCTGCAGGGCCATATCGATATGGTCAATGAAAAGAATAATGACAGTGATCATGATTTCGATAAGGATCCGTTAGATCTTTATATTGAGGACGGTTGGTTACATGCACGCGGGACCACTTTAGGTGCCGATGATGGGGTGGCTGTGGCTTATATGCTGGCTTTGTTGGATGCTAATGATGTCAAGCACCCTGCTTTAGACTGTGTTTTTACAGTACAGGAGGAAGTCGGTCTCTTTGGAGCAGCCAATATCAAGAAAGAAGACATCCGTGCCCGTCGTATGATCAATATGGACAGCGGCGGTGAAACGCATACGAGTGTTTCTTCTTCCGGCGGACGTCGTTCCATTGTTTCTAAACCATATCGAATGCAGGACAACACGCTCATGACCTATCAGTTGGATATTACCGGTCTGTTAGGCGGTCATTCCGGCGGCTGCATTGCCTTAGAAAGAGGGAATGCGAATAAACTGGCCATCCGCATCCTGCACGATATGTTGATTCGCGGGGTCAACTTCCAGTTAGTCTGGCTCAATGGCGGCTTAAAAGAAAATGCCATTCCGCGTGAATGTACCATTCAGTTTGCGACAGATACCCCTGAAACGCGTCTATCAGAACTGTTGGTTGAATCTGTTGAAAAGATCCAAACTGAGCTTGAATTCAGCGATGCCGGTTTCAAGGCTGCGCTTCAGATCATTCCAACCGCCCCACAGGCCATGGATACCAAGACCAGTCAGGATATCATCCGGATGATCTATCTCCTGCCAAACGGCTTCAAGGCACGTTCGATGAAGATTCAGGGACTGACGACAGTCTCACTGAATTTAGGGGTCTTAAGAACCGAAGAGGGCAAAGTCACCTGCTATTTCTCTATCCGCAGCCCAATGCCAGGAGCCATTGAACAGCTTTCTGACGAGATTGATGAAGTTGCCAGCATCTTCCAGGCAACAACGGAACATTGTGCCGATTACCCAGGTTGGAACTATGAGGAACATTCACCAATGCGTGAAAGCATGCGTCAAATGGTCAAGGAATATTTCAATGCAGACCTTCAGGAACATGCGGGACATGGCGGACTGGAAACGGGCGTTTTCAAAGGCGAAATGCCGGATATGGACATTGTCACTTTCGGTCCGATCTCACAAGGTGCACATACACCGGATGAGTGTCTGAATCTCGAGTCCTTTGAACGCTGCTATGGCGCACTTTGCTACTGGTTAGAACGTTTATAAGCAATCGAAAAGAAAGATCGCGGGATCTTTCTTTTTTGATGTCTTTTTAAAAAGGCTGATTTGGCATTTCCTGCCAGAAATGTTTGGCAGCCGGGGTCAAAAGCTGTGGATCAAGACAGACCATGACGATTTCGCTTGTAAAATATGCCTCATCCAGCTTCTTTAAGCACAAATGGGATGGCAGGTCCTCAGGGACAGCCGACATGGGAAGAATCCCGACCCCCATTCCCTCTTTTGCCAGACTCAGCGTCGTCTGGGCTGTATCACAGCATAAGCGGATCCAGGGTTTCATCCCGCGGGACTGACAGTACGCTTCGATCACCTGCTGCCAGCGTCGATAAACTAATAGGGGCATAGGATCAGCAGCCGTAAAAAAAGATTCCCTGCCAACGGCGACCAAATAATCACGCGCCAGGCTCTGACTGACCAGTTGCGAATCCGCAAAAGGCGTCCGTACCAGCGCCATCTCCAGTTCTCCCTGATGCAGCTTTTCAAGCAACTGATACGTATTCGCATTAAAGATCTCAAAACGGATCTGCGGATACTTCTGACTGAATGCCAGTAAATGCGGGGTAAAGACCCTTTCCTCCAAAGAAGAGACTACCCCTAAACGCAGTGTTCCCTGATGCCCGGCTTCGTAGTTGGCCATATCCAAAACCGTTGCATCACATAGACCTAAGATCGTCTGAGCGCGTTCATAAAAATGACGCCCGGCTTCAGTCAGTATCAAACGTCGACTGGAACGATCAAATAACGAACACCCCAATTCCTCTTCCAATAAATGAAGCTGGCGTGTAATGGGTGGCTGGGTCATATGCAATGCTTTGGCTGCCTGGGTTACCCCTTTTTGCTTGACCACCTCAATAAAATAGATCAATTGCCTGATTTCCACACAGCCGCCTCCTTCCATACCTTTTTGATATCATTATACAAAAAAAATAATATTTTTCAAATGGCTTCTTTTCGTCTATACTAGAGTCAAAGGAGGGTTATCCATTGAAATATTTAAAACACGATCTACAGAAATATAAACTTGCCAGCCTAATGGCACCATTGTTTAAGATGCTGGAAGCCACATTTGACCTAATGGTGCCCCTGGTCGTGGCCCGCATGATCAATGTTGGGATCAACCAAAAAGATACCGGCTATATTTTAGCCTGCTGTCTGCTTTTGATCCTTATGGCCTTGATTGGTCTGGCGTGCAGCTTTACGGCTCAGTATTTTGCCGCCAAAGCAGCCATCGGCAGTACGACCGGCTTGCGCCATCGCCTGTTTAAACATATTCAATCCCTGGATTTTGCGTCCATGGATACGATCGGGACATCCACACTCATTACCCGGATGACCAGCGACCTCAACCAGGTTCAAAATGGTCTGAATCTCTTTTTGCGCCTCTTTTTACGCAGCCCTTTTATCGTCTTTGGTTCCATGGTCATGGCTTTCACCATTGATGCCAAACTGGCCCTGATTTTTGTCATCGTGATTCCTTTACTATCTGTGGTCATCTTTGGGATCATGGCCATCACTTCCCCACGTTATCGAAAGATTCAGGGACATCTTGATCGCGTGACCGGCTTGACACGTGAAAATCTGACCGGTGTCAGAGTCATCCGTGCTTTCGGCCGTGAAGAAGAGGAGCTTGCTGCCTTTTCACAAGCCAACGATGTCCTCGTCAGGTCACAGCTGAAAGTTGGACATCTCTCCAGCCTGATGAATCCTGTCACTTACGTCATCATCAACATCGGTATCGTGGCGATCCTCTATGCCGGTGCCGGCCAAGTGCATGCCGGTGTGTTGCTGAGCGGCCAGATCGTTGCCTTAGTCAACTACATGAACCAGATTCTGGTAGAGCTGGTCAAACTGGCTAACTTGATTGTTACCATCAGCCGTGCCTTAGCCAGTCTTGGCCGGGTAGAACAAATCTTAGATACCCAACCTGAGATGCACTATCCAGAAACGATGCCGGTACTTTCCTGTCCCGAAGAAGCCGTCCGCTTTGAACATGTCTCACTCAGCTATGCCAAGGCCAGTCTGGCAAGCCTGACTGATATCAGCTTTGAAGCCAAGGTTGGCCAGACGATTGGCATCATCGGCGGGACCGGCAGTGGCAAGAGCAGTCTTGTGCATCTCATCGGACGCTTTTATGATGCTTCAGCGGGACATGTTTATTTAAACGGAGCCGACATCACCCAATGGCCTCGGGAGCAGCTGCGCAAGCATGTCGCTATCGTTATGCAGAAGCCCCAGCTTTTTGCCGGCACCATCCGCTCCAATCTGCTCTGGGGAAATCCCGATGCCAGTGAGGCGCAACTATGGGAAGCCTTGCATCTGGCCCAGGCAGCAGATTTTGTCCAGGCCAAAACCGATGGTTTAGATGAGGTCGTCGAACAGGGCGGACGCAATCTATCCGGTGGCCAGAAACAGCGGCTGACCATCGCACGTGCTCTCGTCGCTAAGCCTGATATCCTTATTCTCGATGATTCAGCGAGTGCCTTAGACTATGCCACAGATGCCGCTTTACGCCAGGCACTCGCTTCGCTTACCGGGAAAATGACCGTCTTTATTGTCTCGCAGCGGACATCATCCATCGCCAAGGCAGATCATATCCTGGTTTTAGATGATGGGCACCTGGTCGATCAGGGGACCCACCAGCAATTACTGAAGTGCTGTTCGGTCTATCAGGAAATCTATGCCAGCCAGTTTCAGAAAGGAGAGGATCACACATGAAATGGACAACCTTAAAGCGGGTCATGACTTATCTTGGACCCTATTGGAAAGATATGGTCGGCAGCCTCTTTTTCGCCTTGCTGACAGTGATCGCTGCCCTTATTGTGCCCATCTATTGCGGCAATGCGATCGATGAAATGATCGGTCAGGGACAGGTTCATTGGGAAGGCATCCTCCGTATCATCCTGGCCATTGGTATCGTCACGGCGATTGCAGCACTCTCCCAATGGATCATGGCAATCTGTAATAATCATATGACTTTCTGTGTTTCCCGTGACCTCAGAGAGAGGGCGATGAACGAGATCCAGGCATTGCCTTTAAGCTATCTTGACCAGCACCCTTCGGGTGATATCGTCAGTCGCCTCATCGCCGATGTGGATGTGTTTGCCGACGGTCTGTTGATGGGCTTTACCCAACTGTTCAGTGGGGTACTGACCATTATCGGAACGCTTGGCATCATGCTATCCCTCAATTGGGTGATTACTTTGGTCGTGGTGATCCTGACACCCCTTTCCTTTTTCACCGCCAGTTTTATCGCTTCACGAACCTATCGTTACTTTCATGAACAGACCATCGTGCGCGGCCAACAGACATCCCTGATCAATGAACTCATCGATGGTCAAAAGGTCGTCCAGGCTTTCCATCATGAAGCAAAGAGCCAGGAAGATTTTGACCGTATCAATGAAAAACTGCGCGATGTCAGTATCAGGGCGGTCTTCTTTTCCAGTCTGACCAATCCCAGCACGCGTTTAGTCAATAATATCGTTTATGCAGCTGTCGCTCTCGTCGCTTCCCTTTATGCTATCTCGGGGGGCATTACCATCGGGACGCTCAGTGTCTTTTTAAGCTATGCCAGCCAATATGCCAAACCTTTCAATGAAATTTCCGGTGTGGTGACCGAACTGCAGAACGCGCTGGCTTGTGCTGACCGGATCTTCCAGCTCTTAGATGAACAAAAACAGATCCCGGATGCGCCCGACGCCAAAAACATCATCAGTCATGGTCAGGTCAGCCTGGAACAAGTCGCGTTCCGCTACGAACCGGATAAACCTTTGATTGAGGATCTCAATTTAACTGTCCAGCCCGGTCAGCGTATTGCGATTGTCGGTCCGACCGGATGCGGCAAGACCACACTGATCAATCTTCTGATGCGTTTCTACGATGTCGACAAAGGGGCGATATGCATCGATGGCACCGATATTCGTGATCTCACGCGTCACTCCCTGCGGCAAAACTACGGGATGGTGCTCCAGGATACCTGGCTGAAGCAGGGAACGATCAAAGAGAATATTGCCTATGCCAGACCGGAAGCCAGCCTGGACAAGGTCATTGCGGCGGCCAAAGCGGCCCATGCCCACAGCTTCATCATGCGGCTGCCCCATGGTTATGAGACACTGATCACAGAAAACGGCGGTAATCTCAGTCAGGGGCAGAAGCAGCTGCTTTGTATTGCGCGCGTCATGCTGGATCTTCCGCCGATGCTGATCTTAGACGAAGCCACCAGCAGTATTGATACACGCACCGAGATCAAGATCCAGGATGCCTTTGCCAGGATGATGAAAGGCCGCACCAGCTTCATTGTTGCCCACCGGCTTTCAACCATCCGTGAAGCAGGTGTGATCCTCGTCATGAAAGACGGACATATTATTGAACAGGGCAATCATGAGAGCCTCATGAAGCAAAATGGATTTTATGCTCATCTCTACAACAGCCAATTCAGTGCCTCTTAACGCAGCTTTGCTGCGTTTTTTGGTCACCCGCTGAAATTTAGGTTTTTCCATACGGCTCAGCCCCTTTTCGTGTTATACTATGGGTAACAGGAAAGGAGATACTTATGTACCCATCAATCGACAAACACCTACAGACCATGCGTCAGAAACTGGCCTTTTCCAAACCCCTCAGTGAGCTCTATGAACATTGCTTTTTAACGACATTGAAAACCACCTTAAAACAAACCGATCACGGAACCTATGTCATTACCGGTGATATCCCCGCCATGTGGCTCAGGGATTCTGCCTGCCAGGTTCTGCACTATGTCCCACTGACCAGTGAGGATCCTGCCTTAAGCCAAGTGATTGAGGAACTCATCGAGACCCAAATGAAATGCATCCTCTTAGACCCTTATGCCAATGCGTTCAATGTCGATGCGGTCTATCAAAGGGAGTATTATGATGATACCGCCATGAATCCCTGGATTTGGGAGCGTAAATACGAAATCGATTCGCTCTGCTATCCTTTCTTTCTGGCCCACCACCTCGTCCAGGCTAACCCAACAGCCCCTATCTTTACCCCTACTTTCCACCAGGCCATGCGCAAAGTCGTTGAAACCTGGCAAACCGAACAGCATCATACCGACTCTCCCTATCTATTTGAGAGAAAGATGGCTGCCATCTGGAATAAAAAAGATACGGAGACCCTGCAGCGCCATGGACGCGGTCTACCGGTCAATGATACCGGCATGACCTGGAGTGGCTTCCGTCCATCCGATGATGCCTGTCGCTTCCATTATTTGATTCCAGCCAACATGTTTGCGACCGTGATCTTAGGCTATTTTTCCCACTGGGCGGATCAGGTCTTTCACGATCCTGCACTCAAAGAGGCCTGCAGTCAGCTGCAATGGGAGATCCAGTACGGAATCACTTGTTATGGTACTTACCTGCATCCAAAATATGGACGTATCTATGCCTATGAAACCGATGGTTTTGGTAATTATCATCTGATGGATGACGCCAATGTCCCCAGCCTGCTGTCCCTGCCTTATCTAGGTTACTGTGCCAAGGACGATCCACTCTATTTAAACACGCGGCGCTTCATCCTCAGCCAGGACAATCCTTATTTCTTTCGAGGTCAAAAAGCCCAGGGCATCGGCAGTCCCCATACCCCTGATCAGTACATCTGGCATATCGCTTTATCCATGCAGGCACTCACCAGTCAGGACCCCAAGGAACAACAGGCCCTCGTAGAGACGATCGTGAATACCACCGCCAAAACAGGGCATACCCATGAAAGCTTCCATCCTGATGATGCCAAGCTGTTCACCCGTGCCTGGTTTGCCTGGTCTGATTCGCTTTTTGCCTATCTGGTTGCTGAACTTTTTTAAGATAAACGATTCATTCAATAAAGGCGACCCTTCTCACCGCCTTTTTTGATGATCTCACACATTTAAAAAAACTTTGATGATATCATGTTTTTTAGTCATTTTTCGACATCTTGATATTGAATATCGACTATTCTCGACATATAATCAGTTTATTCAAAGATGGAAGAGAGAAAAAGAAAAAATGAATATCGTCATTGTAGGTTTGGGAAAAGTGGGACAGCTGCTGACGCAATATCTATCCGATGAAGGGCATAATCTTGTTGTCATTGACCATAATGACCAAAAAGTGGAGAACTTTGTGAATCAGTTTGATGTGCTGGGAATTTGCGGAAATGGTGCCAACTATCATGTCCTGGAAGAAGCGAATGTTCAGGATGCGGATATTGTGATTGCTGTTACTTCTTCCGATGAGCTCAATATTCTCAGCTGCCTGATGGCAAAACAAATCGGTGCAAAACATCTGATCGCGCGGGTGCGTAATCCTGATTATTCTGCCCAGAAAGATGTCTTTATCAATCAGTTAGGCTTCGCCATGATCATCAATCCGGAATTAGAGGCTGCCAAGGATATCCGTCGGACGCTGATGTTTTCATCCGCCATAAGAATCGATACCTTTGCCAAAGGGAAAGCAGAGATGATCGAACTCAGAATAACGGAAAAAAACCGACTTTGTCATACCTCTCTCAATGAACTCAATCAATTAACCAGAGCGCATATTCTCATCGCGGCGATGCGGCGTCAGGAAGAAGTCATCATCCCCAATGGAGAGGATGTGTTCGAGGTCAACGACCATATCCATGTCATTGGTACCCACCAGGATTTGATTCGCTTCTGCATCGATACCGGTTTTACCACCAAGAGCCTAAAACATGTCATGATCATCGGCGGAAGCAAGATTGCTTACTACTTAGCCCAACAGCTCAGCACTTTTGGGATCCATACAAAGATCATTGAACAAAATCATCAACGCTGCATCGAACTGTCACAACAGTTACCTGAAGCCACGATCATCGAAGGTGATGGCAGCAATGAAGATCTGTTGATTGAAGAAGAACTGCCCCATCACGACGCGATGGTTTGTCTGACCGGTCTGGATGAAGAAAATATCGTGCTTGGTCTTGTCGCTAAACAAATCGGTGTGCAAAAGGCGATTGCCAAGGTCAACCATCGGTCGCTTGGTAACAGCATTATCGATCAATTAGGTATCGACAGTATCGTCGATCCCAAAAAGATCATTGCCAGTCATATCATTACCTATGTCCGTATCAAATCCAACAACGGACGTACTTCCAGCCTGAAAACATTATACAAGGTAATCAACGAGAAAGTTGAGGCCGTTGAATTTGAGATCCATGCCAGAACCCCACATCTCAATGAATCACTCAGCGTGATGCCTATTCGCCGCAACTTGTTGATTGGTGGCATCATTCGTCATGGCAAGCTCATCATTCCAAGAGGAAACGATACCTTTAAAGCAGGGGACCGTGTCATCGTTGTCGCCAATCAGGTACCACTAAAGGATATTAGTGATCTTTTCGAGGAGGACCGTCATGAATAAAAAAATGATCCTCTACACGCTGGGAAAAATGATGTTTGTAGAAGGCTTACTGATGCTGCTTCCTTTTATCACAGGCTTGATCTACCATGAAAAGGAAGGATTCTGCTACCTGGCTGTCGGTGCCTTTGTCGCCGCCGGCGGTGCACTGCTGAGCTACCGTAAGCCTCAACGCCAGCAGATTCATGCCCGAGAAGGCTTTGTCATTGTCGCTGCTGCCTGGATCTTTCTGTCCTTATTTGGTGCTCTGCCATTTACTTTAACAGGAGAGATCCCTCACTATATTGACGCTTTCTTTGAGATCGTCTCCGGCTTTACGACCACCGGATCATCGATCCTCACCGATGTCGAGGCCCTCTCTCACGCGTCCTTATTCTGGCGCAGTTTCTCACACTGGATCGGCGGTATGGGGATCCTGGTCTTTGTTGTCGCAATGTTAAAAGATGCCAACGGATCGACCCTGCACATTCTCAAAGCCGAGATGCCCGGTCCAATTGTCGGCAAGCTTGTTTCTAAAATAACCGTTTCCAGTCAGATCCTCTATCAGCTCTACACGATTCTTTCCGTTTTAGAAGTCATTTTCCTAATGCTGGGTGGAATGTCTTTCTTTGACAGCCTGATGAATACCTTCGGTACCGCAGGTACCGGTGGGTTTGCCATCAAAAATGCCTCCATCGCCTATTATCACAGTGCCTATATCGATGGTGTGATTACTGTCTTTATGATCCTTTTTGGCATTAACTTCAACCTGATCTATTTCTTCTTTATCAGGAAGTTTAAGGAAGCCTTTGGCAGTGAAGAGCTGCGCTGGTATTTAGGGATCATCCTGGCCTCAGCGCTTGCCATTACACTGAATATCTCCCATCTGTATTCAGGTCTGCTTGAGGCCTTCCGCTACGCTATTTTCCAGGTCGCTTCCATCATTACGACGACCGGTTATGTCACTGCTGATTATGGTCAATGGCCGCTCTTCTCACAGGTCATCTTAGTCCTGTTGATGTTTGTAGGTGCCTGTGCCGGTTCGACCGGAGGTGGGATCAAGGTCTCTCGTATTCTGATTGCAATCAAAGGAGCGAAAGCCGAAATGCGTAAGATGGCCCATCCACATCAGGTACTTTCCACCAAATTTGAAGGAAATACTGTGACCGCCTCTCTCATGAATAATGTATCCAGCTATCTAGCCCTGTACTTTTTGATCTTTGGCATTTCCTTTCTGCTTGTCAGTTTACAAAATTTAGACTTCTATTCCTCTTTTGGTGCTGTGGCCACCTGTTTAAATAATGTTGGCCCTGGTTTAGGAATCGATGGTCCGGTTGGAAACTTCTCGGCTTTCTCTGATTTTTCCAAGATCGTCCTTTCCTTCGATATGCTTGTCGGAAGACTGGAGATCTTCCCGATCCTGATGTTCTTCTCACGCTTTATTTGGAAAAAATAAAAAGACTGTTCCTGCGAACAATCTCAACAATTCCAGTTCACACGAACTGGATTTTTTTCATCCGGAATCGCTATGATCTCTAATTCATGAAACAAAGAGACAAAGAGCGCCTGTGCTCTGGCATCATAGGTTTCTGGTTTTTCCATCTCGCCTAGCTCCTGATAGGCGACTGCAGCCGCCAGATAAAACACATACCCGAGTGCATTGGTCGGCGTCTGAATGGTCTTGCAAGCTGTCAATAGCGCTCTGGCAGCAGCCGTCACGATCGGATCCTTCAGTTCCCGAACCGTTTTTGTCGCTTCTTGAAAGATGCCTTTTAACTCTTTGAGGGTCTGCTCCTGTCTTAGATAGGCACAGCTTTGTGCATATAGTCCATCTAAACTCGTTACTTCATGCGCATGAAGAATGGGCAGGGCATATTTTCCAGCCATCTTGACGGCCCATTGATTGAGCGTGGCATGACTCTGGGTTTCAATCAAATGCATGAGATCAATGATGGCTTGATCATCGGCACGTCCCAGCATTTTTCTTAATTTTCCAGCCATCAGTTCTTTTTTCCTTTCTTATGTTTTTGTATTTTTAAGGTCATCACGTAGAAATCTTCCTGATCCTCTTCTTCCATATCGACTTCGATCCCTGTCTTACGGATCATTTCCAGCGCCTGATGAATTGTATTAATGGCAATGCGTACATTCTGCGTAATGACACGCATTTTTGTCTTTGCTTTCGGTGGTTTCTTCTTCGCGATGATCTTTTCCGTCTGGCTGACCGTCAACTTTTCGTCGATGACCTGCTGGGTCAGATCCGTCATTTCCTTTGCATCCTGCATGCTAAGCATCGCCCGGGCATGACGCTCAGTGATCTTGCGTTCCCGTAAAGCTTCTTTGACCGTATCCGGAAGTTTCAACAGGCGCATTTTATTCGCTATTGTCGATTGGGTCTTCCCTACCCGCATCGCCAGTTGGGCCTGGGTCATGCCGGTCATCTCCAATAAGGTATGATAGGCCTCTGCTTCTTCGATCGCCGTCAGGTTCTCACGCTGAACATTCTCAATCAGAGCCACCTGAGCCGATTGCTCATCATTATATTCCTGCAAAAGGCAGGGCACGCGCTGATAACCCGCCAGACAGGCAGCCTTAAAACGGCGCTCACCTGCCACAATTTCATATTTTCCATTCATTGATGGGCGTATGACAATGGGCTGAATGATGCCATTTTCACGAATGGACTGAGACAACTCCTGCAAAGCATCTTTATCAAAGACCGTACGCGGCTGATGCGGATTTGCCATGATCTTTTCTACTTCTATTTCCAGTAATGTCTGCAATCTACATCCCTCCCATCATAATGGATTTTTCTTAATTTTCGCAAAAAGGCGCGGATAAGCCTTAGGGGTTGCTTTTTCTTTATATATGTAGAGATTCACCCGTTTCTCTTCCGTTCCCGGCAGTGTAAAGGCATGCATATGTTCCAGCCGGCCGCCTAATTTCTGGACCCCGTGACATGCCTCCTGCCACTCGACTTCCCCCTGGCTGCCTTTGAGGGCAATAAACCAACCGCCTGGTTTAACCAAAGGCAAACAGAGCTCATCTAAGATCTGCAGACGCGCCACGGCCCGGGCAGTGACGATATCTGCCTGCTCTCGATGACCGGCTGCATACGCTTCGGCTCTGGCTGCCACCGCTTCGACCTGTTCTAAAGCCAGCGCATCAATCAGATGATTTAAAAAAGTAATTCGTTTATTTAAAGAATCCACGATCGTCACACGAATGTCCGGATAGACGATCTTGAGCGGTATGGAAGGAAATCCTGCTCCGGCGCCAATATCCATCAGATGCTCATGGGAAAGCGGATGATCAAAAGCCAAAGTCAGCGAATCATAGAAATGTTTCAGATAAACATCCTGCTTTTGGGTAATATGCGTGAGATTCATCTTTTCATTCCATTCCACTAAAAGGGTATAATAAAGTTCAAATTGCTCAAGCATACGACTGGTCAATTCGATACCTTGAGCTTTCAAAGCGTCAATAAATGCCTGAATATCCATTCTGTCACCATCCCTTAGACTATTATAACGAATTTTTATTGGAATAACCATCTTTTTTATCAGCCGAAAAGAAAATATGCTATAATGAAGAAAAGAAAGTAGGGACATCAATGACCAGTAAAGAGAGATTTTTGGAGATATATCAGACAAATATTCAAAGAGATGGAGCTGACCGTTTGCTCAGTTTCCTGTTATCCAGCCACTCGGATTTCTTCAGTGCTCCTGCCAGTTCCCGTTATCATGGAGCCTATGTGGGTGGTCTGGTTGATCATAGCCTCAATGTTTACGATTGCCTCAAAGATTATTTGGCTCGACCTCGGGTCCAGGAAGTCTATGATCTAAAGAATTATAGTGAAGAAACGATAGCCATCGTCGCCTTGCTGCACGACCTCTGTAAGATCAACTGTTACCACCCCGGCTTTCGCAATGTCAAAAACGATGCGGGTATCTGGGAAAAAGTGCCCACCTTCGAGTTTCGTGATGAGATTCCCTATGGACATGGCGAAAAATCCGTCTATATCATCAGCGGCTATATGCGGTTAAGCCGGGAAGAGGCCTTTGCCATCCGTTACCATATGGGCTTTTCAGGCACGGAGGATACACGCAATGTCGGCGCTGCTTTTGAAAAGTTTCCGCTTGCTTTTGCCCTTTCGACCGCCGATATGGAAGCTACTTATTTTCTGGAGAGTCAACATAAAAAGTAGAAGCACCTGAACAAGCCAGTAAACCAAAGAAGACAAACAATAAGGGTGTACTGGAAGGCTGCGCAATATTCGTTAGATCTTGCATCAGATAACAGAGGATCGCCAGGCAGAGCGCCAGATGCTTGCCCTTGGCTAGATTCTCTTTTAATATCTCGCCAAACATCCCTAGATACGTCCCCAGCCCTAATATTCCTGTCGTGACTAATAACTGCAGATAAACATTATGCGCGGCATCGAGGACCAGATCCCCAAACAGGGCTGCCTGCTCGGTCAAGGAAGCAAATGTTTCCGGTCCGGTTCCGATCAACCACTCCTTGATTCCCGCAGAAGCATAAACCTTCCAGGTATAGATCCAGGTCATGCCACGATAGCTGGCCCAGCTCTTCCCAAAACGAAGATAATCATTCAGTGCTCCTAGATCAAGGAAGCGTCCTAGCGTATTCACAAAAAGCAAGAACAAGACACCAAGTAGCACACAACTGCCTAAAATCTTCCAGTACCAGTGAGCCAGATGTGTCCTTGCCATGCCTAGATACAATAACCCCAGACAAAGAAGCATCAGGATCAGAAAGACCGGATGAAAGACCGTCAAGAACAGCGTAGAAGTCTCCATGTAATGCGGGAAAAAATAACTTGCATTGACCACGATGCTCATCCCGACCAGCCCCATCGCCACGAGCGCTAAAAAACGCCGCAAGGCCAAAAGATGCGTGCCAAGAAAACCAATCGCTAACAATAGAACAACCCCCAATGCGACTAGCCCACTATCTGTATTCGCACAGGCCAGACCTAGCATTCCAAGCAATGCACCGATCCCGGCGAGTCTTTCTTTGCCCTCCCCCATAGCAAAATGGATCGCTAAAAAAGGAACCATCAGACAAAGATAAGCCGAGTAGAAATTAATATTTCCGACGGTCGAAATAAAAGCAAAATAATTGTCAGGTGACATCTGCGTATAAATCCCTAATGGATCGATCTGATAATAATTGAGACAGGCTAAAACAGCAGTTCCACCGACCCCAACCACAGCGGGAAAGATCAACGATCGATCAACGGTGGCATGTCGGCTCAAAGCAAAGTACAGCCCGCCATACATCAGATAAGTCAAAAGTCCCTGCAGCCTGCCATTTTGCCCGCTCCAGCTCGCAAAATAATCTATTGAGAAAAGCGTTGAGCAAAACATCACCAATAAAAAGGCAAGCACAAAAAAATCCAGACGCCGAAAGGTCCAGCGGACATCACGACGAATATCATCAATGATCACAGCCATCAAATAGATGAAAGTAACACCAAAAAAGAAGTAATGCTTCGTCGCTAAAATATCGAATAAATGATCATGGATCACCAAAGGAAACAGAGCCAACATTGCCCATAAATAGATTTGTGAGACTCTTTTGATCAACATATCCATCCCCCCTCTTCTTTTATTTTACTAGATATCTTTTTGTTTTTAAATCTTTTTACGGCCATTTTACTTACTATTTAGATGTATTTGTATTATACTTAAATTATCGGAAGGAGGCATACCGAATGAAAGTATGTATGATTATCACAGATGGTTTTGAAGAAATCGAAGCCATTGGTACTTTAGCCATCTTAAGCCGTGGTGGTGTTGAAGTGGATGTTTATTCTTTACTTGATAAAGATGCAACCGGACGCTTTGGCGTTACCTGTACCAATCTAAAACCTTTTTCAACCATGACGATGGATGATTATGAAGCCATCATCATCCCAGGCGGACCTGAATGGAAAGCACTCGAAGCAAGCCAGGAAGTACAAAACTGGTTAAAGGCCTTCAATGAAGCAGGCAAATATGTTTGTGCCATCTGCGCCGGACCAACGATCTTGGGTCGTGCCGGTTTCTTAAAAGGCAAGAATTATACTTGCTTCACTTCTATGAATGATGACTTTGGCGGCACTTACCATCAACAATATGTCGTTAAAGACGGAAACATCATCACTGGATGTTCAGCAGCTGCCAGCATTGATTTTGGCTTTGCCATTTTGGAAGCTGTTGCCGGCAAAGAAGCAGCGGATAAGACCAAAGCAGAAATCTACTACAACTACAAGTAAAAAGCTCGTCTGAGCTTTTTTATTTTGCCGCAAGAACACCCTTCTTTTCCTGGAAAACAACATCTCTTTTTATCTCTAAGACACTTTTCTCAATCCCACATGACCTGGAACCAATGGATCACTAAAAACAGCCATGCCTTAGCATGACTGTCTATGTTTATTCATCGATATTAACGATCTCGTATTCTCTTGTACCTAAACCTAACTGAGCAGCAGCTTCCACAATCTCGGACCATTCAGTTTCTTAACCAGATCTCCGATCAGTTCCGGATGAAGATAGTTATGTCCGCCGGGTTCTCCGGTCGAGATCTTAACGCCGACCTTCCCTCTGAGCTCTTTGCCTAAGCTCTCATATATTTTAACGAGACTCTCAGGTGTGATTGTTTTGGTGAAATATACTTTTGCTTTTTCCATGTAAAAACATTATTCAGTTGTCAGATGTAGAGAATTGGTCTACATTTTTATTCTAATCTTTTTTTCATTAACGAAGCAATAGAAACCTTTTTCTTATTACCACTCAATACTTTCCATATCATCCGGTACATACACCTTACCCGAAAAGACCTGCTTGGCTTCATCTGTATAAAGGGCTTTGCGGCTAGCTAACTGTGTATCTTCAGTATGATAAAGCACTAAATGAGAAACTCCTAATTGTTCTGCAAGCGTACCGGCATCTTTGGCCGTGCTATGATGGATCTGATAGGGATGATAGATCTCACGATCCCGGTACAGACAAAAAGCCTCACACATGAGCCAATCACTATGCACGACCACCTCATGATTGACTGGCTGATATGGCTCATCCCCTAAACAACTCAATGTTTCACCATCCGGGAAAGTCAGTTTAACCCCAAATTGCTTGGTCTTGCTTGAATGGATGTCAAAAAACTGTAACTCATGATCCCGGTGATATACCTTTTGTCCGTCAGTCACCTCACAAAAGACCACTTTTTGCATAAGGGCCTGGTACATACCAGGTGTAAACGTATGTGATAAGATCAACTGCAGGGTCTTGATGACCTCATCATGTCCATAAACAGGCAGCGGCTGGGTGCGCTGGCTCATGACCAGGGCACGCATGACCCAGACTGCCCCAAGAATATGGTCCGTATGCGTATGTGTGATAAAGAAAGCATCTAATTGAGATAAATCCACATTGGCTTCATCCAGACGATTTAATATCGTATTTCCTCCACCGGCATCTACCAGCAAAGTGAATGTCTCATCCTGCAGGACAAAACAGGTATTATAACATTTTTTGACCATGGCGTGTCCTGTTCCTAACATTGTCAACTTTTTCATGACGATCACCTATCCTTCGAGAATAAGTATAATCAGTTTTGGAAGGCTTGTCCACGTCTATTTTGAGATGTCTGAAATAACTTGCCTACCATCCTTTGAACCCATCAAAGGCCTGAGAGATCTCTTTTAAATGATCCGTGATCTTGATGTGCTGTGGGCAATGTCTTTCGCACTGATGACATTCGATACAGTCACCGGCTCGTCCATGTGTCTGTGCCAGGTTAAAATAATAAACGATCTGAGTTGTCGAATGTCCTTCCTGAAGCAGACTCAGGTATTCAGGAATCGGGATATGCTTCGGACAGGTTTCGGTACAGTAATGACAGGCCGTACATGGAATCATGGAAGACTGCTGAATGATCATAGCAGCTTTCGCACAGGTCGCTTTCTCTGCTTCGGTCATGGGCACAAAGTCTTTCATAAACAAGAGATTATCACGCATCTGTTCAAGACTGTTCATACCGGAAAGAACCATCATGACCCCCTCGTGACTGGCCGCAAAACGCAAGGCCCGCTCGCCAATGAGGCCTGTGGATCCATTTGGGCAAACAAGGCCTTTGCCTCTTCAGGTAATTTCATGAGCGTCCCACCCTTGATAGGCTCCATGACAATCACCGGTTTTCCATGTTTTCTGGCCACCTCATAACATTTGCGAGACTGAATGCTTTCATTGTCCCAATCCAGATAATTGATCTGCAGCTGAACCACGTCCAATTCAGGATGTTCTGTCAGCGTTTGATCCAATAATTCGGCACTGTCATGCCAGCTCATGCCAATCTTTTTTACCAGACCCTGCGCTTTCTTTTCCTGAAGAAAAGCAAAGCTGTCCAGTTTTTGGCTCTTCGCTAAATTATACACTCCCTGATTATGCAGCAGATAATAATCAAAATAGCCACACCCTAAACGTTCCAGCTGCTCATCGAAGATACGTGCCTGTTCTTCTTTAGAGTGCATGAACTCATTGGAAAGCTTAGTGGTGATCGTATAAGATTCGCGCGGATAACGGTCGACCAAAGCAGCTTTCAGTGTCGGTTCACTGAGCCCTTTAGCGTATTTATACGCCGTATCAAAATAAGTAAACCCATTTTCCATAAAGAGATCGACCATCTCTTTGACTAAAGATAAATCCACCTGGTCACCACGAAATGGTAAACGCATCATACCAAAACCAAAGTTTTTCATGTTTTCCCTCTTTTCTCTGACTGAGTGCTTTTGCCCTGGCTTCAATCATCAATGATGAATGGGGAAAATAAGCCCTGGCAAAAGCCTCTTCCTATGTTCTTCATCTGGATCCCCTGATCTTATTGTAGCGAAAAAAAGAAGCCGTAACCATTTTGATTTCTTAACCACAGCATTAGTTTTACTTATTTAATGCCTGGTTATTGGTATTCATTTCCTGTTTTTACGCTATGTCTACTTTGAAGAGTACATCAGACAGACTCATTCAGAAGCATGGTTTCGGTAAGGGCGGCACTTGCCAAATTGTGCAGCTTGACCCAAAATGGCATGTGGCTGGCATGCCGATGATATGTTTCGCTCATTCATCTAACTGTTGGATGACCTTTTTGAGCAGTGCTGCGAATTCTTCAATATAATACGTGCTCTGCTTTTTCTCCCAACAGGCAAAATAGTTTCGTGAAATCGGCTTTTGATGACGGTATAGAGGAATGCGTTTCACTCCGGGCACTGTTTCAGGCATCTGACCTAGCACATCAATTGGAAAATAACCACGATGACTCAATACCATCAAACGCGCTTCTTCAAGAGAATAGGCATAAGCAAAGCGATGAGAAAGGCGCAAGGTCTGCTCATAAAAGTTTCTTTCACTCTCTTCCTGTCCTTTAGACACCACAAGAATACAGGTTAACTTGCTAAGATCTTCCGTGTCAATGACCGTCTGACCGGCTAAAGGATGACGGGCTGAAATTTCGATATAACTGCGACTATGAGTCAGCTCAACGTTTTCATAGTCAGGATCGTAGGCTCGACGCTGCTCACTGATCTTCATATCAATGCGATGCTCTAAAAGCAACGCAAACAATTCCTCGTGTGTACCACTAATGATCGATATATTGACTTCCGGATATAGTTTAGAAAACTCGGCAATGCTTGTCGATAACTCTGGGGTACTGAAATTCTTTGGAAACCCAATTCGCAGTTCTGTATCATTATCCAATCCACGGCGAATCGTTTCTTTTTTCAGTTCCTCTACCTCATCCAGCAGGCTTTGGCCATGGTCATATAAATACGATCCCGCAGGTGTCAAAGAAAAATGACGCCCTTCGCGTTTCAATAAATCAACGCCCAGCTCCTGCTCGAGTGCCTTGATCTGCTGCGAAATGGCAGATTGTGAGATAAAGCATTCTTCGGCTGCTTCGGTAAAACTCTGACATCTGACGACCGTGATAAAATACTTTAATTGTCTAAAAAGCATACGCTCACCCCTTTGTATTTATTTTACTAAAGGTGTTTTTAAAAGTAAATCGTCCTATCAAAAAATGGTGGATCTCTCCGCCAAATCATCCGTCTTCACGCTGACAGACTAATGATCCTGGTGATGATCGCTTAATGGTCCAAATAGAACGCAGTGGCTCCGCCATCGATCAGGAAATCAGCATCGCTGATAAAGGCGCCGCGCTCACTCATTAAGAGTTCAGCAACGTTGGCAATCTCATCAGCCGTTCCTGGTCGACCAGCCGGACATTTCGCAAACATATTTTTATAGAAATCCCCTCGTGGACCGTTAAACTCGTCTAAAGTCAACGGTGTTACCACAATGCCAGGTGAAATTGAATTTAAACGTACGCGCCCAACGACTGCCTCATACATGACGCGTTTCTCATTGCAGCGTTTGGCTAACTGATATGCATGCAGTGTGTCACGAATATTTTCAAGCTGCCGGACAGCAGCGGTTTACTAGAGGAAAAAAACTCGGCACAGAATATACCGCGGAACGAATCAGGGAGTGAATGGTCAGAAGTCCAAAACGGCGCTTGATGGTTTGTAAGGAATACGAGCTGATCCGGCAACTTATTGACCTGCAAAACGACAGCCGAGTACAAAAGAGAGGTGGTTTTGCTCACTGAACGCAACAAAATCATCTTAAACAGGCTGCAAAGACACTGATTTTCCTCATGGACAATAACCTGACTTTCCAAGCAGAACTGATTTCCAAAAGCAAAGAGCTGTCGGCAACCAACGCGCAGACCAGCGGATCCATCAAGGAGCTGCCAAAACAATATGAGCAGATAACAGCGACAAAAGATAAACTGTATCAGGAATACCGGAACCTGAATCAAAAAGTCCGGCAGCATGAAACGGTCTAGACAAATCTGGAACAGCACCTCCTGCCAGAGCCGGAAAAGATTGGGGCAAAGAAAAAGCGTCTTCTATCCAGATTTGACAGGTATAAATCCGCAAAAGGTTGCCATAATAAAACCATCATAAAATGTACAAACTTGATACCGAGTGTTATAACGGTATCAAGTTGCAACAAGAGAGGTGATGTTATGGCCGATTTAGATTCTTTGAAAAAACTTGTCAGAGAAAATGGCTATCTATATACGAAAGACGTACCCAGCGCAGGAATTCGCCGGGAACAGCTCAAAAAATATCTGGATGAAGGCAGTCTGATTCGGGAAAGCCAGGGAATCTATTCCTTTGCGGACAGTATCAATGACGAATTTGTATTGCTGCAGAGCAGATGTAAAAAAGGGATTTTCTCTTATGGAACAGCATTATATTTTCATGGTTTGTCTGACCGTTTCCCACAGATAGTTTCCATCTTGAGCAATGTTAGTATCCGTTCCATACAACTCAATGTCTATATAAGGTTTACTTAACTCAATAAATGATAGCATATATTCTCACCTCCAGCGTATTACTTTAGTGTCCCAATTGTATTGCCACTCATCCTCATTCACAATCGCATCGAATACAGGCTCAAGGAAAGTCTGTATTGTCTGAATGACTACCGAAAACGCAAGCGTATCATCTTTTATTGTTTTCAAAAAGTATTTCCACCGCTTTTGCATATCCTCACCTTCGGAAAGTGCGACAATACGCTTAAAGCTGTCTTTGTCATATGGCGTACCCCGATGCTGCAAAGTTCCAAAGATTGCAGCCTGCAATTTTGCGCCCTCAAAGTCGAATGTCCTTGAAAGATAATAGATGTCATAAAAATCTTTCATTCTGCCTGTCAGCTCAAATCGTTGTAGTATGGCATCAAACTTCTCGGCAATGGTGCTTTCAAGGGAATAAGTTTTGATTACAGGTGCTTCAAAATCTGGAAGCTGAGTGTTGATGGTTCGTTCTTCGGCACAGGGGACTATAATATCTCCCACGCCTATATCAACATTGAACGGCACACGCACATTTTTTTTGAGCAATAATCTGTGTGCTGATACCGTGATATTTTCTTTGCAGAGAAATCTCCTCAAAGCCTTTTGCTCGCATTTCTATATAATCGTTACCTGTCGGCGTATCGATAATCTTACAAATCAAATCTTTTACATTATCTATTGAATTAGAGTATCCACGGAGCAGAAAATCGACATCAATGGTAGCTCTGCTTTCAAAATTAGTTAGAGTATAAATAAACAATCCGCCTTTAAGTATCAGCATATCCTCATACTCAGATTTTGATAACCTTCTCAAAAATTCTTCCTGCACAAAAAGTTGTAAGCATTGCTGATAACTGATACCAGAAGCTTTTGCTTTATTTCTCAGCTTTGCCAGAACAGAAGCTGCTATATCTGCCATTACAACCACACTCCAATCAACTCTTTAACCTTTTTCTGCACACGCAGTTTTTTTGCATACATCATAAGATTAGGTATATTCTTTTTCGGGTCATTAACATACCCCTGTATTGCTTTATTGAAAATTTCTTTATCCATTTTACTCATATTTTTCAGAACATCACAAATTGTTCTGTCACGGTCATAAATTCGCACTTTCGTAAAATCAATTTCACCTGTTGTTTCACCAAGCGCAACCAAATCAGACTCAATGCGATATACTTTAATGAATGGGTACTCGATATTAGTTCGCAATTTTGAAACATTTCTATCTATGGCAAAATTCCATTCAGCGGGATTTCTATCGCTGTATTCATAATAGAATAAAGCAGTTTCCATACAAAGAACAGCATCGGGAAACAACCTATTGATAATAACTATTTCGCTGGTTTCGCAGTTTTCAATCCAATGATAGTAACCTCGTCTTATTCTTTCAATAAAGCCCTCATCCAAAAGCTGCTTAATATCTGCATAATATAGCTTAGCTTCAAGAAGCTCGGCAGTAGTCATTACATAGTGATGCCGATTGAATAGCTTTTTCACATTTTTAATATCGTTTTCGCGAAGCATTTGTCCACCTCTATTTAATTGCCTCCAATTTGTTTATTTATTGGGTACTTTACTATAGTATATGCAATTCTTATATAGAAAGTCAATAGTAAACTGCCCACTTGAAAAGAAAACAAGTGGGCAGTTTACTATAAGAAAAACAGATGATTTGTCTGCAAGTGAAAAACAGAAAATCTGCAAGCTATTTGATATTTAGCTGAGGCTATAACATATAGATTTATTGTTCACTCTGTCCCTCCAACCTCGATAGAATAAGGCTTTTGGGCACTTTCCACATTATCAGCTTCATCATATTTTTTGACTTTCTCAAATGTTGAAAAGCTATGTACCTTAAAGTCGAAAACAGAAAGACCCACAGGTTTTTAGACATGCGGTGAAAAGATATTTTTCCTCCAAAGAGCGTGACAACATTCGATTGATGGAATATGCCAAGATATTTCACATTGAAAAAAAGTACAGGAGTATATGGAGATATTATGATGAACCCCCCCCTGAACAACTAAAAGGAGCCATTTGCAATCTGGCAAAGAAGAAAGGCATCCATACACAGGAAATCCTGCAGTTTTTTATGTTTGAACGTATCATAGATCGTCTTTCTATTTCCCCGTACAAGGACAGATTTATTTTAAAAGCGGACTGTTGATTTCCGCCATCCTCAGCATAGCAGAACGGACGACAATGGATATGGTCACAACCATAAAAGACTTACCAATGGATGAACAGAGCATACGGAAAGCGATCCGCGAAATTCTGAGTCAGACCTTGGATGATGGGATTGAATTTCAGCTTTTAGACCTAACGCCGATCCGATAGGATAACGAATACGAAAATTTCCGTGTTTCGTCCAAGCCACTTATGGGAAAATGAAAATACATATGAAGATTGATTAACAACTGGTGACGAAATTACACCAAAAGAAATACAAATTTCCTATCCCTTCCCCTTTGATGACCGCCGGGTAATGGTGAAAGCCTACACACAGGAAACCACACTGGGAGAAAAATACGAAACGGATTCTGCTGGCATTGGAAGAACCAATCGCTCTGCAGGATTTATGGAATAGATTTCAGACACAAAATATATATGCAAGAGAGATTGCATACCCTGCTATCATGGAAAGCGTAAAAGAGTTTACAAAGAAAATGAATTTCTAGATGAAGTAGTGTACCCGCCATCTAGCCTTGTTCATCCCTCCCTTGTCTGCGGATAATGTACCCGGCTTTTCCAACTCCCAAACGACGATTCGGATCGCATCAATGCTTTCCTTGTTGATACTAAATAAGCCTTTCAGCGTGTAATCCCAATCCACCGGTAGCGAGAGCATTTGAGAAAGAAGTCCTTTGTTGCGGTTCAATTCAATTTTTCACAACACCAAACGCTTGCTGATGGCAAAAACATGAATTTTATCACATTTTTCTTATGGCAGAAAACCATTCAGCAACTCCCTTTCATTATTTTTTTGAATGGCAGAAACTGAAAGATGGTAAGCATCCGCCAGATCTTTCATCGATATCCCTTGCATAAAATCTGAAAGAATCCTTGGATTACGCTCTTCCAGCTCTTTTCGATAGTCTGATCATTCTCCCCAGGATCTATGTTGTCTCTTTTTGGCAGGAATGTAGAGATTCCCTGTCTGGACATCCTCTTGTAGCTCTTCAACCAGGCTATCTGATTTACATTCATATATTTCATATGTGGATTCCCTGTGTGTTTGATCAAGCAGCAAAGCCAGCAAACGTTATTCGCGACTAATCGTCACTCCATGCATGCGTCGCTTTAATCGGCTTTGCATGGAGCCAGGCTTTATGCTTCCTTTTCTATCCCTTTCATCCTCTGTTTCTTCTTGATTTCTTATCAAATGGTACCATAGGGCATTAAAGTAATCAAAAAATGCACTGTTCACTTGCGCATATGAAGAACAGATCCAAAGCTTGAGTGACTAGGTCGATTGCCTATCGAACATGATAAAACCTGGAAGCGACGCCTCCAGGTCTTCTGTGACACTAGTCACTAATATGCTTAATTGATTTCACTAAACGTTGCAACGTCTCAGGCTCCAAACTGGTTGATAGAACAAGACTGCATGCTTCTGTATCTTCTCTGCTTAGATGAAGTATGTCTGTAAAAAGTGGAGAAAAATGATTAAGCAAAGTCGTGTAACACGTTATTTGTTGGTTACCATCAGCAGTGAGGTACAGGCATTTTCTATCATCTTGCCATAATAGTTTTTTTTCAATCAATAGTCCTATCATACGACTTGCGGTTGCTCTGGCGACGCCTAGCATGACCGCCACATCAATGCAGCGTACCTTTCGTTCATCCTTTAAAAGCGCGTTAATTGTGAGTAGATAGTGGAGTTGTGTTGTGGTTAAGCGCTTCATTTCGAACAGTTTTGGGCTCGTTGGCAGTGGGTGCACTTGCCGCTACAGCTACAGCTCGTGCTCCCCTGCTTCATGGAACGAATTGCCAGATAAACAAGTCCCAGAATGACAGCTAAAACGATAAGCGTTCCGAAGTTCATGCGAAGCTATTCAGCCGCCTTTACTTTTTTAGCCGGTCTGAACAAGAGGAAGAGTCCAATTGCCAGGACAACAAAGGCTAAAGCAGTCATCATAGTGAAATCGCCAAATACGATCAATGAACCTAATTGATAGAATACAAATGCAACGAGATAAGCGAACAGACATTGGTAACCAATGGCAATCAACGTCCATTTTCCGTTTGCCATTTCATTGCGGATCGCGCCGATAGCCGCAAAGCAAGGCGCACAAAGCAAGTTAAAGATCAGGAAGGCATAAGCTGAGATTGTCGTGAAATCCTGTGATAATGTACCCCAGATTTCAGCGCCATCCTCAGATACCTCTCCGGCAAACTGATAGAGGACACCAAAAGTCGCAATGATATTTTCCTTAGCAACTAAACCAGTCACTGAAGCGACTGCTGCCTTCCAATCTCCCCAGCCAAGTGGTGCAAAGATTGGGGCGATGATCTGTCCCAGACTAGCTAAGATAGACTCGTTCGCATCTACCATTTCGAATGACCAGTTAAAGCTTTGTAAGAACCAGATCACAATCGTTGAAACAAAAATGATGGTCCCTGCTTTAACGATAAAGTGTTTACATCTTTCCCATGTTTGTAATAAAACGTTTTTAACTCTTGGTAAGTGATAAGCTGGCAGCTCCATGATAAATGGAGAGACATCACCGGCAAATAACTTTGTTTTCTTCAAGATGATTCCGGAAACGACAATGGCGGCAAAGCCAACGAAGTAAGCCGATGGTCCGACCCACCAGGCGCCATCAAATAAAGCTCCTGCAATCAATGCAATGATCGGCAACTTGGCCGAGCATGGAATAAAGGTTGTCAGCATGATGGTCATGCGACGATCGTTCTCATTTTCAATCGTACGACTGGCCATGACAGCAGGCACACCACATCCAGTTCCGATCAGCATCGGAATGAAGGATTTACCGGATAAACCAAATTTTCTGAAGATTCGGTCTAAGATAAAGGCAATACGTGCCATATAACCGCAATCTTCTAAGATAGCTAATAATAAGAACAGCACCGCCATCTGCGGTAAAAAACCGAGGACCGCTCCGACACCGGCGACAATGCCGTCCAGAACTAACCCCTGTAACCAATCCGCCGTTCCCAGGCTCACCAGGAAACTTTCAATCGCTGGTGGAATGATCTCTCCAAATAATACATCATTGACCCAATCCGTCAGCATGGTACCGACAGTGGTAATCGATAGATAGTAGACTGCCACCATCACTAATGCGAAGATCGGTAACGCCAGGAAGCGGTTCGTGACCCAATGGTCGATCTTATCGCTTGTTTTCATCGTATTTTGCGTATTTTTCTTTAAGCAATGGTCGATGATATCTGCGACAACGCCATAACGCGCCCCCGCCATGATACTCTTGATATCGTCATCCATGGCACTTTCCGTATGTTCGACGATTGCTTCGATCTGCTGCTTCTGACTGGCACTGATGGTTTCCATCAGCTTATCATCCTTTTCCAGCAGTTTCACGTTCGTAAAGCGCGAAGCGATATTCGTAATGCCTTCTACTTTTTGAATGGCATCTTCTACCTCTTCTTCAAAAGGTAAGACCGCTGGTGCTTTGATACCGTGATTTTTCATTTTCTTTAACACATCGACCAGTTCATCGCTCCCTGTCCCCTTAATGGCACTCATGGAGATTACCGGACAGCCAAGTCGCTTTTCCAGTTCTTTAAGATTGATCTTGTCGCCGTTTTTTTCAACGATATCCATCATATTTAAACACACAACCATTGGCAGACCTAATTCTACCAGTTGGGTCGTCAGATATAAGTTACGTTCCAGATTGCTTGCATCCACAATATTGATCAATCCTTGTGGCTTGTCCTTCAACAAGTAATCACGCGCAACGACTTCCTCTAATGTATAGGGTGATAAAGAGTAAATACCAGGCAGGTCCTGAATTTTAATCTCTTTATCTTTTCTTAATGTTCCTTCTTTTTTCTCAACCGTTACCCCAGGCCAGTTACCAACATGCTGGCTACTGCCGGTCAAGTCGTTAAACAAAGTCGTCTTCCCACAGTTTGGGTTTCCGACAAGCGCAATATAACAACTCATCTTTTCTCTCCCTTTCCAGTTAGTTTTAACTAACCTTACATTTTAAAAAAAGCGTAAGCTTTTTTATTCCACTTCGATTGATTCTGACTCAACCTTTCTTAGTGTCAGTTCATAACTGCGCAGGTTGACTTCCACAGGATCCCCAAACGGAGCCACCTTGCGAACATGAATTTTGGCACCGCGCACAACACCCATATCCATTAAGCGCTGCTTGATCTGACTGTCCCCATGGACCTTCTTCACTACAACGTTATCACCTGGATGAGCGTCTCTCAGTGTTTTCATCGTCATTCCTCCCCCTTAGATATGTATCTTACTAGCCAAATTACGATCTAAAGCGATCCTTGTTCCTTTCACCTCGATGATCACATTACCGGAGATCTTAGAAATGATCTTTACCGGTTCACCCACAACAAAGCCCAGATTCTCCAGGTGCTGCTTTGTTTCTTCTTTTCCTGTGACTTCTTTGATCAAATAGGTTGATCCGATATCAGCAAAAGAAATTGGCATACATATCACTCCTTTATAAAAGTTAGGTATCGCTAACTACATGTATATCATACTGATATCGTCCCTTTTTGTCAACCACTTTTTGTTAGCGTATGCTAACAGGATAGCGAAAAAAACATAAATTATAACATTTTAAATTTTGCTTTTATCTAAAAATAGTGATCTGAAAGATAGCTTGTCAACCTATTTGCTTTATTTGACCACACTTGTTACCATGCCTCCAGCAGGAGGCACAAATGATGATGAAAGATTTTTCTGTACAAATAAGTTGTCCTATAGTAATGTTAGTCTGGAAGCACCGGCACTCTACAGAACACGATGTAACGTCTGGAGATCCTGAGCCCGAACACTTATCAGTCGTCGCTATCCTTCATGCACAAATGATTGGCAGCTTTAAAGCCTGGATATTTATGAATACACCCACTTTATTAGGGTTCTCACAGGGATAGCAGTCAATGCCGATCTTTCCATCTTTTCAACCCTATTCATAACAGAAAGGAGAAAAACAGGGGCGGCGAATTTGAAAACGTAGCCATTCTTGTGGCAATTGCGGTCAATGAGGACGGATACCGTGAGGTTCTGGGTGCCGCCGAGGGCATGAAGGAGGACAAGTCCAGCTGGGTCAGCTTCTTCCAGTGGCTGCGTGGCCGAGGTCTGGACGGTGTGAAACTCATTGTTGGAGACAAGTGCCTTGGTATGCTGGAGGCCGTGGGAGAAGTATTCCCCGAAGCCAAGTACCAGCGCTGTACCGTCCACTTTTACCGCAATGTATTCTCGGTCACGCCTCGCTCCAAGGTGAAGCTGGTGGCAAAGATGCTCAAGGCGGTCCACGCCCAGGAAAGCAAGAAAGCAGCCCGGGAAAAGGCCAAAGCTGTGGTGGAAGAACTGCGCTCCATGAAACTGAAAGAGGCGGCCAAGAAGGTAGAGGATGGCATTGAGGAGACGCTGACCTACTGCGATTTTCCCAGCGAGCACTGGACTCGCATCCGTTCCAATAACGTTATTGAACGACTCAACCGGGAGATCCGCCGCCGTACCCGTGTGGTGGGCAGTTTCCCGGACGGCAATTCCGCCCTTATGCTGGTCTGTGCCCGGCTGCACCATGTGGCCGGCACCCAGTGGGGCAACAAGAAGTACATGAACATGAAGCACCTGGAGGCCGCCCTTGAAGATGCCTCCATTGCTGGCTGACTTCACTCATGCCAGACCCTGCAAACCATTTTGCGAAAAATACTTGACACTACCAAAATACTTGACACTACCTCCTATCCTGGACGCCATGGAAGAATGGGGGACAAATTACAAAATAAGGATGGCCGGCGAAAGCTGACCATCCTAAATCTGTTTTCCACATTTCTGGAAACAGAATGCCAAGCTAAAATGAATCCTATTCCAGATTATTAAAATATGCCGTCTTAATGGAATAACATGTATCCATATTTTTTTAAAGAACCAATCAAAAAAATTTCTGTGTCCTAGCCATCGCCCTTTTCTCTGAATACCATATACCTTCCCACAGATTCGTTCCACAGAAATAGGTCCCTCGACTACACTCTGTGCATCACCAATAGCATAAAAATTTTGCCCTCTAATTTTCTGAATCCTGTGTAGTACAAATTGTCCCTGTATCCGCTGATACAAAACAATATCCCCAGTTCTAAGTTCATTCTTTTCACACTTTCGGAGAATAACGAAGTCTCTTCCTCCACAAAGAAAGGGTGTCATACTATTGCCAGAAACAGGGATTGCAATTTGTCGGTTTTCTTGAAGAAGAAAGAGCATTTCCTTCAAATAGCTCTCGTTATCTACAACTTTCATATTCTTCTATAATCCTCCCATTTTCCACTCTATATACACGACTGCACATCGTAAGTACCGACAGTCTGTGGGTAGCAAAAATACAAATAGAATTAGGATTCTTTTCCCGAATATGCGCCATTATCTGAACTCCTGTCTTTTCATCAAGAGCAGAAGTTGCCTCGTCAAGCAAAATCACCGGTGCTTTTTTTAATATAGCTCTGGCGATGGCAATCCGCTGTGCCTGTCCTTCTGACAATCCTTTCCCTTTTTCTCCGATATAAAATTTAAGTCCTCCCGGCAGAGCTTGAACAAAGTCCCAGGCACACGCCATCTTTAATGCATCAATTAACTCATCATTTCCAGCATCCGGCGCAGTCATTCTTAGATTTTCTTCAATAGTCCCGGAAAAAAGCGTATTTCCCTGGGGTACATAAGCAATACAGTCTCTAGTTGATGCACAAAGTGGTACTATTTTTTTGCTTATTGTCCTCACTCCAACCTGCCCTTTTGAAGCAGAAACAAGTCCTAATATAATTCGCATCAACGTTGTTTTTCCAGATCCTGAAGGACCAATTAGTGCCACAAATTCCCCTTTTCCGACTTTCATGGAACAATCCGTCAGTATTGGTTGTCCTGACCGATAAGAAAAAGAAATTTGGCTTAGAAACAGCTCCACTCCTTTTTTTATTTCATTTTCTTCCACTTTGCAAAGCCGATCTTCTTTCTTTATTGTTTCCTTTGGCAACTCTGTCACTTCCATCACTCGTCTGGCTGAAGTAGCTGTTGAAACAGCTGAGGGTACTAGATGTACCAGTGCTTTAAAATCTGAGGATAGGTTTCTTGACAGTTGCAAAAACAGAGTCATCGTTCCATAGGTAATATACCCCGTCCAAAGACGATAAATGCCCCACCCCATAGAAATAAAAGAAACTATAAATCCGACAACAGACATTAAAGTTGATGTTTTAACGGAAAATTCATTATAAGCCATTGAAGTATCCATAGCATCCTTTTGTATCGTTTTCAATTTATCGTCAAAAGAGCCAATTAGGCCAAATGCTTTTAGAATTTGAATATTCTGAAAGGATTCTTCCGTAAATTCTGTGATGCGGCTGCTGGCTGCACGCATTTTCTGATTAAACTGCCGCATTCGCCCCAGAAAACTCCGGGACAGAATCACTGTTACTGGAGCACTGCACAGTGCAATAGCTGCCATCCATGGATCATAATATAAAAGAATAAAGAGACTGCCCATAAATCTTACTGTTTTCGTTAAAAGGGAGGGAATCCATCCCAGAATACTTTTTGACACCGTAGTTACATCCCCGCTCAAACGGTTCAGCAAATCTCCACTATGAAATTCTGCAATTTCTTCCCATTTGGCCTCCATCACCTTTAGATAAACATCCTCATAAATATCTTGGTATACTTTCAAACTAATACGTGCCAGCATACGGCTCATTACAGCATGAAATCCAATTCCCAGAAGACCCGAAATTACAAAGATACAGGCTGTTGTCACCAACTGCTGGGGCTGATACTGGGTCACAGCGTCAATCATGTATTTAGACGCAAGGCTTCCTGCCAATCCCATTAAAGTTCCTAATATTCCTACAAAAACATAAAACATCACTGCTGCCCGATATTTTATAATATAATTGCTCATCCAGCGGATCTCAGTAACTATTTCCCGTAGCATAGCATAGTTCAAGCTTGGTGACTTGAACTTTTTTCTACTCATCTGCTTCTTCCTTCTTTTCCAGCCCCTGAAGCATTTTGATTGCTTCTGCATATGCCGCCTTTGCTGACTCGGACATCTGACAAAGATAATCTGGCCGCTGGTCAAAACGTCCAGTCTCCGACTGACAGATGGCTGCACAAATATTACAAAACTGACTATGTTTACAAGTTTTACATTCATAAGGAAGACGGATTTTAGAAACTTCGTCTTTTATCTGTTTCCAAGCCTTATCAAATCCCAATTTCCGTACATCTGCCTCCGGATATGTCATTAACCCACAAGGCCGCATTTTCCCATTCCAGGTAATCCAGAAAGAATGACGGCCTGCACCGCATCGGCTTTCGTCTCCCTGGGCATTCCCCAGATGCTGTATTTCGTAGGGACAACCTGTTCCAGTTTTTAGAAATCTTCGTCCCTTTTCTATAAATTCTTCTCGGCTATCAAACAGAAGATAATCTCTCTTTACCATATATTTCCCGGCCTCTTCTGCTGAAAGTCTCGCTACGTTCTCACCGCTGTGCCCTTGTTTCAAGCGAATAGGTGGAAATAGATATGGAGTCATCTCAATCAGAGAGGTCTGACTTTTATCAAACTCATAAATTTTTTCTATATCATGGCAATTATAGGTTGTCAATACAGTTGTTGTACGCACAGAAATCCCCATTGAAATAAGTTTCCGCACTGTATCTGTCACTTTCCTCCATGCTCGTCTTCCGCATAAATTCTCGTAAGTTTCTTCTGAAGCTCCATAAATAGATACATTGACTCTGGCCGGCGGATACTTTTTGAAACAGTGCTCAATTTCTGAAGTCAACATAGAACCATTAGTATTAATCACCAAGCGAAACCCCATCTGACTCAACGCTTCATATAATTCCACAAAGTCCTCACGCACCATTGCCTCTCCTCCAGTTAAAAGCAGATAGAGAAGTCCGGCCTGTTTTGCCTCCTTTGCGATATCCAGCCAATCTGATACTGATAATTCTTTTTCTTTCCACTCGTCACTGTTTTCTTGTTCATGCACATAGCACATTTTGCAGCTAAAATTGCACCGGCCAGTCAGTTCAAATGTTCCGTTTACCGGGCTGCCTGCCCTTGCCGCTTTCTGTGACAAGTACCAGCTGATGGCAGCTTCATGATTAATATCGTCTCTTTTTTTCATCTTGAAGTACTCCTTCTTTTTCCAGAAATAACTTTAAAAACTCTGCTGCCGAAGCATCTGGTAGACATTCATAGATATATACTGGTACAGTCCTAAGTATTTCCGCCAGAAGTCTTATCACTATTTCCATTCCCTTAGTATCCCAAATATCCACTGCACACTCGGACAACAGTGCTTTTATCGCTTCCAGCGGTACTGGAGTCCAAACTCTGTTTTCCCTGCCTTGCCGAAGGATTATCACTGCTGTAAGAGGAATAGTACAATTCAAAGCAATCCCGGAAGTACCGCAAAATGGAAGTCCATGGGCCATTCCTCTTCCATTTTCACAACTTAAAATCACGCGGTCTCCATTTATAATTTCTACAATAGGATATCTCCTCTTCCACAGGTCAGCCTGAGTTGACTTTCCTGTCCCTGACGGAGCTGAAAAGACAATTCCCTGATTCTGAAAATTAATTAGGGATGCATGAAGAATCACTCTTTTTCGGTGAACCATTAAATATTCGAACCCAGCCATGGTCAATAGTTGCTTTTCCGTCAGATATATCTCCTCTTTTCTCCCACTTTGAGCATGTATAAATACGGGAAATACATTCTGGCTTTCCTGTTTCAGCGTGATTCGACTCCCCCATAAAAAATCCCCACCTGTGTCTAGTACTCCCTGATAGCGATATATCTGTCCCTGCACCTCTAAAATAATACATCTTTCATCCTGATAGCAAATCTTACCATCTTTTGGAAACGAATCCTCTGTTACGTGGAACAAAAGATCCACTCCCTGCTTCGGCTCGGTTTCAAAAGGTACAGATACTTTTTCCTTCTTCAAAAAGATTGGAGGTTCTAAAAAAAAATTGATTCCAATACCGCCGATACAATATGCATACTGATTCATTTAAGATAACCCGATATATGACTCATTGCCGTTTTCCATCATGATTGGTACATGATAGCAGTAGAAATAACTATCACAAACGCTACAATCACCAATTAAAACACAATCAAAATCTTCATTGTATGCCGGCTCACCCTTGCCACCTTGCCAATCGTCACCCTCTACCATTTCACAAGGAAATCTATCATCCGAAATTCTTGTCGTTGAAATAAACCCACACGTTGCCAGTGCTGACTTAAATGCTAATTTTTCAAAAACAATTTCAGGTTTCTTATACTTTTTTTTCATATTTACCTCCATTTCCGCCCGACTACGTCGATCGGACACAAATATTTAATCAAAATTCAAATTTATTATTATCCTAAGCGATTTTAGAATAATACTAACGAATTTGTTTTTATCATAAGTAATATCTGCAATATCAATATTTTGTTCGATTAATAACAAATTTTATTTTCACACTTTTCTTTACCTTCTGTTTCTCATTTTTTCTTTTCTTCCACAAGCAGGACCCCTTGTCTGTGAACAGATTCTATAAAATCTTCTATATCTTTTCTAGCTGTACCACTGTCAATCTCAAAATCTCTGCAAAGGGCTTGGGTCAGCTCTTCTTCATCTGCATCATGTTCCTGTAGGTACCGAACCAGAAATGCGCCTGTCTCATTCACAGCAATAATCCCTTGAAAACGTATTACTTCCTGGCCGGTAGGCACAATAATATGCTCCCCCAGAATTTCTCTTATAACATACTGCTTTGATATCTTCATCTATGCTTTCCTCTAATTCTCTGTTTCTATCAGTTTTCGCAACATCTTCTCTAACTCTTTCAATACGTCTTCCAAATTTGTTTTAAGAAGACCGGCCTGAGCTTTATCAATTCTTTTCACAGGTACGGCTTGAACTTTGATATATTTTTTTTTGCATATCTGCCAATCTCCTCTCTTTTTAAAAACCACATAATTCCCATTATGTGGTAACGCAGTGTAAAAACCACTGTTTAATGAAATTATAAGCAAAATAAGGAACTATGTCAAGGGGTTCAGAAGGCTGAAACAAGGCTTAAAAATCTTTCTTGTAATCTGGTTGCCGAACCTGGATTTCCAGGGTGTAGATTGGTCCAGATTTCTTGTTCCAAGGACCAGTGTTCCGGGATTTCTTCCTGCCCTCATCAGCAGCTTTTCCATATCTTCGGGCAGATGCTGGCCGTCTGCGTCCATAATTCCCACCGCGCTATATTCCCACAATTCTGCCCGTATATACTGAAGGGCAGTTTTAATAGCCTCACCTTTCCATTGGTTTTCTCTACTCTCTTCCAAAAGCAACTGGAAGCGCATGGAATACGGCATAAGGTCATCCGTCCTTTTACTCCCCGTCATAATGGGAAGGTAGAACGCAGCCACAGGAAAGACAATGAACGCTTTTACGCAACACATCTCTTTTATTCCTTTGAGGATTTTGCGAAACAGCTAAAACTCTATAATCGCAGGGATTATAATAACTTTCCTATGCGGCCTCTGGGATGGAAAACACCCAGTGGATAAGGTACAATAAGTTTCGCAAATTGAAAAGTAGTTAAAAAGAGACATGGTTTGCAGCCCTCTGGTAGAATGAAGTCACGACACACCATTCTGAAAGGAGACAGCAAACCATGTCCGAAAAGATTGTACAGCTTAACGAGGAAGTAATCAAGGGTCAAATCAAAGAACTGGTACGAGGCAGCGTAGAGGAAACCCTCAACGAACTGCTGGAGGTCGAGGCGGAGAAGCTGACCCAGGCGGCCCGGTACGAGCGCAATGAGCAGCGTCAGGGCTATCGCAGCGGCCACTACAACCGAAATCTCACCACTACATCCGGGGACGTTACCCTGAAGGTGCCCAAGCTCAAGGGAATCTCCTTTGAAACCGCCATCATTGAGCGGTATCGCCGCCGGGAGAGTAGCGTGGAAGAAGCCCTCATTGAGATGTACCTGGCAGGCGTATCCGTTCGGCGTGTGGAGGATATTACCGAGGCCCTCTGGGGCAGCAAAGTCTCTCCCTCTACTATAAGTGAACAAGAAAACGTATGTCCACATCGAGGATTGGCGGAACCGTCCTCTGCAAGGCGGACGATATCCGTATGTCTATGTGGATGGGATCTATCTGCACCGTAACTGGGGCGGCAAATTTGAAAACGTAGTCATTCTTGTGGCAATTGCGGTCAATGAGGACGGATACCGTGAGGTTCTGGGTGCCGCCGAGGGCATGAAGGAGGACAAGTCCAGCTGGGTCAGCTTCTTCCAGTGGCTGCGTGGCCGAGGTCTGGACGGTGTGAAACTCATTGTTGGAGACAAGTGCCTTGGTATGCTGGAGGCCGTGGGAGAAGTATTCCCCGAAGCCAAGTATCAGCGCTGTACCGTCCACTTTTACCGCAATGTATTCTCGGTCACGCCTCGCTCCAAGGTGAAGCTGGTGGCAAAGATGCTCAAGGCGGTCCACGCCCAGGAAAGCAAGAAAGCAGCTCGGGAAAAGGCCAAAGCTGTGGTGGAAGAACTGCGCTCCATGAAACTGAAAGAGGCGGCCAAGGAGGTAGAGGATGGCATTGAGGAGACGCTGACCTACTGCGATTTTCCCAGCGAGCACTGGACTCGCATCCGTACCAATAACGTTATTGAACGACTCAACCGGGAGATCCGCCGCCGTACCCGTGTGGTGGGCAGTTTCCCGGACGGCAATTCCGCCCTTATGCTGGTCTGTGCCCGGCTGCGCCATGTGGCCGGCACCCAGTGGGGCAACAAGAAGTACATGAACATGAAGCACCTGGAGGCCGCCCTTGAAGATGCCTCCATTGCTGGCTGACTTCACTCATGCCAGACCCTGCAAACCATTTTGCGAAAAATACTTGACACTACCATCAAATGACGAAAAGTGGTTAAGTATCAGCTACATGCCCAATAGTCTAACTATCTACATTTCCTTTGACAATAACTGAAAGAGATAACGGAATAGCAAAGTCAGCCTAGCCAGTCAACGGTCAAGATGAACGGCGCATACGCGCCGCCGTTGACAGCCCCGCCCGCCTTTGCAGATAGGCAATCAAGGGGCGACAGCAAGGAGTGCTGCCGCCCACAGTATTATCAGAGAGGGAGAATTTTATGAGAAATCAGATTGTAAAAGTGACAGAAGTTGTAGTCAGAAGCGCTTTTTACATCATCTCAAACTATGTATTTGTTAGCATGGGCCTATCGTTTCATACTCAATGGATTTCAATTCTATTTTTGCTTTCAATGGTATGGTCTACTATTGATTACGGAAAGTCCATAAATGAAATAACCGAAAAAAAGGTAATTGCTGAAATACTATGTATATGTTGCATTGCACTGAGTATAGCGATTGCATATTTTGTGGGATATATTCAAGGAACATTCGTTTCCATCTGAAAATACAGAGCCACAACTTTCCGCTTAATATATCAGCATGGAGCAAGTTATCAAAAAGTCATGAATGCTCGTAGCTCACCGGCCCGGCCAGCAAATGAAACTTTTCTATAAATATGTTATAATAAACCTAACAAAGGAGGAAAACATATGAATCCACTACAAAAAATGCAAATAGCATCCGGTACCTTTACTAAGACGGATCAAAAAAAATATCAATTTATTAAAGAGAATCCTGCTGAAACTGTCCATCTTAACATCCAGGATATCGCTAGTAAGATCAATGTATCTAAATCCGCTATTCTGCGTTTCACCCAAAGGATCGGCTATGATGGCTTCGCCGAGTTTAAATTTGACTTTAATCGTTTCATTCACAGCGGTCAGAATCATGAGCGCAATCAGGTCTACCCATCAAAACTAGAGGAAATCATCGACATCTACGAAAAAGGACTGATACTGATGCGTCAGTCCTTGCATGAACAGGAAATCAAAGCCATGGTCAGCCAGATGATCAAAGCCAATAAAGTCAAGATCTTTGGTGTCAATAGTACCGGTTTAGCTGCCACTCAGCTGCGCAATCGTTTTCACAAAGTCGATTTTGATGGTGAAGCCATCACTGACCAGGTCCTGATTCCAGAGATTGCAGCACAGGGTCATGAAAAAGATCTCCACATTTATTTTTCAACCAAAGGCAGTCAAATCAGCATGCTGACGGCGATTGAAAACTCCGCCAAAAGTCATGTCCCCACCATTCTTATTACTATGGATGCACACTGTAAGATGGCTAAATATGCCACTCAGATCATTCTGCTGCCTTCACCCCAGATGATTACATCCGATTATTTTTTAGGTGAACAACCATTCAACTTTATTTTTATTGAGATTCTGTTGTCTTATCTAGGCGAAGAGCTAAAAAAAGAAGATGAAAAACGTACAGACTGATTAATACAATCTGTACGTTTTTAAATATAAACATCCAAAGGAACATTTGTACATGCCTGGATTTCCTTCTGAATCGCCCGCAAACATGAAAGCACATATTTCGGCAGTTCTGGTCCTGTCATATTGACATGGAATTTCAAGTTACCATTTTGAAGGATAATTTGATTGTTTTCCACTGTAAATGTCCATTTCGGAAAATAGATATATGAAATGGAAAAATAGCCATTCGACTGAGGCGCGTCATGATAAAAATGAAGTGCACGATGAGAAAAAAGCATCCCTACAGCGATCCCACTTTTGCGCATGCTCTTTTCAGTTTTTTTACGCCAAAAAGGGCTGCGGCAAGGCATGACATACATGATTGGACTATCACCGTTACTTAATGGGAAAAGGTGAGTATATTGAGGATCAGATTGGACATTACATGGATCAATATCAGTAGCAAGTTTTACCAGATATTTGTTCAGCAGTTCATCCATCGCTACACTACCGGCATGGTATTGTTCATAAATTGCTGCAACATTAGGATATCCTTCATGATAGGCATGACATAAGCTGACCAGCGCCTGACGTGATTTACCTACTTTCTCTAAAGCAATGGCGAGATTTCCTAAAATAAGAGGACGCAAGGTTAAACTGGAAGACTGGCCGAGTTTATCTTTTTTAAGAGCTGATTGAAAGCTATTGATTGCCTCGGCAGGCTGATCTAATATAATTAATTGAACAATACCTAGATTATGATCCAAAACAGCATCCCGATCATCACGCTTCTGTGCTTCACGGTAACATTGCAAAGCCATTTCACTTTGATTTGATTGACGGTATTCCATTCCCATACGAGTTAAGAGTTGTGCACTTTCCGGGTCAAGTGTATGCATTTTTTCAAGTAAAGCTCTTTTTTCATTGTTATCCTGTGACTCTTGAAATTGAAGATACAGTTGTCTTAATTGCTGTGTACGGTCATTCTCCACTGTCAAGTACACTTTTCCACAAGACTGACAATAATAGCCATGTGTAAAGACTAAACCTGCGCCCTTACCGCAATATGGACAAAAATGCTGCAAAGGTTCTTGGACAGGAACCGACTGTTCAGCCTGCATGTCCTGCATAGATAAAGAAACATGTAAATGGCATGGTCCCTGTTCCGTGATAGTAATATAAGGAATATCGATGACTAAAGGCCAGCTAGCCCCTGCATCAAGTAGGCGTTTCACTTCTGCTTGAAGACGCTCAAGAGCCAAAGCATCCCCTTCGAGTTGAATCCCTTGTTTCGTATAAAAAGACCTCACCACAGCTGTTACGATCTCAGAAACAGGTGGCATGGCAGATTTGTCTTTTGTAGGCATCTCTGTCTTGATAGGATTGTTTTGAAAAGCATTGGTAAACACATTCATGGTGCTCTCATCTTCTTCGCTAAACAGTGTTTCTGTCTTTTCTTCAGTCATGATCATTTCATTAACTGTTGGAGCCTGATAGGCTTCCAATGCTTCCTTCATCGCTTGGGCACTCGCATAACGATCTGACGGATGAAACGCACAGGCTTTTTGGATGATCGCATTCAGCTCTCCGATTCCTTCTATTTCTGGAAATACCTCTCCCTTGCGACGCTTATAGATGGCTTCCTCGCGGTCCTGTGGATAGTAAGGTTCCGGATAGGCCGGTAAGAACGGCATTCTGCCATGATTTAATAGCTCATACATGGTTAGACCTAAGGCATACAGATCCACATCTTTCCCATACTTCTCACCCAGGATCATTTCTGGTGCCATATAGGATTTCGTTCCCTTTTGGGAAAGCGTTGCATTGGTCCGTTCCACTTCACGCGAAATGCCAAAGTCACCCAACTTATATTCTCCAAATGGCGTCACAAAAATATTGGATGGTTTGATATCCCGATGGATCAGATGCTGAGCATGACAGAATTCCAGCGCTGTCAGAATATCCTGTCCCATCTTTAGAACTTCCTGAATGCTTAACGTTTTTTCCTGCATATGATCGGCTAGACTCTTCAACAGCTCCATGCGGATATAGATGGTCCAACCAATCTTATCCGTCTTTTCAACGACTTCATAATCTTCTATTGATACGATGTGACTTGCCGTTTTCATCTTTTCCATCAAACGGATCTCATCCAGATATCTTTTGACATCCTGGCGATAATAGTCAACGATCGATGTCTGCGTCAAACCTGAGGATACCATTTCTCTCACTTCGCTCATATCATGCGGAATGTCTATCACTTTGATGGCACTATATGCCACCTCTCCCAATACTTCTTTTTTGGCCTTATAGACCTTTCCGAATCCGCCTTCACCTATCAGGGATTCGATTTGCCAATTTGGCCATATCTCCATGGTGACTCACCTCCACCTCTAAAAGTAGTTTTTTAAGCTTGCGAATCCATCAATGATACCACTACCGAAACGCTCCAACTGTTCACCGATATACTCCGTGACAACCGGAATACCTTCAACCGTTGCGTCGACCCTTTCACTGAACACATCATACATTTCTTTACCAAATTCCTGAGGGAAATCTGAAAAATCGATACCTGTTGAATCAATCAGTTGTTGGTTGATATCCTCGAAAACTGTTGAATCATCCAGACCCGTTAAGTCAACGATCCCCTGGAAAAATGGATGATCTGTAATCTGATCCTGGATATCTCCGCCTATTTCACCCAAGGCTTCGACGGTAATTTTAGTTCCACCCTCAATGGTTCGGACAAAGCCGCTCAATAACCCATTGACCAGATCACCTTCCTGCAGCATTTCATTGACTTCCTGCATATCATCATAATAGTCGACCATGGCAGGTGAAACGCTGTCAATGGACTTGCCATCACCAAAGATAAGACCCGTACCTTTATCGACGATCATCCCCGAAAGACCGCTGCTAAAACCGAGATTACCTAAAATTGTGTCATAGCCGCCAAATAAATCAGCTAACGTGCCTATGGTGTCACCGGATATTTCACCTGATGAGATTCCATCTAAAGACTCAAGCAAATCCTTTGCCTCAGCAATATATTCTGTTCCAAAAGCCCCTTCCTCTGCCTCGCTTAAAATAGTAATGATATCATCGGCACTGGCACCTTCCGGAATCAGTTCGTCCAATATACCGCTATCCGTAATTGCAGCTGCCCAGTTCTCTTTGAGTCCTTCGATATCGCGATCAGAAAGGCCCAAAATCGAAGACAGTTGGGAAGCCAAAGCATCATTCAGTTCCGTGAAGCCCAAAGCGGCCTGACGTGCCGCTTCCGATCCTCCCTGAAGCAGCTCTGACATCTTCGTAAATCCTTTTTGCGCAAGCGCAATCTTCTCCACGAAATGGCAAGAGAGATTCTCACTCCATCCCGTATTCATTTCCTGCAAAATGTTTTCCATCTGTTTAAACATGTCTTCATATTGTGACTGCAGCTGCTTCATCTGATCACTTTGCGCTTGCAGCATTTCTGCCGAAAGCTTAATGGTTGAATTGGCCATTTATACCGCCTCCTTTTTGTGCATCGCGCTGATACCACTAACGATTCGATCCATGGCACGATCCAATTTTTTGGCATTCTCGTCTTCATAGCCTTTGGCCAGCAAGGCCTCAATCAGTGGAGGACGAAAAGCCATCATTGAATTCGTCGAAACTATACCGGTAGGATAGGGAACACCCACGTACTCATAGACCTTTTCCTCATAAACCTGATAAAAACCGATGATCATGATCGGATGGGCAATGCCCTTGAGATGCACGATGGTACCGATGGGATATAGTTTCATTTTATCGCCTCCGCTTCCATCTGTTCAAAACCTTTATATTCTAAAAACTCAATACGTTTCATGACCTTTGCGTCGAGCTGTTGAGCGAGCGTGGCAATCTGCGTCAGATCTTCAAGATACGACTTACCTCTACCAATCAGCGCTCCCTCGTGGACCAAATCAAAAGGTTCTTCAAAAGCAAGCGCCACCAGCCGATCGGCTCCGACATAGCCGCGAGGATAAGCAACACAGAGATAGTAGTAGTGAAAATGGTTATCCTTTTCTGTTTTAAAATGTGAAACGATCATATATTGGCTTCGTCTGATTTGGATGATGGAACCGATAGGATATACCTTCATTTATCTTCACCGCGCCTTTCTTCTACCTGCAACAAAGAACTGACCGCCTGCCCTGCCGCAGGAATAAAGTTAGAAGCTACCGTGGATAAAGTTCCCGCTTCAATTGCATTGGCAGCATTGATCTGGCTCAACAACCCATCCAGCGTATCCAAACGACGATCGATGCTGGCTTCTGCCTGCAGGAACTGTTCGGTCACCTCCAGTACAGCCTGATCAAAAGAGGTCGCATCTGCCAACAAGCGACTGATGCGTTGACGATTGCCCTCAATCAATTGATTGATCACGGTCTTATTCGGGCAGACCCAATCCTGATGTGTCGTAATGGCACTGAGGATCGCATTGGCCTGCTGAAGGCTCATCGCTGCCTCATTGGATGCCTTGGCTGCCGTTTGCAAATTATCTGTATTAATTGAAATCCGCATGTTTAGCACCTCCTAAAACGCCTGCTCGATCTTGCTGCTGCAAGAAGCATCAAGATCTTCAAAAGAATTCACGGTTTCATCGGCATACTTCTTCAATTCCTGAAACACCGGCTGAAACTGGTTGGCCTGTTTTGCATAGTTTTTCATCAAGGCATGATACTGGGTGCTAGCCTGTCCGCTCCAGCCTTCGGCAATCGCCCCAATGATCGTATTCAATGATGCATTTAACGTTTGCAGTTCATTGAGCTTATCTGTAATTTGACTGCTTGCCTGCCTTAAAATATCTGTATCAATTTGAATAACTGCCATCTATGATCCCCCCCTACATATTGGCACCAATGCGCCTTGCCAGTTCGGCATCCAAAGCTTTATTTTGATTGACTGTCTTTTGAATTTCACTTCGTGTATGCTGTAATGAAGCAATCAACTGATCGATGCGTTGAATCAGCTGACCCGATTTATGCACGATTGCCGTCCCTGTTTTCCCGATGGTCTGTTCTCCCTCCTGCTTGACCTGCGTAAGAGCTGATCTTGCTTGTTCTAAGATAGGAATAGCCTGATTAATCCGTTGAATATCTGCCATAGCTGCATTCTCATCAATAATAATACGGTCTGTCATTCTCTTTCCTCCCACAATATTCGTTTACACAAACGTTCTAAATCATACTGTCCGATCGAATAGATCTTCCCATAGCGCCAACGATAAACCAACCCCTGATCATAGACCATCTCGACAAGTTTACCTTTGCCTCCAACATGGCTGTTCTTCAAAATGATGATGCCCTCTGGTTGACGATCCATGAACGTCTGTTCATCAAGCACCAGTCGGTGTGGAGGCGTCTTTATTTCCGGCAATAGATGATCCAGCATTCCCACTTCAAACGGAGAAATCGTCAGCTGATCAGCCTGAATATCTACCCTCACCGCCCCTTGTTCACTATCATGAATTTTAAAGTGGACATAGGAACCCGGCACTTCTAAATAATACTCCGCTTCAAACAATCCAAAAAAGATGGGACTAAGCAGATTCGCTTGAGGACAAAGGGTCACTTCGCCAAAAAAATCTTCTTCAATCAGACCGGCTGCTTCAAGCGCATCGTCTGATTGAGTATGAGAACCTGCCAAGCGAACATAATCCTGATCTAAATAACGTGCAGCCATGAGATCAGCCATTCTGACTAAACCAGATGCACTCAATTGGATAGTATCCATTGTCTTCCTCCTATCATTCCTGAATGTGTAAATAGAGTTCCTTTTGCACATCCATAAGATCTTGCTGCATCAAATATAATGTATGAATCAACTGGGCATAGAGGTCCTGCAGATCTTGATGTCTAGTCAAGAGCTGACGGAGATGATCCTGATAAGCCACAGCGCTCTGTCCCAACCAGCTCACATCCTCCTGACATTCCTGTTTAAGCTTCAAACTGAGATCATCCAGTTCATCCTGCAAGTGGCTTAGCTTTTCAGCCGCCCAGCCCAAACTTTCTTCATTCAAGATGATCTTCAAGCCTGCGTACCCCCTCTTCCATGATTTCAACTAATTGCGTGATTTGCGTGATCATCTCATCCACGTAGGCAAGCACTGTCGCCTGATTTTCTATCAGCCCCTCACCATCGATAGCATTATCCTGATTAAGTAACGACATCACATACCTAACCTCTTCGCGATAGGCTGTGTAATCCTGCTTGACTAGACGCAAAGACTGCAAGTGCTTTTGTAAGGAATCCGTATCTAAATGCAATTCAGAGGCCATTCAACTCATCCTTTCTCACTAAAAGATGGTGTTTCTCATCCATCTCCAGCATATTTTTTTCCAACTCGCGTTTCCATTCCAGCAGCTTATCGATAACCGCCTGACTTGCCTCATCCTGCCAGATTGCCGGCATTTGCTCGGCCAGGGAAGAGAGCTGCTTCATCTCCTCCTCGATCAGATCCATCGACTGCAGCAGGACCAGCCGACAATGCCAGTTGAGCTCCCATTCATCCATGCTCGATCAACACCAGATAATCGCCATTCCAAATACCAGCCTGCCCCAATGTCTCCTCATCATTGAGCACTCTTTTTAAACGAACCGAGTAAAGTTTCGCGTTCGTATTCAACACATTGACTTTCATCAAGCCTAACAGCTCAGGACGCAGTAAGGCTAAGCGGACATGCGCCGGCATTTCAACATCTTTTTGAATGGTTCGCTGCTCATTTTCAATAGTCACCATGATATTATGCATTTCTATCCTCTCCTTTGAATAACGCATACAATAACGCTTGATCGCCGATGATTTCACGATCTAGCATGATTCGTTGATCTTTCCAGCTGATCAATCTTCCTGATTTTCCGATAAGATGCGAGGGAAACGATGACACAGGTGCTGCGGCTGCTTCTTCCTGCTTCAAAGTCAAACAAATGGTTCGTTGGTCTTTATGATAATAGATCTCTTGAGCATCCATCTGCAAGACCCACTCAGGCTCACTCATGATCACCAATAAATCATAGAGCACGCCTGGAATTTCGACCTCTCCTAGAAAATTCATTTCTAAATAGCCCTTCGCCTCAAGTTCATCAAAAGTTTGCATCGTCCTGGACGGTGAAAGTTTCAGATCCAATCCATAAAGATAAGGATACCCAAGCAAACCAGCCAGTACCAGCCATTCACTCTGTTTGAGCACCATCATCACACTGATCTTCCTTTCGACAAACGCGAGCGACGCCACTTTGTCCATAAAGTGTCTCGCTTATGGTAAACAAAGGACTTCTGGGAATGCTCTGTCCGATATCTCGATAATCACCCATCTGATAGTGGCATTCGGCTGAAAAATCCTGCCAGTCTAAATAGAGATCATTAAGCCGCTTCTGATAAGTTTGAATGATTTGTATGTAACGGGAGGGGATCTGACTTAATATCTGCTTCAGTGAGATCATCTGACCATAAAGCATGTCCATCTCCACGGACATCGTTTCGAGATCCAGCATGCCATTACTTTCCTGCTGTAAATGTTTCAATCCTGTCAACAGTTCCTCCTGCATCACCAGCACTTTTTCAAATTGCTGCAGCCATCCGTAAAGTGCCTCTGTATCTAAGTACATCATTTTCTCCTATTTGGCCGGTCGGATACGGATAAGAGAAGTCCCTTCCACCTGGTAGGCTTCTTTAGATTCAAGCGGCTGCATGCGTTTTTCAAAAGGAACACGATCGGTTGTATAAAAGCGGTATGCACTGATCGTACCGGATAAAATGATTCCTGCTTGCTGGTTCGTTAAGAACGATACCTCTGAAGGCGTACGGGCACGCACATAAGCCTGCACTTCATCAACATTTCCGGCAATCACAAAATACACTTTCAGACCGGCAGATCGCATGGTGACATTGGTCATGATCTTACTTACCGATGCAGGTAAATAGGTATAAAAATCATGTAGATGATCAATAAAAATGAAGATTTCCGGCTTTTCTGACAGGAGTTCCGGATCTTTCTTGCGGGCATTGAGTTCCCCAGCCAGCTCAATGAAGGCTTCCTGTACTTTCTCTTGATGAGAACATACCACATAGTGATCGACAAAGGCAGCACACTCCTGCAGCGATTGACTGACACTGTCAAATACATACAACTGACAATGGGCAAAGCGTTGATGGATCATCGTCATGATATTTTCTAGCAAACGGCTTTTGCCTGAGCGGGGAATGCCGGTGACTAAGAAGGTATGACTGCGTTTAAAGTCGATATAGGCAGGTGAGATATCCTCATAGCGATAACCGATGGGAAGACGCGTCACTTGCGTATAGAAATCCAGCAGATCGGACATGCGAACCGTCTCTGGCAGAACAGGCACCCGTTTTGCGCGTGGACCATCGTATTCCGCATTCATTTGTTTCAGAAAAACACGAAGATTCTGGGTACGCTGCGCTTCATTGTCCCCTCTTTCAAAAAGGGCAATCTGCATCGCTAAAGGTCCTTTGCATAGCGCTCGGCCCGGACGATCGGGCAGGGGTACTCCCTGGAATTTACCAATGACCGCATAGTCTGCCCGGTCATTCATCTCCAGTGTGATACGATTTGGAACATGGTAATTGATCTGCGAACGATAGCCGGTCGTGGTATTGGCACTCATGACAAAATACACCCCATAGCTGGCCCCTTTAAACACAATCGAATAAAGCGCATCATATAAACGTTCATAACTCTGTAAGAAGCTCACGATATTATCCACAAAGAAGATCCAGGCGGGAATATCCGGCTTGATGACTTCCCGATATTCCTGCAAGGAAACAATCCCTTCGGCAACTTCTAAGAAATGCTGGCGTCGCCGTTCAATCTCATCATTCAGCATCTTCAGCAAGGCTTCTATCTTTTCTGTTTCACCATCCCGGGCAATTCCGCCGACATGGGGCAGGGAGTTAAAAATCGTTGTACTGCCGCCCCCACAATCGATCCCATAGATCTGTACATCTTTAGGATCATAATGAACCCCTATGGACATCATCATGGTCTTGATCAGGTTGGTCTTTCCGCTTGCCACGCTGCCATAGATAGCCAGATTGCCGTCGCGCTGAAAATCGATGGAAAGAACACCCTGGGATTGCGTCGAAGGAGAGTCATAAAGTCCGATTGGAACTTGCAGCCAAGGCAGACGGGCATCCCATTTTCCCTTTTCATCATCGGAGGGCATCAGGTCTTGTAAAGCGATCTGGTCAGGCAATTCATCAAGCCAGAGACGTGGTCTTTCAGGCAATTGCATTTGCTTTGCCACGCGAATCAATTCCTGGACAATGGCTTCACACTCACTGGGCACGTGCGTTTGATCCAGGTTAGATGAACTCTGTAAGGCCACGCGTGTCCCATCCATTAAGACCTCACTGACCTTGGAGGTGTGTTCATTTTGCTTCGCTCCCTTGGGATCATAAGGCGCGCCACTATAAAATGACTGAAAGATTTCATACGTTCCCGTGCGCTTGACATTGACATAACAGCGTCCCTTATTACGCAGGCTCGTCGCATCTATCGTCCCAATCAGCTCACGGCTCTCACTGGCAAACTGCAGACGTAAACACAGCCGATACTGAGCGTTTTTCTGAATGCTCTCATCAATCGCTTCACCAGGACTTTGGGTAGCGAGGACCAGATGGACCCCTAACGCACGACCGATGGTTGCAATTTCAACCATTTGTCGCGTTGCTTCCGGATTCTGCTGTTTTAACATCTTGAACTCATCGACAACGACAAACAGATGCGGCACGACCTCCGTCACCTTCCCGGCACGATACCACTCATGATAATGCGAGATATCGTTATCGGGAACCTGATATTGTTGGAAAAGGGCCATTCTACGACGATTTTCGCTGCGCAATGCTTCAAACGCACGATCCATGCCCGTTGTCAAATTGGTAATTTCACCAACCACATGAGGAGCTCCACGAAAATGACTCGCCATGCCACCACCCTTATAATCGATAAAAACAAAATTAACATCTTCAGATGAATAATTGATCATCATCGAAAGGATCCATGTTTTTAATAATTCTGATTTTCCTTCGCCTGTCGCCCCCGCAATCAGACCGTGCGGACCATGCATCTTTTCATAGGTGTCCAGATAAAAAATCCGCTGATTGGCCATCATACCGATGGCAGCAGGCATGGATTCATCCTGACGCGGCTTTTTCCAGCGCTGATCAATGTGCAGATCCTCGACGCATTTGGCCTGATAGCCTTCCAAAAAGGTGATCCTCGAAGGAATATCGGCCTGTTTAGCATAACCAGCCACTTCAATAGAAGCCATTTGGCGACTAAAATGATCAAAAGCACTTTGCCCGACAAAATCATCGAAGCTAAAGAGAAAGCGCTCGTCTGTTTTAGAAGGCTCATAGCCAACCCCAAATCCCTGTTCACCATCGACGTCAATGATAAACTGGGTTTCTAAAGGAAGATCATACAGATCATCAAAAAGAAAGATGGCCGTTATTCCCAGTTCAGGTTGATGATTGAGCAAATGTTCCATGATAGGGTGATGGCTCAAATAGCGTTTGGAACCAATCACCAGGATGTAATGCGGCAGCAGAGCGCGCTGATGATAGCTTTGACGCTGTTCTAAAAGACGTTTTCTTTCAGCAATCACCTGTTCTAAGAGCCGATCACAGAGTCTGTTGGCATCCAGGTAATTGAAAGCCATATAGCGACTCTGGCGCGCATCGTCAAAGACGTGCGGCAGCCAGCGCATCGGCGCCCAAAAGTCACTTTCCTGCTCATCAAAGATACCAACAAGCTTGACATCCTTATAAAAATGCGTGGTCGTTAAAGCGATGATCATATTACGCACCTCTGAAAGTACCTTTTCACGTTGTCCAATCACGCCCACTGTCTGATACTTCGTTAATGGCAAACGTACAGGGACCCGATCCACATAGGCCGTCTCTTCAATAATCTCACTGGCTAATTGCTTCATTTCATCATAATCCATTTGGAAATTCGCTTCTTGCCTGCCAGCTTTCACTTCGACACATAATTTTTCATAACCCATTCCCAGTCGTACATCCAAGAAATCCGCATCCCGAGCTGTCCGTTCCCAAAGCTGACGGTCTAACGTCTCAGGCATCGCCAAACATTGCGTACTGGATGGATTTTCATGCGTAATGATCTCACGTTGCTTATCCGCATAAAATTGGATGCGGCTTTTTTGATCCTCAATATACTTTCCGTAGAGTTCTTTACGCAAGGCTTCATATTGTTCCAGCTGAGCTTGCATTTTCTTATCCTGCTTTCGTTGAGTAATCATATTGGCAATAGGCATGATCAGGCTCAATGAGCGTGCCGCCATATAAGCCGGACTAGCCATCCCCATCAACATACTTGTCGTAAACATCGTCCCCGTACCCAGCATTTGTAAGAATAATGAGCGTTTTTGCGGGTTTTGGAGATTTTTATTAGGTGGCGATGCCAGCACCACTTCCTGACTTGGCAGCTGACTTTTTAAACGCGGTGAACGATGAAAAACACGTCCGGTCGGTGCCTCTTGGACCATCACCGGTTTGGACTGTTTGGCATGAATCGTCAACGATTCGCCCACATTTTCAAAGTGCAGTTGCTGTCCATCATATAAAAGACGACAGGTTAAAATGGAAATCACATCACCGGCTTTTAGCTGCGTCTTCCAGGCCCGTTTTCCGTTCACGTAAGTGCCATTATTTTTACTGTGATTGGTGAGGGTTACCGCCCCTTCCTGTATCGATAAGCTCAGATGTTTGCGGCTAATAAAAGGTAAAGCAAGACATAAATCACTGGTTGCCAAACGGCCAATCGATATTTCTCCCTGAAAAGGAAGTGTAAAGCTTAGCGGAGAAACTCCTGAAGCTGGACTCAGATACAAAAACATAAGATGCGCCTGATCAATAGGAAATGTGCCGGTTGCAGGCAATAAATAACGATCAAAAGCGTAAGGCGCCTTACCAGATAAATAAACCTTTCCATCGAACATTTCTAAGGTGAACTGTGATGATCCTAAACTGGCAATGCGTAAATGATCATATTGTCCCGATCCAATCGTGAGGCACTTGCCCTCTTCCAGGATTGCATACAATGACAGATTTTCATATTGAAATGCGACTGCTTCAGACATTGTCTTCATCCCCCTTTTCTATTTTTCCACAAATTAGTGTGATATTATCTCTTCCACCGGCGTATAAAGCCGCATCAATCAAATCACGGGCAATCGCATGACTAAATTGTCTGCAATGCGTCGCTATGACTTCCTGACTGAGCATATCGCTCAGTCCATCGCTGCTAAGCAACACAATGTCACCTGGAATAAGCGGTATTTGGATAACATAAGGCTGCATCTGCATCTCACGCACATCCATACCTATATTTTGGGTAAGACGATACTTCTTTTTCTTTGCAGAAGGACCATAAAGGCGTTCATAGAGATGACGCTCCGTATGTTCCTCATGCAGCGTTATCAGTTCACCCGCACGATATAAATAAATCGGGCTGTCCCCCACATTCGCCAGGTAAAGCTGATCCTGATAAAGAATCACCAGACTAAGCGTCGAACCCATATTCGTTTTTAACTGGCGCATCTCATTAAAAACACGCTCATTGGCAATAATGCAAAGGGCTTTAAGATCCTCCATAAGGAAACGAGGATGAAGCACATAACTTTGACATAATTGTGCACAGATCTCAGATGCCCTGCTGCCGTAAGAAAGGCCCCCCATCCCATCAAACACACCAAATAACAGTGGTTCATCCAGACTGTGCTGATATTCCAGATACTGTTCGGATTTTAAAAGACTGATCTTACCCGCAAATGTAAAGTTATCTTCCTGATTTTCACGTTTTTTTCCAATATGACTGCCTAAATAAGCTCGAACACGCAAACAATCTTTTTTCACCTTCCAACACCCACTTTTATGATTATATGTTAATCATAGAACGGCAAATAAAAGTAGTCAATCCTTAATCCGTGATTTTTTACGGGTCTTGGAGGCATCAAACACCTGAGCCAAAAAACCAAAAGTATGTGAGAGAAGCAAAAGGAAATCACATGATAAAAAATCTTTAAGACATACTTAACCCTTGATTTGGCCTTATGATTAGTCATGTATAGTGATATACACTATACACTGGAGGGATGTGATGAAAAAAAGACTCTTTTGTATTTTGAGCGTCTTGCTCCTCAGCGCCTGTTCTTATCAGCAGGAAACGGACATACCGGTTTCAGCGAATAGTATTCCCTATTTATTTCTCAATGAAGATCTCTATACCGAGTATGATATGCGCACAATCATACCTATCTATTTAAATAATCAGGATGTCTTCATTGACGAACCGGGCACCTATTTAATCTCAGGTATCCTGGAAGATGGACAAATTACTATCAGTGCTCCTGCGGATACCACGATACGGCTCGTATTAAATAATGTGACCCTTGCTTCAAGCACGAAACCAGCCATCGAAGTCGTTGATCAAAGCAAGGTACAGATTTCGACCTCTTCTGATAGTTTAAACACCATTACTTCAAACAACGAGGCCATTTCCAGCCACGGTACACTCGTTCTCAATGGTCAGGGAACACTGGTGATCACGTCCCAATATGACGGTATTCACGCTGATCAGGAGATCATTATCACCGGTGGAAACTATCAGATCGACAGTCAGAAAAATGCCATCAGCGCTTTAGAAACCATCGCCGTCCTCACTGGTTCCTTTGACATTAATGCCAGTCAGGATGCACTGCATTGTGGTTCTGAAGAATCACCAGGATACATCTATCTGCAGGATGGTTCCTATGATATTCATAGTCAACAGGACGGTCTGCACTGCGAAGGGACAATCATGATTGAAAGTGCCCAAATGAATATCGATGCTCAAGATCAAAGTATTTATTCACAATCCAATCTCGAATTAACACGAGCACAATCATTTTTTGCTTTCCTTCTCAATGTAAAAAGACGCCAGCGCGTCTTTTTACATTTTATTTTTGATGTTTGCCTTTGACCTGGTAATACACCAATGCGACAACCCCAATGAGTGCCACAACCGCACCCATGACCAGCCCGCTGACATCCGTCGGATCATTGGTTTGTACCACATCATCAATCAATGCCACTTGACGAACAGGTGCCTGAGCCTGAACTTTATTGACATTGACAAAAGTCAAGCTTAAAACACAAAGCAATCCCAGTAAGCAGATATACCATTTCCTTCTCACCTTTTCTCCTCCTCCCGTTTATCTTCATTTTAGCATTATTCTCACCCCTCGCCAACCGTTTATGATGACAAATCATAGGTATATTCGGTCGCACATAGACCATACTAAGTATGTCAAAACAAATAAAATCATGTCTTTGATTCTCTTTTCTGCCAAAAAATGTTAGAATAAAGACAAGAAGGAGGGTTTTTATGAATAATTTTAGTGATGATTTAAAGAAGATCTTTTTAGCCGGTGTCGGCGCCGTTGCCATGACTGCTGAAAAATCCAAAGAAATGATCGATCAGCTGGTTACCAAGGGTGAATTGACGGTTGAGCAGGGCAAAATCTTAAATGAAGAGTTAAAACACACGATTTCTGAAAAATTAAAGACCCCTGCAGATGTGAAATCCATGGAAAAGGATTTAGAAAAATTGAGTCCTGAAGATTTGGCCAATCTAAAAGCAAAAATTGAAGAACTGCAGGCCAATGGATAATCAAGCACCATTAAAAAGTCATACACGCTTAGCGGAGATCATTGGGATCCTAAGAAAACACCATATCACACAGGGTGTGGATCCCGTCAAATTACGCCATATCATCGAAGATCTGGGGCCTACATTTGTCAAGATCGGACAAATCATGGCCTCCAGACAGGATATGTTTTCAGAGCGTTACTGTAAAGAATTGATCAAGCTGCGGGAAAATGTCATGCAGATGGATATGGAAACGGTTTACCAGGTCATCGAAAATGACTATGGTACAAGCGTTGAGGAAGTTTTCGATGACTTCGATCCCATTCCCCTAGGCAGTGCTTCCATCGCTCAGGTTCATCGTGCACGCTTAAAAAACGGGGATGACATTGTCGTAAAAGTGCAGCGCCCGGGCATCTACGAAATGATGGAAAGGGACATCTCTTTGATCCGCAAAGCCAGTCAGCTTTTAAAGCTCAATGAAATTCTAGGCAGTGTCATTGATATCAACATTGTTCTCGATGAGTTCTGGCACACGACCAAAGAAGAGCTTGACTTTTTAAATGAAGCGCATTTTGCCAAACAATTTACTTCCCTCAATGAGGGAATTCTTTATATTGGCGCACCGCATATCTATCAGGAATATACCACTAGTAAAGTACTGGTCATGGAATATATTGACGGGTTCGAGATCGATCAAATCGATACGCTCATCGACAATGGCTACGACCCTAGTGAAATTGCCACTAAATTATCTGAAAACTACATCAAACAGATCGTTGATGATGGCTTCTTCCACGCGGATCCGCATCCGGGAAATTTGAGGATCAGAGGTGGCAAGATCGTCTGGATCGACTTTGGCATGATGGGGACGTTAGCTAAAGAAGATAAAGATCTGATGAAAGAAGCAGTTTTTGCCATGGGACAAAATGATATTCAGAAACTTGTCGAAGTCATCCTGACCTTGGGCATTCACGATAAACATATTGACTACACCGCTTTTTACGAGGACATGGAATCCTTCATGCATCGCTACCTGCAGTTAGATCTAAAGGATATCCATCTAGGTCAGGCCATGCAGGAGATCTTCACGATTGCCCATCAGTATCGTATCTCCATGCCTAAAGGAATCAGTATGCTGGCAAGGGGACTCGTCACCATCGAGAGTACCGTCATGACCTTGGATCCCCACACAAACATCTTACAAATTGCCGCCAATCATGTCGCCATGCATCTCAGAGATCCCGAACACATTAAAAAAGAAATGAAATCTACCGTAAAGAAATCCTATGATGCCCTGCATTATGGGTTAGAACTGCCAGTTCGTTTAAGCGAAGTTCTCAGCATGATGACCAAAGGAAGACTGAAATTGAACTTGGAAATCATGGATTCCACGATTCCTTTACAAACGGTGGATCACATGGTCAATAAGCTCGTCGTTGGCATTGTCAGTGCCGGACTTCTGATGGCAAGTTCAATTCTTTGCACCACCCAAATGACCCCTACGCTCTTTGGTATTCCGGCCATCGGCTTTGTCGGTTATTTCACCGCTGTAGGACTGGGCATTTGGCTGTTTATAACAGTCATCAGGGAACATAGAAGAAAACGTTGATTCTTTCTATGTTCTTTTTTTGACGCGATCTCACTTCGTTTCCATTCAGTGAAGAAATACCATTTGAATGACGCTATTGAAGATGCCATCTTCTTGACTTAAAAGGACTGTCGCCTCGGACAGTCCTTGCTTTTATGCATTTTCTTTTTTACGTCTATAAACCACAAAGCCTAAGGCTGATACGGAAATCACCATGCCTAAGACAAGCGGCATTGCCTGAACAGGGTCACCTGTCTGAACAGGAGTCTGGTCGCCTGTAGGTGCATCGGTTTCCCAAAGATAGTTCTTGGCAAAATCAGATAATTGGGCACGCCATACTGCCCAGTCATGTGAGCCGTTCTTCCATGTGAATGCCACATTGGCTCCAATCGTCTGCAGTTCTTCATAAACCTGTTCATTGACATTGCGTCTCAGATAGGAGTCAAAGATGCCACAGCTCACATAATAGCTTTCGGCGTCTTTCAGATCTGCTTTCATCTCATCGGTCAGACTTTCTTCTACGAAGTTCATCGTCCGGCTTGGTGAGAACACACCATAATAATCAAAAGTATCATTGGCATTCAGCATAGCATCTACACTCACGCTTCCGCCGCTTGATAAACCGGCAATCGCTCTGCCTTCTCGGCTTGTATCCACTGCATAGTTCGCTTCCATATATGGGATGATGCATTCGGTGATGTTCTTGACCGAATCCCCGGATTCGAAGTTGAAATACAGGTTATCCATCGTCACAATGATCGTTGGTTCCAGTTCTCCTTCAGCGATCAGGTTATCGAAGATATTCTTCGCTGAACCGATCTCATACCATTCAACTTCATTTCCGCCTCCACCATGGGATAAGTATAAGGTCTTATAGGTCTTGGTTTCATCATAGCCATATGGCAAATAGATGCCCAGTGGTTGAGTACTGCCATCAACGGCGGTATATGTCACATAGTTGACTGTTCCGGTCTTGCCATCCGTTCTTGGGAACACATATTCTTCTCCTGCCACACAGTCCTCACTATTCCCTACATAGAACAGACTGTGATTGGCATCGCTGTCACCATTGGCAATCGGCAGATTGGCTGGGTCCTTGATCGTTTCGGTCGTGCCATCTGCATAAGTAATAAAGTAATCATAGTAATACTGACCACCTGGCAGTGGCAGGCTGGTCTGCCAGATATTCTCTTCGATCTCACTTAATTCATAAAGGTAATTGGCCTGTCCGGTCGCTGCCAGATCCATGGCAACACCGGTCGTGAACATGCCCGCTTTATATTCCGTTGCCCGGTAACCTGATAATGTAAATTCCCCATAGCTCATACCTGGCTCGATCGTATCTTCGTTGGCAAGATAATCATCCAGCTGATCTTCGGTATAGAACTGGAAGTTACCGCCGACTTCGACTTTCGCCACTTCCTTAGCAAAGCCGCTGGTATCTAAAGTAAAGGTAGCCTGATAATGTGCATCCGGTGTGCTATCTTGAAATAAGGTATTACTTTCCACTTGGACACCCAGAGTCGTCGTTACCGGAGGTTCAGGATCCCCTGTTTCCCAAAGATAGTTCTTGGCAAAATCAGATAATTGGGCACGCCATACTGCCCAGTCATGTGATCCGTTCTTCCATGTGAATGCCACATTGGCTCCAATCGTCTGCAGTTCTTCATAAACCTGTTCATTGACATTGCGTCTCAGATAGGAGTCAAAGATGCCACAGCTCACATAATAGCTTTCGGCGTCTTTCAGATCTGCTTTCATCTCATCGGTCAGACTTTCTTCTACGAAGTTCATCGTCCGGCTTGGTGAGAACACACCATAATAATCAAAAGTATCATTGGCATTCAGCATAGCGCCTACGGTCACGCTTCCGCCGCTTGATAAACCGGCAATCGCTCTGCCTTCTCGGCTTGTATCCACCGCATAGTTCGCTTCCATATATGGGATGATGCATTCGGTGATGTTCTTGACCGAATCCCCGGATTCGAAGTTGAAATACAGGTTATCCATCGTCACAATGATCGTTGGTTCCAGTTCTCCTTCAGCGATCAGGTTATCGAAGATATTCTTCGCTGAACCGATCTCATACCATTCAACTTCATTTCCGCCTCCACCATGGGATAAGTATAAGGTCTTATAGGTCTTGGTTTCATCATAGCCATATGGCAAATAGATGCCCAGTGGTTGAGTGCTGCCATCAACGGCGGTATATGTCACATAGTTGACTGTTCCGGTCTTGCCATCCGTTCTTGGGAACACATATTCTTCTCCTGCCACACAATCCTCACTATTCCCTACATAGAACAGACTGTGATTGGCATCGCTGTCGCCATTGGCAATCGGCAGATTGGCTGGGTCCTTGATCGTTTCGGTCGTGCCATCTGCATAAGTAATAAAGTAATCATAGTAATACTGACCACCTGGCAGTGGCAGGCTGGTCTGCCAGATATTCTCTTCGATCTCACTTAATTCATAAAGATAATTCGCCTGTCCGGTCGCTGCCAGATCCATGGCGACACCGGTCGTGAACATGCCCGCTTTATATTCCGTTGCCCGGTAACCTGATAATGTAAATTCCCCATAGCTCATACCTGGCTCGATCGTATCTTCGTTGGCAAGATAATCATCCAGCTGATCTTCGGTGTAGAACTGGAAGTTACCGCCGACTTCGACTTTCGCGACTTCCTTAGCAAAGCCGCTGGTATCTAAAGTAAAGGTAGCCTGATAATGTGCATCCGGTGTGCTATCTTGAAATAAGGTATTCTCTGTGACAGCAACACCTTGTACGACATCGCCTTGGCGTTCTGCACTGCTGGCACTGACTGGATTACTGTCTGTCACTGTCGGTTCGGTAGCGAAGGCAGTATAAGGCATCGTGACGACCATGGATAGGCTCATCAGTAATGCCGCTAGTTTCCGTTGTGATCTCATTCTCTCTCCTCCATTTCTTCCCTACAGGAAACTTGTCCTCTGAAAACATTATATCACTCTATGAGTGAATAAACTTGCTTAAAATAGCGCTTTCATTTCTAAAAACAAGAGACTTTACATTTTCGTTATTTTGTTTTTCATTTGTGCACAAAATAAAAAAGGATCACACCTTTAAACGGTATCATCCTTCATATACGCGGCCAATAAAGAAGAAATATAATAAGATAAGTATAAATGCTGTATACAGCTGTTTTTAGTTTCGCATAACGGTACAACCAGAATATCACGATAAGCGATCGACTCTTTGCCAAGAAATACTTTTTGGGCAGCTAAACGATTAAAATCCCAGAACATATCGACAGACATATTGGCTCGCAAGATAAATTCAAACAATGTATTATCCGGCTCAAGCAGGATCAATAGATCTTCCTTGCTCATCTGGGATAACTCATTATTCTGGACTTGTCCATTCGTCCAGTTCACATAGCGGATGTCTTTGCCCTGAACCAGTAAATAGTTCACCAGACAATCAAAACAATCATGAAACCCGGGATTTCCATAGATGATGACCTGTCGGCCTTTTTTAATCAATTGGATCAAAGCATGCATACTATCCTGATCAAGCGGAAAGTACTTTTTTAAATGCTGATTAAATTCCTGGCTATACACCTGAATGGTTTGATCATCCAATGAAAGATACTGCAGATCAAGCTGCAATGATGAACGAAAAGCATCAAACGTCTGCCCCATCGTTAAACTTTTGAAAAACTTGGAGACCGCCGATTTAGAGATAGCTGTGTCTTGCGCTATGGATGTCACCGTGACGTCCTGAAGTGAACTTAGATGATGCAGGATATGTCGGGATAAAATGTATTCTGTACTGTCTGGCGGCATCGATTCATAAAGATGACGTAATCGCTGTAAAAGATACATCTCACATTCTCCTCACATAATGCATATAGTATAGGTATTTTAAATAATAGAAAACCTCTACAAACATCTGATTGCCGTCCTCACGATCATCATTTAAAGGAAGGGGCAAGATGCCGTGAATACTTTCATAGTGGGGGTAACCTTGAAAGCCACTGACAATATAAATATGATGACAATGGCGACACAGACCATCAAATTCCTTTTTCGAAAATTCGTATAAACGACCCGTCATACTTAAGAGAATCACTAAACAATCTTGACCAATGTCATCATAATGAACAGAAAGGGATAGGGGATGACCATACGCAACCTTACCAAAGGTATTCAGATCTTCTTGAAGATTCATCGATAAAGCCAACGGATAAGCAGCGCCCATCAGCACAATTTCCTGACTGGCTGCCATCGCCTGTACAAGATCCATGGCACTTTCACGAAAGCGCGCTGGATCAAAAGGAGCACTGGACAGCGTGTTTAAACGCGCTAAAACTTCCTTTTCATCAAACAAACGGCTCCGATAGGCAATTTGTTCTTCACGAACGCGCAGTCCACTCATGATCAGTGCTTTCATCTCAGCAAAATTACCAAAACCAAGCTGACGGCAAAACTTATTGACTGAAGAGCTGCTCGTCAGGGATGCTTTGGCTACATAAGATAAATTCAAATGTGCTGGATCGTGCATTAAACGCAAGATCGTCAAAGCAATCTGACAATTAGCATCTTTATTGTACGAACCTCCAATAATTGTTAACAACATAGCTGTAACTGTGTTCATTTTCCATCTCCCCTCGTTCTTTCATTATATCATTTTCTGTTTTTAGACACAATTGAGAAACTGAAAAGCTTGTTTGGATGATGAACATACGCTTGGAGAATGGAAATATCTGGAATTGAAAAGATGCTGCTTTCTCTAGATAAGCAGCATCTCTGGCATCAAAGCCTCATTTACCTGATTTTGTGATTTGCCACAGCCCATGAGGCATATCATTAAATGTGAATGACTGAATCCGCTGCATGCCTAGCCGTTTGGCAACACGCTGACTGGCTGGGTTGTTGTCATTGATGATTGCATGGACCTTTTTGGCTTTAAGTTCATGAAAAGCATATTGCACCAGCGCCTGGGCTATTTCGGTGGCATACCCCTGATGCCAATATTGTTTTTTAAACAGGTAGCCTACTTCTAACACAGACTGACCATTCGCTATCTGCATCGTCAGCCCCGCCTGGCCGATCATCTCTCCCGTCTCTTTTAAAATGACCGCCTCTAACCCTAAGCCGTCATTGCGATAGCGCGTCTGCTGGCGCCTATACCACTCATTTACCTCTTCGTTGGATAAAGGATGTGGATAAGCATACATGATTTCCGGATCCTTCAGGATCTCTTTAAGATCGGTCAGATGTGCCTCATTCAAAGGTATTAACTGTAAACGAACAGTTTCCAATTTCATATCCTATCTTCCTTTCCTTTTTGATGACCTATCAAAATGCCCCATCTATTAGATCAGGCAATAAAAGTACAGGCTCATGCCTGATATATGACATGAACATACCCCTATTATCTCAGATGTGCTATAATAAATAGGAGGTGATAACATTGAAAATCAAAGTAAATGCGAATTATACGTATGAAACCATGCCAGATTACACTGATCCAGTCGAAGGCGCAAAAGAGCTCGTTGTCAGCGGACACGAAATCAGTGTGGCATACATTCCTGATGTCGTCTATGATCATAAAAGCGGTGTTGATCTGCACCTGCATATTTTACAGCCAAAGATCATGCTGGAAGAAGACCGCACCTTTCCCTGTGTGATCTTTATCAAAGGCTCGGCCTGGATGAAACAGCAGCTCCATCCAGAAATTCCACAGTTAGCTAAGTTAGCGCAATTAGGCTATGTGGTCGCCGAAGTGGAATACCGCCATAGTGGGATCGCGCATCATCCTGCGCAGATCATTGATGCAAAGAATGCAATTCGTTATATGAAAAAACATGCGGCATATTATCATGCTGATCCTGAAAAAGTCATCATTATGGGGGATTCCTCCGGTGGACATATCTCCTGTATGACAGGCATGACATCCAACACGACTTTATTTGATGAACCTAATGATGCCCATTATTCGTGTGACGTTAAAGGCATCATCTCACTCTATGGTGCGGTGGATCTGACCCTGCCGGATGGTTTCCCGAGCACTGAGAATCATCAGCTGCCGGACAGTCCAGAAGGCATGCTAGTGGGATATAATATTCGCGAAAATCCAGAAGAAGCGCTTCGCGCCAGCGCTCGCTACTATGTTCATGAAGATTTTGCGCCCGTCCTGCTCTTACATGGAAGCAAGGATAAAACAGTTTTTTGCCAGGAAAGCGTTGATCTGTATCGTGCCTTGAAAGAAGCCGGTAAAGAAGTCACCTTCTATATCGTGCGCAATGCCGATCATGGCGGTGCAGCTTTTTGGACCAATGAAGCCCTCGCTGTATATGATCAGTTTATCCAGGATTGTCTTTCGCGCTAAGCAGCCTTGTTGGCTGCTTTTTTACTGAGATGATGCGCGTACTCATTTTCCACGATTGCATAGAAGCGCTCCAATGCCATCTGCAGATCCTCCAGGCGAACTCTGGCAATGCCGATTCGAAGCGAATGATTGAAATGACTCAGATCATAAAAGCACCGCTCATTGCGGGCAATCCGGATATGGTGCTGCAGCAGTCTTTTTTCCAGACGTGAGATTGAAATGCCCGGGTGAAGCAGGACACTGACATAATAACAGTTAAAATCACCGGTCATGCGCGCTAACTGCGGATCCCAGCTCGCAGAAACTTTTTTAAGCATAGCGTAATAAGGTTTAAAATGCTGGGTGATACTTTCTACCTGTTTATGATAGAGCTGGCTTCTTAAATAAGATTCCAGGGTGGCCTGCGAGATGAGCGAAGGGTGCTGATAGGAAAAATAATAGGACTGTGCGACCAGCTGCTGATAGATCTTTTGAAATTCCGGATGGATCACGCAGATACCAATACGAATATAAGGAATGATCTTAGTGAAGCTAGTGAGATAAATACAATACTTTCCCTGCGCATAGTAGTAGATGGGCAAATATCTTTTGGACTGTGCACAGCTGGCAAAATAGTCATCTTCAATAATATATACCTGATAACGTACCGCTAATTCCGCGATTTTTTTGCGTGTCTTAGAAGACAAGGTCGTTCCCAGCGGATTATGAGCGCGGGGAATAGTGTAGAAAAATTTAATGGGATACGTCTGCATGAGGCGTTCCAGGTCTTTCAGGTCGATCCCCAATGCATCGCGTGTAATCGTTAAAACAGGCAGTCCCTGTTCCTTTAAAAATTGCACATAATAACTATAGGTCGGTTCTTCAATTAAGATGTACTCCCCCTGGTTGGGAAAAGTGGTCTCACTCAAAAAAGAGAGCATTTGGGTGATTCCCTGGACCAAGTAGATATCTTCCAGACGAGCATAGATACCGGATTCCACCAAAAAACCTGGCAACAGCTGGCGTAAGGAGTGAACTCCTTCAATACTCACATCTAAGCTGGATTCAGAATAGTGTTCAATGGCTAAACTCATACAATGCTTGGCATCATAAAGAGAAGTCAGGGATACGGCCGGATTCCCGGTATCCAGGCGAATCTGTTCACTCTCCTGAAAAAAAGGCATGTTGTTGCTGGCAACATAATAACCGCTTTGTGCTTTCACATAAATCAAATGAGCCTTCTGAAGCTGGGCATAAGCCTGGATGATCGTTCCTTTACTGCAAGTAAGCTGCTTAGCCAATACCGTTAATGATGGTAAGCGAGAATTCGGCGGATACTTTCCTTCACGAATGGCTTCTTCAATTTCCTTAGCAATCTCCATGTATTTGGCCATCCTCTTCAACTCCCCTCTCCATTTTCCCAGGAAATGACAAGAAAAGACCGTCCAGGCGGTCTTAATCAATCAGTTTTAAGTATTTGAATGCATTATATAACCCATCATCGTTGACATCAGTGGTAATATAATCGGCAGCGGCCTTGATCTCCGGTCCACCATTTCCCATGGCTACATTATAAGCGCAGCATTCGAACATGGACAAGTCGATCTTCGCATCTCCAAAGGAAATCGTATCCTTAGGATCTGCACCTAAATAATCTAAGAGCACTTCGATCGCATGGCGTTTTGTGATGCCTGTTGGTCCCAGATCACCAAATAACGCTACTTCCCCTTTACCACCCCATGTATTGGCGATCAAATGAGGGAATTCAACCTTAGAATCCAAATGATCCTGGTAGCTGCTTAAAATAAAGCTGATCTTATTGACATCATCACGATAGAGGTCTTCACCCTTGAGATGAATAAAACTATTGACAAAGCTGTTGGCAGAAAGCTTTGCATCTTCTAAGTTGGCCCCTTTTCCCTGAGCATATTTGATCATTGTCGCAGGTCCCTGTTCTAACATATAGTCATTACAGTACATTCCACTGTTCGCTTCTAAGTAAAAACCTAGATGACGTTCATTACACCAGTCCACAATATGTTTGACATCCTCTTTGGACAATCCCTGATGCATCACGACATGACCATGGTCTTCAACGTAAGCCCCATTGCCGCCGATCATACCATCTAATTCACATAATTCGCGCTGGGCAATCTCAGCTTTAGAACAACCCGTACAAATATAAACCTTATGACCGTTGGCACGTGCCTGATCAACAGCTTTACCTGCCGATACCGGCATTTTTGCTTCATAATCGATCAGTGTGCCATCGACATCTAAAAATACAATCTTGCTCACTTTTTTGTCCTCCTGTTTCAATTCCTTTGTGCTCATTATACCATAGGGCTCAGTCATTGCGCAAGAATAAACGTAAGCCCTTACGAATTGGAGCACTGTTAAACGAACACATCCCTTCGCAATCGGCGGAAGGTGCCAAGCAAAGAGACTGTACTAGTACAATCCCTGAATCCGAGTGATTTTTTAGGGTTGTCATCGGGTATAATAAAGCTGTCAAAAGAAAGAGGTGCAAATCAATGAAGCAAAATGGTGTAAAAATTGTAACAATCGGCGGTGGATCTTCTTACACGCCTGAATTAGTTGAAGGATTTATCAAACGATATGACACATTACCTGTATCTGAACTTTGGTTAGTTGATATCGAAGAAGGACGCGAAAAACTGGAAACAGTTGGGGCTTTAGCTCAGCGTATGGTGAAAAAAGCCGGATTACCAATGAAGGTCATCTTAAGCTATGATCGTCGTGAAGCATTGAAAGATGCGGATTTCGTGACAACGCAAATGCGGATCGGCCGTCTGCCTGCGCGTATTCTTGACGAAAGAATTCCTTTAAGTCATGGCATGATCGGTCAGGAAACCAATGGTGCCGGCGGTATGTTCAAAGCTTTCCGTACGATTCCTGTCATTTTAGATATTGTCAAGGATACTCAGGAATTATGTCCTAATGCCTGGATGATCAACTTCACCAATCCTGCCGGTATGGTCACTGAAGCAATCTATCGCCATACCAATTTCAAAAAAGCCATCGGCTTATGTAATGTTCCTGTCAACATGGTTGCCGGCTTTGCCAATATGCTTGGTGCCGAAGAAAAAGATGTGACCATGGAAATTCAGGGAGTGAATCACTTTATCTTCGCCACGGACGTCTATGTAAAGGGACAGTCTCGTTTTAAAGAATTATTAAATCTCTATGCTAATCTGAAAGAAGAAGACACCATTCAGATGAAAAACTTTGTTTCCCTACCGTACTCCCCAGCATTCATTCAAGGGTTACAGGCGATTCCTTGCCCTTACCACAATTATTACTTCTTCACAAAGGAGCAATTAGCTGAGGAATTAGAACAGTTTAAAACGGGAACCGTGCGTGGCGAAGTCGTCAGCAAAACTGAGAAGGAACTCTTCGAACTTTACAGCCATGAAGAACTGGCTGAAAAACCTGCGCAGCTCGCAATGCGTGGGGGTGCGAAGTATTCCGATGCGGCTTGCAATCTCATTCAGTCCATTTATAATAACACGGGAGATATTCAATATGTGGATGTGCGCAATAATGGAGCCATTGCCGATTTGCCATTAGACAGCGCCGTTGAAGTTGCTTGCCGCATTACCGCTGATGGTCCAAAACCAATCGCAACCGGCGAATTGAAATTACCAATCAGTGGGTATGTACACATGATGAAAACATTTGAACGCATGGTGATCGAAGCTGCCGTCAGCGGTGATCGTGACTTGGCCGTTGCAGCCTTGAACTTGAATCCGCTTTGTCCAAGCGATGAGCTCGCTAACATCGTGGTAGATGAACTTTTAGAAGCTCATAAAGATTATCTGCCTCAGTTCTTCAACAAATAAGAAACCTGAAAACACATAGAACCCACTGTTCTATGTGTTTTTTGATGCCGATAAACCGCTTTTTCTTGAATTGTCAGCCCTGTCAAATCATGATAGAATATATCTAACAAGGCAGGTGAATACAATGAAACATCACGCATTAAAAAATATTCTTCATGGCCTGACGACTTTCTGTGTCTTTGCGATGGTTTCCTTTCTTCTTTTTCTGCTCTTTGACCAATCCGCCAATCTGAATGTCTCAGTCACTACCAGTAAAACGGGTTATCAGTCAACGGAAGCCATCGGGCTCGCGCTGGAGCTCGAAAATACCCATGCTTCCCAGATCCAAAACATCGTTTTAGAAAACCAGCTTCCCGAAGGTTATCAGGTCAGTACCACTTCACAGAACCAAACCCGATTAGAAAAACTCGACCCGGAAGAGCGGACAGCGCTCAGCTCGGTCTTTGTCACGGATACGACCATCCGCCAATTATCGGATACGCTGGTCGATGAACAGCCGCTTCCAGAAACCGAGATTCACTATCAGGACATGCGTTTTCCAGTCATGCTGCTAACAGCCGGCTGTCTTATTTTGTGTCTAGGCTTATGGATCCTGAATCATAAAAAAACGCTGCGCTTCTTACCGCTCGCCTATGTCCTCATTGGCCTTGTCGGTGTGCTGCTCCCGCCTATTTTACTGATGCAGGAACAAAATAAGGTCATCGAAATCAGGACTCACATTACCATTGACGATCAACCGATCACCTTAGTCAGCACGATCCATTACACTCAAAACGAAACGGTGCAGTCATCACCATTAGAAAATCTTGAGGCAAGCGAAGACAATTTTGTAGTCGGTTTAAGCGACCAGACCCTCTTTACCGTCGCGTATCACGCAGATGTCTCCGCCTCAACGCCTGCTACCTCCATTACGCTTAACCACCTTAGCGATGGGGCCATCAGCGAAATGTACGATGATGGCACCCATGGGGATGTCACCAGTCAGGATGGCATCTACAGCTATTTGATGGATGTCGATACGAGCACAGCCTCAACCAGCCAGTATTATGCCATGGCCGATGGACATATGAGCAATACCCAGACTTTACGCGTATTTGCTCAGCCGGATGAACAGGATAAGCAATTGGTAGAACAGGTCAATGCCCGGATGGATGAGATCCAGGCCAACTACGAAGACGACTTTGGCTATATGATTGCCGATGACGTCGATCACGCCCTCGATGAGATGACGCAATACGCCCGTCAGCTTTATGCCAACGGTACCTTGCTGTCTTATGAAAGAAATGAAGATAATCTGCTGGTGCAAATGAATAATGGGATGACGCTGATCTATGTCCCAAGTCAGCGCAATATCGATGCTTATGACGAAAACACCTCTGTATCCGTCCTCAGTTTACAGCCATGCTTATCCATGTATGGCGATTTTACGGATAACTATATTCCGCTGCCTGAAGGGGTCAATAACGGCATGGAGCTCCCGGATGATAGTGCCCAAACCTTAGACGATACGTTTAGTCACTTCTCTAACACCGAATACAATAACGAGGCCGTTGATCTGGAACTGATTCAGTCCTTCCAGGCCAATCAGGTCATCATCTGGCACGGCCATGGCGATTACAGTCAATCTAAACACTCGATCTTACTGACCGGAGATGAATTCGATTACTGGGCCTGGTTGTTCGATCTCAACTATTTCATTGATAATGTACGCAGCCTCACGTTGAATTATAATGGCCGGGTAGGGATCAGTTCCAAGTATATCGACAAATATGTCGATAATATGGATCATAGTTTCCTTTATCTGGCAGCTTGTTCGAGCGGCCGGGACGATGTGTTAGCCCAAGCGTTCCTCGATAAAGGCGCAGATGCGGTTGTCGCTAATTCAACCACGATCTATACTCTTTATAACCTGATGATGCAGCAGGCAACGCTGACCAAAATGACGGAATTAAATCCTGCCACCCTGAATTACTATACGCTTGGCGAAGCATTAGAGGAGGCTAAAGCCTTATATGGTGAAGATGATGGCCAATATGGCACCAAACCTGAAGGGGCTGCCCGACCATTGATCTTCGGTGGAGAAACAGCCAACCAATTCCGCCTGGCTGAAGTCGATAAAGGCACCCTTTCCGGTAAAATTTGTCAGGCTTCAGATCGCATGACACCTGTTGCCAATGCGACGATTCAAATATACTATGGAGATACGCTCTACCAGACTTTGAATGCTGACTCTGCCGGAGAGTATTCCGTTGAACTCAGCGAAGCGAATTATCGCATTGTCATCAGTGCAGAAGGCTATCTCAATTTTGAAGCTTATGCCACTGTCACAGCTGATGAAAATACATATATGGAAACCTTCTTATTGATCCAAAACTCCGATGCGACTTCAGGCACCGCTGCCGGTCAAATTACCAATGCCTTTACCGGTGAGGGACTGGAAGGTGTCACCCTGGAAGTCCGCCAACATTGGAATAACACGAGCCAGGGCGATGTGGTATCGACAATCACAACGAGCACAACGGGTGAATATGCCGTTCATCTCCCTTTAGGAAACTACACCGTCTTAGCGAAAAAAGAGGGGTTCATTGAATCCCACATCAACATCATTGTCCAGGAAGGAACCACTGCGCAACAAAACGGGGCAATTACGCCAATCATTTCCGGAGACGACTTCAGGATCATCCTGACCTGGTCCACGAATCCGCGCGACTTAGATTCGCATGTGCAAGGAACCACTGCAGCGAATCAGACTTTCCACACCTTCTACTCTGATAAATCTGCTTCCTTTGACGGTATCGAGGTCTGCAATCTGGACGTCGATGATACAACGAGTTACGGCCCGGAAACCATCACCCTCAAAGCCGATGGCAACTCTCCATATTATTACTACATTCATCGCTATGCCGGCAGCGGCAGCCTGGCGACCTCTGAAGCGCAGGTACGGATCTATCAGGGAAGTGCGCTGATCGGAACCTTCAATGTCCCTAGTGATGGCGATACGAATCTGGATTACTGGAATGTCTTTGCCATCAAGAACGGCGAATTGATCGTGATGAATACCTTAAGTGCCACCCCTAATGTCGAATATGCATCTTAGTGATGTAAAGCTTGATTCATGAATCAAGTGCCACCGGTCTAACCGGTGGCTTTTCATTTACAGGCATCTTCCAGCGATGCGTTCATGCTCTGCGGCAGCACTCAGTAAGGCTTACTCAAAAGGCTTCTCGAATTTGCATCCCTATGACTCAGTTGCTTCCTCTTCTTTCAATTGTTTAGATATAGATGCTTGTATTTTTTTACCTACGCTTCTTGTTTCATAGAATACTATCTTTATGTTTTGATACTAAAAAATCGTCACCTGACATCAAGTGACGATTTTTATTCTAGTATTCTGTTGTCAGTGGATGAGCCTTATTCTGTCCTGCTCAACCGCTAGCAGTATGCATGATCAAGTGACACAATGGAACATGCCCATCTTTATATTACTTTACATAAAGCAGGCAAGATACTCCCCATTTACCCGCTAGATTGATAAATCCGGGTCCAATAGATTAAACATTTTTAATTGACGAGTGTCATGTACATCTTATTTTAGTTGTCATGATTTTGATCATTGCGACGATCATAGACCTGTTTTTATTGTCGTTATGTTATTTACCACTCTTGGCGATGGCGCTGCCAGTATAACATACTGAAGCTTATTCCTGCAATGACCATTAAAGCGAGCCAAAGCATGTCGTTCGTATCGTCACTTGTCTGTACTGTCTGTTCTTCTGTTTGGTTCTCTGCACTACTCTCCTGCCTGGTTTCAATGGTTCCGACAATCGTAGGTAATTGATGAGGTAAGAGATAATTATGTGCTTTTTCCCCAGTCAATTGAACTGGATTTGTTGGATCTGCCCAATCAAGCGTCACAGTCACCGTTCCCGGTTGAACTACAACATAGCGGCCAACCAACTGATCTGCCAAACATATAAAGGTTACATCTGCCTGATCCTTTTCTAAAATACCTGATACTTTTAATTGGCCACTCAGGGTTGCCATATTCTGCGTGATCTGATCCTCTTGATCAACAGCTTGCAGTTCAGATACATCCCAATACAATGGTGCTTTAGCGATATTGACCATATAAGAAGCACTACTTGAAGCATATTGACTATTTTCTTCCGTCGTCGCCGTAATCATCGTCGTACCACTGCTGTGAATCGTCACCTGACCATCATCATCTACGGTTGCCACCTCTGGATTACGACTCCTGTAAGTGACTCTCGTCCCTTCAGCAACACCTTGTAAGTCATTCACAAAATCCTCATCTCCATATGTACGCGAGATAGTCGATTCATTAAACTGCAATGGTTGAATGGCTTTGTCACTGACCGTAATCTTCACCTGGATATCAAAAGGTCCATAGTTTGTTGTCTTTGATACATGAATGATCAGATTAGCACTTTGGCCAATATGACTTTCATCATTGAGAGAATATACTAATTCTTTTCCGTCCATCTGTGGAACTGTTTGAAGAATGCCTGATGGATCATCTACTTCTATGCCACTAATTGCATAACCTTCCGGCAAATAGGCAGATAAATCCAACACGGCATCTGAACCATAAGTCATCACAGTTGATACAGATGTTTGCCCTTGATAAGCCACTTTCGCTATTTCAAAGGTCGTTGTTATTGGTGTTAGCCAAGTATAGTTGCTGCCCTCTCTTGGTTCAATGATCACTATGGCTGTACCTGCGTTGATATTATTTTGATAAGCAACCTCGTAATCCAAAGCAGATAAAACAACATTTTCGGTCTCGACGCTGATCACTGGTACAATGGCACTACCGGTATAAGCATAACTTCCCACAACTGTCATCTTAGGTTCTATCGTCTGCGGTGTAATGGAACATGGTGCCTGTAAGGAAGTCGTCGATAAGACATAGTTCTCACTATCCTCACCTTTTAAAGACAGACGAATCCAGAAAGTATCCTGACCACCTACATTTGGATCTGTATAACTAGAAGGCAGAACTTCTACATGAACATCATCATCTGGTAAAATGCTACTGATATCCAGTTCACCAGTAATCTCGCCTGTTGCCAGCGTTCCGTCATAGATCTTAGACATCTGATAGCTTCCTGCGCTGACTTTAACTTGGAGTGGCACAATCGTCAGTTGTCCTTCAAAAACGATCACATCCTGATATTCTTTCCCATTAATGGTTCCACTATAAAGAACCTGGTAATTCTGAATTCCGGCATTAGGTTGACCGCTGACATTCAAACGATAACTTGGATGATCATCGCTATTCGATCCAGCCCGGGCTTCAATGTCTCCAATCGTTATTAAATCTTCCCAGCTATCTCCATAAGTCGGGTCATCCTTAAAGAGAAGCGCATTTTCCGGTGTTGCTGCTTTATCATTCACAAAGAATTCAACATCTTTGATGACAAAAATCATTCGACCCTGCTTCTTCCCAGTATAATTGCCATTCTCATCTGGAATAAACGTATATTGGATCGTGACTTGTGATGCTTTTGGCAGTCCCGCTAAAACGGATTGCATTTGTTCGTAAGTATAGGACTGATTGTTATAAAGGTAGCTTAATGAACCCGTAACCATTTCATCATTGATACCCACAAAGATTGGTTCAACAAATTGGCCCACCTCATAGACAACGGTCTGATACTCGTTAGACTGAATCGTATAATCCGTTGGATTGATTGTCAACTTCGCATCCGTCACTATTTGAATATCATAGTAAAGATGAGACAATGTTCCAAGTTGGATCAAATACGTACCCGCATTTTCTCCAGGTTCACGGCCTAACTGTCCTTGCAGGCGATCGCCATTAACCAATGGTGTGGTCGAATCAATGGTATAATGAAATACTGGATCCTCCTCACCATACGCTTTACTCACATCCCCGACATTAATTTTAATCGTCCGCTTACTAATCAGTTGTGTCTGTGTCATTAACCTTCCTTCATACATGTCAGCTGTCACGAAAACCGTGATCGTCTGTCCAATGTCATCACCCACTAAGGTATATGTATTAGAAGAACCGCTTTGAACGATATCATCATTACGCTTAAAGATATAATGGAAGCCTTCTTGAACCTGAGAGTCTTGAACATTTGCCATCAATGTTTCACCATATTGCATGACTCCCTCAAGACCAACGGTTCCTTGCAGCTTGGCTGTAACAACATCCACATTGCTTAATACACGTCCACTGGTATAATAATCAGATTCCTTCGCTCTCACCTGTAGACTATGCGCAGCATAGCTGTACGCGCCTAGATCAATGGTACCTGTCACTTGATCTCCATTCGTTTCTAGCTGACTATCCATCACAGTCGTCCAGGTTTTCCCGGCATCTAAACTGTACTCGTAAGTCACGCCAGTGACTCCCGTAAAGATCAGTGATGCATTTTCGATTTTCAGGCTCATTACATCATTCTCATCTGGACAAGGTGCCTTATCGACTTTATCTCCGCCATTTTGTTGGGAAGAGATGGATAGAACCATCGGATCTGTTAACTCATCTGCCATCACACGTAAGCTCAATTGACTACCGATATCATCAGCCGTAATCATATAGGTTGATTCCGTCGCTCCATCAATGGCGACACCGTTTCGATACCATTGATAAGAGACATTTGTCAAATCTAGACCATTGCCATCAAAAGACAGCTCTGCTCCATACACCGCCTGCCCTTTAATGACAGGTTGCTTTTCTTCTAATGTCTTAAAATGTCCAGAAAGCACATCACTCACTAATCCACTCTGCGCTACACCAGATTCATCGATCTTAACAACCTCCTCTACCGCAACCACTGCCACGGTATATTCAGTATCGCCTGATAAACCGGATACTTCCAGCTGCACATGATCCGATGTTTTCGCTTCTCCTTGTCCCTGAGCCACAGCAGAAAGTTTTTGACCGCCCTGGGCAACGAAAGCATTTGGATCGACCGTATAAATAATGTCAATAGCTGACAATGGCTCTGTCGTTTTCGGCAAGATCACATAATAGTACTGACTGTCTTCACTCACCGAAAAGGCAATAGAGGCTGTGTATATTTGCGGATCATGGATCATATTTGACAGTATTGGCGGTGTATTGTCGACAATGAAGCTGCCTGTGCTGACATATGTCTCGTTTCCAGCTACATCGACAACATGTACATAGACGACTTGCTGGAGATCTTCCGTTAAGTCAATCTTTGCACCCAAACCACCTTCATAATCGATCCAGTTCAAATCAGCTTGCTTCAGTTCTTCTACTGTCGTGTAAAGATCATGAGAACTATCTATACTGTATTGCACCATAGCGACGCCACCACCATCAAACACATCAATGATGAGTGACGGATCGTCTACTTGATATTGTGTGACAGAAGGATCCGAAGACAATTCTGTCCAGGTTTTATTGGCGAGTCGGACCGTCACTTCCGGTTTTCCCATGTCAAATCCGATATTCACCTGATGCGCATCGGTGATTTGACCTAATTCATTTTTAAAATAAAGCGTCGTATCGACAGATTCCCCAGTGGCCTGAATGACGTACGAATCTGTATAAGGTCCTTCCAGCGTGGTACTCATCGTATAGCCAGGAGCCGTGATCGTAACCGGGGCACGATAGTAATCTTTCTTAGCCTGTCCATCATATAAGATTTCAGCAGGACCCTGAAGATATTGAATGGTCAGGGCACAGGAACCTTCCGCTTCTGTATAATTTCCAAATGCTTCGGTATAAGCATAGATCGTATAGTCGCCTACCTCCGTTGGTAAGCCATCGATACGCTGTTCACTGCCATCTTTGACATAACGATAAGCGATATCTCCCTCATAAACCTCATCGTTTTTTAGAGTCACCGAAGGTTTTTCCACAATGGCTGAGGTGGCTGTATAAATGGAAGTTTGTTCTTGGTTCTCAAAAGTAATCGTTGGTGTTGCTTTTCCAACGGTTACAGTAAAAATGTCACTTTCGTATGCCTGACTATCAATGGTAACAATCACTTGTAATTGATAGGGTTCAGTTCGTGCATCTAAATGGGATAGATCATAGGTGTTCTCGGTTGTTTGCTGCGCAATTGACTGATCATCCAGGAACCAGGAATAAACGGGGTTTTTTCCAGATGGAACATTGGCTACTGTGGCCGTTACCAGCCCTGAGCCATAGGTTATCACGTGGTCGCCACTCAAAGTGACGGATGGTTCAGATGGTTTGGATGGCGTATAGTTTGTATTCGATAAAGTCAGTACAGATCCATAGACAGAAATCAAATCAGCATCATAGGTATAAGTCACCGTATTGAGACTATCGGGCTTAAACGTGTAACCGTCTGCCACTGAACCTGTGAGTCCTGCCAGGAAAAGCGCATCAGGCGCTCCAACGGTACCTGTATCACAGTTCGTGATGTCAACTAAGTAATTCTTACCATCTTCCATGGTCACTATATTCCACATGTGCCTACCTGCACCGGTACCTCCACCCATCATTCCGGTCACTGTATAACAGCTAACGTCACCAGAAAAAGTAGTCAAGTCACATAAATATTGAAAGGCCTTTGCATACCCTTCACACACCACATTGGTAGTTGAATTTCCATCAAATACCCAAATGAGCTGCCATGGATTGCCATATGGTGTATTCTCATTTGCAGCAGCATCATCATTATAAGACACCAGATCACAGATTTCCTGTCGGTATCCATTGAGCTTCTCAACATCCGTCTTATCCGCATATTTAGCGACAATGGCTTGAGCCTTTGCAACCACTTTTGAAGCTAGAGATGTTTTAGAGGTATCCACGGTATATGGAGCAGGGCCACTGTATTCACTGGATACTGAAAGACTGACAGTGAAGGACGTGATTTGAAAATGATTCATCTGGTCATTTTGATCCACGCTCCAGCCATATGAATATCCCAATGAAATCCCTTTCTGCTTATCAAACCAATACATCTCATAAGGAAAATCACTCACGATGGCACTCAGCAAACGATCACTATGCGTCCCTGTTTTTTCCAGCATCTCATCAATGATTTGATTCATCTCTTCCTTTGTATAACTCGGTTTGAGAGTCATTCCAAGTTCAGTGACATCCACTGCGTATTGTCCAGGATCATCAACATCTAATGTCCAGGAAGTCGTTTCTAAATTTCCACCGGCGACCTGTGCAGCATTCGTTTTGATCAAGTCGTAAAGTTTCTTATCATAACCACTTAACTGATCTCCCTCAAAAGAACTTAAAGTGCTGATCCCAGCTTGGGCATACATCTGCTGCTGTAAATAGCCCATTAATAATTCATCAGACGCCGGCAAATCAATGGCATCTGAAGCAATGGTTTTTTCCATCGTATCCGACTGTCTAGTTAAATCGTTGTCTGACTGTCCTAAACATTCCGTTAAATAGGCATCTTCCTGGCTGCAAAGTGGACAGTTTGAATCCACAAAACCTTCCTGACATGCAGTGATACAATTGCATTCGGTTGTCTGCTCAGTGGCAGCTACAGGCAATATATTTTGACCAACCATCGCTATAACGATGGCAACAATGCCTATTTTACATAGCTTTCCCTCCACAATTTCTCACTCCTTTGCTAATTGATTTAATGATGATACATAGTTTTGAACTATACTACAGTATCATTACTTATATCATAGCAGAAAGCGCTTTAGGTTTAAAGAAAAAATATGATAATTCGCATCATAGTCCAAGGATTTTGTCCTATTTAAACAACATTATTACTAAATTGACAGACACGAATCACTTCGGCCTTGAAAAAAAACCGGATCGAGAAGTGACCTTCACGCACATACAACCGCTTTTACTAAAAAAGCCTCTAAGGCAAAGCATTTATGCCTTAGAAGCTTGTTGAGGATATTGTTTTTCCAGATTTCTAAACATTCGTCTTAAAACAAAGATTGCGACGATCGCTAAACAGATTTCGGCACAGCACTGTGCGTAAGCTAAACCATAGAGCGGGAACAGCGTATTTAAGATAAATAAGGCCGGGATCTCTAAGACGATCTTTCGCATGATGGCGAAAATCAAAGCTTCTTTTCCCATACCCACTGCCTGGAAGATACCGACTGACAGGAAATCAATGCACAGGAATGGTAAACCTAAACAGAATCCACGCATAAAGCGGGAACCATAAGCTATGATTGGATCGCTATTCATAAAGAGTCCGATCAGCTGAGGCGCAAAGACATAGCAGCTGATAGCTGAAACAACGATAAAGGTCAGTGCCACGCGCATAGCAAAGAAAATCGTATTTTTCATACGCTTAATGTTTCCGCTGGCGTAGTTATAGCTGACTAATGGCATGATGCCTTGTGATAGTCCCATAGAAATATTCATTGGGACCATGTATATTTTTTGGGTAATCCCCATCGCCGCTACCGGATCAGCACCAAAAGAAGCGGTAAAGTTATTCAGGATCGTCATTCCGGTCACATTCAATAAATTCTGAATGGAAGCGGGGATACCGACACCAAAGACACCAAATGCAATCGAGCGACGAAAAGCGAAATATTTTGGATTAATACATACATAAGTCGTCTTCCGACGGACAAAAAGCAGAACAAAGAAGTATATGCAGGCAACCACATTGGAAATAAAAGTTGCCAAACCGGCACCTGCAGCCCCCATATTAAAGCCCCATGGCAAGATAAAGATAGGATCCAGGATCATGTTCAGGATACATCCGCTCATGGTACCAATGCTGGCATGTAAAGACGCACCTTCAGAACGCACAAGATAAGCCATGACCACGTTGAGGATCGCTGGTGTTGCACCGCAAAGAACGGTCCATTGCATATAGCCGCTTGTAGCAGCCATCGTGGTTTCACTTGCCCCTAATAAAATCAATAATGGTTCCCATAGAATGAAACATATAACGGAAAACAGAATACCGCAGAAGACTGAGCAATAAAAGCTAAAAGCTGAACTGCGTCTGACAGTCGTATAATCTTTTCTTCCTAAGGCGCGGCTCATCATGCTCGAACCACCAACACCAAAGAGATTATTGATTGCATTAAACGCCAGTAAAACCGGAGCCGCCAGGGTAACGCCTGCATTTTGAACCGAGTCATTCAACATACCAACAAAGAATGTATCCGCCAGATTGTAGAAGACCATGACCAGTGAACTTAAAATTGTCGGAATCGCCAACTTAGCGACAGCTTTAGGAATCGGTGTTTTTTCAAACAATAAGACCTTTTCCTCATCTACCATATATTCAACCCCTTTCCAAAACCTACCTATATAGTTTAGCACATTTTTTAAGATATGAACACTGCTCCAAGCTGAATTTCATTACATATTTTTTTCACATGAAAAAGGCGATGAATCCAATGTATTTACTATTTTTCAAAAGAATTGGTCTAACCAGACAATGAGATATGTTTGAAAATATAACCTCTTAATTTCATGTTCTGAAAGCCTATTGCATTTTTTTAACACCTTGTTTACAATAGAATTAATACGACAAGAAGGGAGAATAAAAATGCGTTTTTTTGATGTTTCACAATTCCTGAAACCAGAACAGGTGCAGGCACCTCTTCCAAGCAGTCGCCAGGTTTTCAAAAGAACCTTTGAAATTGCCATGCCTTCCACTGTTGAATCTGTTCTGATTTCGCTCATATCGGCAATCGATATGATCATGGTTGGAGGCATCGGAGCCGATGCCATCGCTTCGGTAGGAATTACTAACCAGCCTAAATTTATTGTTTTAGCGATCATCTTATCATTAAACATCGGTGTCACCGTTGTTGTCAGTCATCGCTGTGGTGAGAATGACCGGGAAGCGGCCAACCGCTGCCTTCGTCAGGCATGGGTCATCAGTGCCGTGGTATCGCTGATCCTATCCACCCTGGCCTTTATTTTTGCCAGGGAGATCGTTGTCTTAGCCGGTGCGACCTCTGAATACGCCGACATGGCAGCCCTGTATTTTAAAACCATTATGGTTGGCAACTTCTTTTACAGTATGTCACTTACTATCAACGCAGCTCAAAAAGGCTGTGGAAATACGAAGATTGCCATGAAGACCAACATTGCCGCTAACTCAGTCAATCTCGTTTTTAACTATTTTCTGATCAATGGCATCGCCTTTTTCCCAACCCTGGGTGTCTTTGGTGCCGCCATCGCGACCAGTATAGGAAACTTCGTCGCCTTTGTCATGTCGGTCATGTCCCTCAGACATCCGGATGGTTTTCTTTACCTGCAGCGACATGCCAACTGGAAATTCGACCGTAAGACCATCAAAGACCTATATAACATTTCTCTATCCGCTTTCGCTGAACAGGTTTTCTTGCGTATCGGATTCTTCGCATACTCCAAGACCGTGGCGACGCTTGGCATGGTTGCCTTTGCCACCCATAATGTCTGTATGCAGCTGTTGAACTTATCTTTCTCCTTCGGTGATGGACTCTCCGTTGCGACCTCTTCTTTAGTTGGTCAAAGTCTGGGAGCTAAGCGAAAAGATCTCGCCATCATTTACAGTAAAGCGACCCAGCGCTTAGGTAATCTTTGCGGAATCATCTTAGGAATCCTGATGGTTCTCTTCCGTGTTCCGCTGATGCAGTTATTTACCAATGATCCTACGATCATCACCAATGGATCGAATATCGTCTATATCATTGCCTTAACGATGTTTTTCCAGATCACGCAGGTTGTTACCTACGGCTGTCTGCGCAGTGCCGGGGATGTCAAATTTACAGCGCTATTGTCTTTGATCAGCGTCACGCTCGTACGTCCGACACTGACCTGGTTGCTCTGTTTCCCACTCGATTGGGGATTAACAGGCGCATGGTTATCCCTCTTCCTTGATCAGTTTGTCCGCTATTTAGGCTCTAGATGGCGTCATCGCCAAGGCAAATGGGTTCATATTGAAATCTAGAAAAGCATAGACTTTAGAGAAGCAAGGCTTCTCTTTTTTTTGATACTGATCGATCATCACCGGTAGAATAAAAAGAAGCTTTCGCTTCTTTATTAACGTTTATCAGGACAATAGAGGAGGCGGAATATGCGTTTTATTTTTGTACAGTAGGTAAAAAACAAAAAATTACAAACGATATTTCATACAGTTAGTGGTAAAAAGAACCTGCCTCTATTGCCAATTTTATTGTATCAGATTTTTTACGCATTGCAAAACATTCTTTTTGTTTTTCCCTTGATTTTGGTAAATATGTTCCAAAAAAAGAACACTTTTTTCTATTTACCATGCATCATCGCTTAAATGCTATCTGGATGTGTATGAAGTCAATTAATGCATGTTCTATAATTAGAACACTTTGATTCAACCCTAAAAAAGACCCGAAGGTCTTTTTTTGGAGCATTCACTTTTGATCAATTGGCACCCACTTTGCCTTGTTCCTCTTCATAAGCGCGCTTATCTGCGACCTTGAAGAATGGGAAGTAAGCTGCCATGGCAAAGAGGATCATTAAGATCTGCCAGATCACTAGACGCCCATCACCGATCAGGAAACCGGAGATAATTGGCGGTGTGGTCCATGGAATCTGGACACCATTTGGAATTGGAATCAGACCAATACTCATCACACCATAAGTCATAAAGGCCATAATTGGCGTCAAGAAGATTAATGGAATGAAGAACAATGGGTTTAACACAACCGGAATACCAAAGATCAGCGGTTCGTTGATAAAGAAGAATGTTGTCGGTAAGGACAATTTACCCAAGGTCTTAAACTGCTCGGATTTAGATAAGAAGGTCATCAGGATCGCCAAACTGAACATGGACCCTACCCCACCAAAAGTGAAGCAGTTAGTTAACTGTGGGGAAATGATATTGATTGGTTCCTGACCTGCCTGATATAAAGCCAGGTTTTCAAGTCCTAATGGCGTATAGATCGGACTGGTAATGGATCCCGTAATATTGCCGCCGTGAAGTCCAAAGAACCATAATAAGTTAGCCATCAGGTTAAAGAATACATAAGCAAAGATATTGTTTCCCATGAAGCGCATCAATTGCTGCTGGATGACAGTAAAGATAGCGACCTGTAAGTTACCGTATGAAGTCAGCGTCATCAAGCCGGCAACGATCAAAAAGACGATAACAACAATGAAAGTCGGTATTAAGGCTGAAAATGAGTTCGCGACATTTGGTGGAACACTATCTGGTAATTTGATGGTCCAACCATGTTGTACAACGTAGACATAAATTCTACCGGCAATCAGTGCAATCAGCATGGCACCAAAGAGACCTTTGGCACCTAAGTATTCAACGGAGATCGCGCCGTCCACACGTCCTGTCACCAGCATAAAGGAAACCAGTGATGAGAGTCCGGCGCCGGTCCCATCCACCTGAAATTCTTTTGCCAATGTATAAGCAATAAAGAAAGCGGCGTATAAAGCGATCAAGTCTGTTGTTACCTGTCCCGGTAACGCAAGAATACTACCAAATCCAGATGAAGCCAGCCAGTCAGTATAAGCTTTGATAGGGAGATTGCTAATCAAGACGAACATCGATCCAACGATGGTTGCTGATAAAACAGCGACGAATCCACCACTAATAGCTTTTAAATATCTGTTTGATCCTAGTTTAGCTGCCAATGGCACGAGTTTTTCTTCTAAAAAGTTCATTAATCCATTCATTCATATCCTCCTCCTTTTTTCTATTCTCTCCCTGTCTAGTCGGCTTCATTGATTACACTTATATTATATAAAAAGGATGCCGAAATTTAAATTCGACATCCTGCCGTCTAGTTGTGGCGGTTTTTGTTCTCTGCTTCTACTTCCCTTTGGTCGGCAATCTTAAAGAAAGGATACCACATCATGCCCGATAGGATGATGGAAACGATCTCCCATAGCGCAATCTTCCAGCTTCCCTGCAATAACCCGTAGATGACCGGCGGGGTCGTCCACGGCAGCATCATTCCATTTGGAATAGGGACGATCCCGGCATGCATTACAAAATACGTCAATAAGGACAGGATCGGCGTAATAAATAACAGTGGAATTAAAAACAGCGGATTGAGTACGATGGGAATACCAAACAATAGGGGTTCATTAATATAGAAAAAAGTGGTTGGCAATGAAATTCTGCCCAGGGCTTTAAACTTCTGGCTTTTGGCCTTAAAAGCCATGATGATACTTAAAGAAAACATTGAACCGACGCCACCGGATATAAAACATTTGGAAAATGCATTAGAAATAATATGAATCGGTTCTTTACCGGCAGAATAGAGTGCAAAGTTCTCTAAGCCCATTGGTGTATAGATGAGGGCGGTCACTGATCCCGTGATATTTCCGCCATGCAAGCCTAAAAACCATAAAGCATTGGCAATCCAATTGAATAACATATAAGAGAAGATATTATTGCTCAGATAGGCCGTTAAGGATTTCTGAATCGATTCGTAGATCATCAGATGCAAATTACCGTAAGGACCGATTCTGGTCAGAGCGGTGAAGACCATGAAGATCAGGATGATATAGAAAAACGGAATGATCGCGTTGAGCGAGCGTAAGACCTGTTTCGGAATGGTTGAGGAAGGACGGATCAAACGGTTTCTGCGAAGGATCCGAACATAGAGATAGCCGACTAATAAAGAAACTAAAAGCGCTGTGAAGATCCCATTAGAACCTAAGAACGCCATCTTGATCTGCTCGTCATCCACACCGGTGATCATGAGAAAACAAATGACAGCTAAGATTCCGCAAGGGTGTCCGTGTTCATCATTCAGCTTGACATAATGATAGGCCACATAAAAGCACAAATAGATGCTCAAGATATTCGTGGTCATATCCACACCCAGTTCTAATAAAGAAGCCAGCCCCACCGATGTCAACCATTCCGTATAAGGCGTATAAGGAATATTACCTAACAACATCAAGCATGCTCCCGTAATGGTAACAGGCAAAATGGAAGTAAACCCCATCGTAACCGATGTTAAGGCGCGATTGCCTGCCACTTTATTGGCAATTGGGATAATTCTTTGTTTAAGCCACTGCACGATCCTGCCTTCTTCTGTTTGCGTCTTTGTCTCTCCTTCTTCCAAAACATCATCTAAAATCTTTTTGGCATCCAGACGGCCATAGGCCTCAGGATCAATATATCCGATCCGCACATGATACATATTCTCTAGCTTAGCAAGTTCTTCGCGCATAAAGGTTAACTGTGGCGCAATCAAGAGGACATCCGCCTCATCCAGATATTTTAAATATTGCGTTTTGGCACAGGCACCGATCTTTATGTCTGTCCGTCCTCTTCGTTGAACTTCTTCACGCATTTTCTGTACGACAAGGCTGCTGGACATGCCATTGGCACAGCATATGAGTATGTTCATTTTACTGGAAGATGCTCTCCTTAAAGTGCTCGGATTTTTCCTGACTCAACGCATGGATGTAGCTTTCTAATGTGTGAAAGCAAGGCTCTTTTTCTAACTTCTGAACACATTCTCGATTTAAAACTAGACTGGACAGCACTTCATTAAACACCGATAAGGCCTCATCAGAATCTTTTTGAATACATAACATAAAAACGAGTTTCACCTGCTGTTTCTGCCAACGGATAGGTTTATCTAAGACACCAACTGCAACAAAGGTTTCGTCCATCACCAGATGAAGCGGATGCGGAATAGCAATCCCATTTCCGACTTCTGTAGGAGAAACCGCTTCTCTTTCCATGACCAGGTCATAAAAGGTCTCAGGCAAGGGATGCACAGAGGAAATCTTGGTACACATTTCCTGAATGACTTCTTCTCTTGTTTTGCCGGTTAAATGTTCAAAAAAGAATTCTTCTCTAAAACAACGCTTGATGAAAGTCGCGGCATCCTCATTTCCGGTCGTTAACAGCTGTTCGATGACCGAGACATCTGCTTCATCTAAAAAATACTGTACATGAATGACCGGGATCCGTGTTTCAAAGGGTAATTGGATGGTGGATAGGATGACATCATAGTCCTCCTGTCGTATTTCAGGAAGTTGGTAGGCTTCGGTGACCAATACATTCCCCAGATAATCACTAAAGCGGCTTTTGATCTTATATAACAGGATCTGTGAACTGCCGGCGCCACTGGCACAAACGATGATCACATTCTTCTTGACCTGATGATTCAAACGTTCCAGAGCTAAAGCAAAGTGTAAAGCCAGGTAGCCCAGTTCATGATCAGAGACGCTCTTATGGTAGTGTCGGGTGATGACCTTGCCGGCACACACAGCCATCTCAAAGGCAACAGGACTTTCCTGCTTGATACGTTCATTCAATGGATTAGTGATATGCAGATCATATTTTAAACGATTCAGCATCGGCTGTAAGTGTAAGGCCAGCATCGAATAGAGATCCAGGTCGCCAGTGAGATCGACCAAGTAGGTTTGCTTGATTTCTAGCAGGATCGCATCGACAAGATCCATGGTGGCCTGGTCCATCACCTGACGCTGATCATCAAACTGCAAGGCCTGTTTTCCCATCAGATGAATGGCAATGTAGCGAACCTCGCTATTTGGAATATGAATATCAAAGAACTGATCCATCTGACTGGCTAGATCACGGGCGATACGCATTTCCAGGCGATCATCCAGCTCATCTGACGCCTTCACAAATTCTTCAATATATGTTTTTTGTTTAATACGATTAACCGCAATCAACAAGTGGATCGACAGATTCTGAAACCCCAAATCTGTCAGTTTGAAGGCATATCTGGAGATCGTTTCATACAGCATATCTTTAATCTGAGCAAAAGCTTCTTTGTCGATAGCACTGTTTTGGATCCGTATATTTTCGATATAATACTCATCGTAATTATCAGCGTGGTAGAAATATTGAGCAATACAGGAACGGATATCTTTTTCTTTGCCACTGATCTTCAGACCATAACCGGGTCTGGATGCCAACTTTAGATGAAAGTAGGATAGACGCTGTTTCACTTCACGGATATCCGTATTTAAAGTAGAACGGCTCACGTAAATTTCATCGGCCAGGTCATTTAAGCGAACATATTCCTGGTGGCTGAGAAAATAGCGAATGATATAGAAAATCCGTTCTTCCTGATTGACCGGAATCAAAAACTGACTATTGGTCTCCTGCTGCAGCAACTGCTTAATAAACTGCGTATAGCGTGACTCATCGAGGACTTCCAGGATATAACCGGCATTGGGTTTAGAGACAATGCGGCAGCCAGCCTGTTTTTCAATCATGTCTTTATATTGACGAATATCCTCACGCAGCGTGCGCGGTCTGATATGTAATTTTGAACACAGCACATCGGATTTAATATAGTCTTTTTGGGCCGCAAGTATCTTAAAAAGCGAAATAAAACGGCGATCCATGTTCTCACCCCTATATTTTTCGGATATCCTCAAAAGTAATGAATTCGACGTGATGGTCTTCTGCCCACCATCTAACGCGTGGATCACAGGCAATCGCCACTTCCTTAGCTCGAGGAATATGATAGCTGGACAAAGTGAGTAATGTCTGATCGACATAACCCGGATGTGTATGCATTTCAACCAGATCTTCCTGAAGCAGTCCGGCGACATCCTTGAGCCAGTAATCCACCGAGACCGTATCCTGGTAGTACATGACCTTAGGTCTGACCGGTACTTCATAGCCGCTGTGGTGCTGATCAATGACTTCGACCGGTTTGCCATCGATCCATACGATCTCACTATCCGTATAATGCACACCCATTTCTGTCGCCACTTCCCGAATGGCCTGCTTTAAGCCCGGATCCTGAACGGCATGTCCCTCAATATGTGTCGGCGCATGCCCCATGAGCTCCTGAAAGCGCGCGGCTTGCGCACGGACCTCGATCTTGATTTCCTCCACGTTGAGCTTCAGCCCACGTTTCAATCTTTCCTTTACATTAAAATAGCCCTTTTCATCGACTAAACTTGGCAGCAATTCAGGATTGGCTACCGGTCTTCCGACCACAATGTTGGTATGCTGTCCACAATAAAGGCCAGGATGATCTTTCAGTAAACGTGCCGCAAAAGGCGCCGCTTCCATATTGGTCATCATGGTCGTTGACTTGATCAATCCATCCCGATGCGCTTTGATGATTCCTAAGCTAACTGCCTCACTATACCCGATATCGTCTGCATTCCAAATAATTCTTGTCATTTCTTATTCCCCCATTTCTCTAACCTTATTATAACGCGCAGCAAAGAACGCCTTGATTTCTTTTTTTGCCACTTGATTGTGGCAGGTTTTGCGCCTTTGATGGTGGAAGGATTGTTTTATGATACCCTGATTTTGTTTTATTTTCAAACTATTTTATGATGTAATTTAATGGTATTTTTTGTTACTATCTTTTCGTTCAAAAAAGCAGATACCGATTTGCATCAGATATCTGCTTATTCGATCAGTCAGCCTGAAGATCCCGATAAGTAATGAGTTCAATATGGTTCTCTTTGATCCAGGCTTTCATTTCATCACTTACCATGGCTTCAAGATCTTTCGCTCTGATCATCGTGAAGGAGGAAACTTCAAATAAAGGCGCATCTACATATCCACAATGAGAAATGATGGCAGCCATCTCACTTCCTAAGATCTCACCCCGGTCTGCCAAAAGAAAATCTTTCGTACTCAATGAAAGCTGCTGTTCCAGTGAAAATGGGACCGTATACCAGGATTTGGCCATCTTGACATGGTGATCCGCCAGGATCTTTTGGGTCATCGGAATGCCATACTCTGCACTCAGACGTTCATGGACCTTGGTAATGGTTGGAGACCCATAGGCATGTCCATGTAAGTATTCTGGTTTTTTGCCCGTTAAAGCAATGAACCGTTCAATCTGGGCTTTGGCCTCGAGATAGGTTTCTGCCTCGTCCATATGATCATGACTTTCACATTCCTGATCACGCTTTCTTCTCTCACGGGAATCATAGAAATAACCATTCTCCTTGATCAAAGACGGTACCTTCGCCGGATCACTCACAGGCTTGCCGGCGACCAGGTTAATATCAATGCCAAGACATACTTCCGGATAATCCGTAATCATTTTTGCCGCATCTTCAGAACTTGGCATATTTACGAATAAACCGGTGCAGCGAATCACACCATTCTTAATCCCTTCAATAATGCCGCAGCTCACTGCTTTGGTAATCCCATAATCATCTGATTGTATCAATAATTTCATTCTCATCGCTCCCTTCACTTTTACTTTAACCCTTTTCTTTTTGACGCTCAAGCCGAAGTTCTGCCACAATGATTGGAAGTTTTCTGTATGCTTTTTGTGATTGGATGATTTGCTTTACCCGGCTTCATCATTTACAATAAAAGTAAAGAATGAATGGAGGTAAGAATCATGGCAAAACCGAATATTATTTATTTTGTAGCCGATCAGATGCGGGAAGACGCCTTACATCATGCCGGCTGTGAGGCCTCCCTCACCCCTAACTTTGACGGCTTATTAGAAGAGGGCGTTTCCTTTGCGAATGCCTACTGTCAAAATCCAGTCTGTGTCCCTTCACGCTGCAGCTTCCTGACCGGTCTCTATCCCCATACGACCGGACATCGAACGATGCACTTTCTGCAAGACCCGGATGAACCGAACTTTTTACGTACAATGAAAAACAATGGGTATGAAGTTGTCTGGATCGGTCGAAATGATGTGATCCCAGGGGATCGCCCGAAGACGGATTACTGCGACTACTATTTCGATGGTATCCACGAGGGCAATTGGCGAGATCATACAAGCAGTGTTGCCGCCTTGGCCAGTCAGATCCCGCAGGCGGTAGATCCCACTGTCCCAGGTTACTATTCCCATTATATTGGCAGGATTTCTTACGAGAAAGCACACTATAAAGGCTCTGACTGGAGCTGTCTGGAGCAGGCTCTGCAATATCTGGAAGACAAAAAGAAAAGCGGGAACGAGAAACCATTCTTCCTTTATCTGACCCTTGGCTTTCCTCATCCGCCTTATGCCTGCGAGGATCCTTACTATTCCCGCATTGACCGCACGAAAATTGCGCCTAGACGTCCAAATATGACAGATCTCAAAGATAAACCGGCCATGGCACAGGGCATTTGCCGCAATCAGAACCTGGATGCCTGGCTGGAGGACAACTATGCCGAATTAAAGGCCACCTATTTAGCCATGGTTCACCGTTTCGATGCGCAGTTTGGTATCCTCACAAGCAAGCTCAAAGAGTTGGATCTCTATGATAATTCCAGCCTCTTTGTTTTCAGTGATCATGGGGACTATACGGGAGACTATGGCATCGCAGAAAAGGTGCAAAACTGCTTTGAAGATCCCATCAGCAATATTCCGCTGCTGATCAAACCGGCGCAGTGTTTTCCTGTTAAACCACGGCAGTCCCAGGCATTGGTTGAGTTGGTCGATCTCTGTCAGACCGTCTGTGACATGACCGGTATCGAGACTGAATATGTTCAGTTCGGTCAATCATTATTACCTGTGCTGGCAGGAAGTGAACAACATAAGGATGCCGTCTTTTGTGAAGGTGGGCGCATCCACGGCGAAACCTGGGCAATGGAGAAAGGTCACGGACCAGCCTCCCCTTATTACCCACGTCTTTCTGAACAGTGCAAAGAAGGTCCTGAGCATACTAAAGCAACCATGATCCGCATGGGAAATCTAAAGTATGTAAAACGCCTGTATGAAAAAGACGAGTTATATGATCTGGATCAGGACCCATTGGAGCTGCATAATATCATCGATGATCCGGCTTATGCCAATGAAGTGTTAAAGATGAAAGATCGAATGCTGACCTTCTATCAGGAAACCGCCGATATTGTCCCCAATCGTAAAGATCAGCGCTAAGTAAACACAGGTGCTCCCTGTGTTTTTTTGCCACATTCGCTGGCAGTGATGCATATGGGAAATCTATTAAAGAAGGCGTATAATAAACATAAAGGAGAATGATCGAAATGAAACAGCAGCAAAACATCCATCCATCAAGTCAGAAACAAACCGTTAATCATATGTCCGGTCGCTTTAAGCAAAAGCTTGAAGCTGAAAATAAAGCCGTCGCGCATCAGAAAAAAATGAAGGAGAGAGAAAAGCTTCGCCAGGAGAAAGTTGTGCAGGAAAAAGGACTGCGCAATCCCTTTATCAAACCTGCCTTTGGTTTAGGCCTGTTAGGAACCATTCTGGTCCTCTTCCCGGCAGGCATTGAAAATCAGATGCAGTGGTGGTATCTGATTCCGACCTTTCTTTGCGGGATCTTGGGCTATGTGATCAACTATAAGGCCCGCAAACTGAATACCGACCATTACCGTCGTTATCGAGCCAGCGTTCAGCCAAGCCTCATGAAGGCCGGACTGTATTTATCTGCCTTCACTCTCTTTGGCGCAATGATCATGATCACTACTGTCCTTCCGATCTACTTTCAATAATTTTATTCACACAAAAAGTGCTTCACATCAAAATGAAGCACTTTTATTATGATGTCTCTTCATCATCATAGACTAAGCGCGGTTTCTTTTTCGCAAAAGCCGCTTTTAAATAAGGAACAGCATCCGGTGGGACCAATCCAAAATTAATCAACACACGATGTCTAGGTATTCCATTCTCATCTCGATAAGATTCCACTAAAGAGCAGAAATAGCCTTCGGTTTTTCCTTTATTATTTTTGATTGCCCGCACAAACATGTTCTCCATCACCTCTTACTTGTCAACATCTATTCCAGATAGCCTACTCATCATCTTTAGGGTTAAGCAGTGATTCGTTCAGGTTCTCTTTTCCGCCCGATGGATAAGCCAGGCAGATCATCATTCTGACTTGTCATGCCAATCCTGATTGATCGAGATGAGACGAGCCCAAGCTATCCACGCTTCAAATGAGTTATCCCATTTAAGGCAGCGCTCAGTGAATTATTGATGAAGAAGCTGATCGATGTCACTGATAATATCTAGTTTTCTTTTTGAGGTTAGGGATACAATATACAACAGTGTTACTTTTGATAATCGACAAATTGAAGATCACCGCCTGGCCAATTTCGGCTTTAGCTGACCCACTTCAAAATGCACGGATAGACATAATCGATATTGCGGAATACGTGCTATAAAAAATTTGCCGGATCTACGAATCAGCTAGCACATTTACTAAGAATCAGGAATCTCCCAGCACCCGCATACGCATGCGTCCAAAAAAGAGCATTTCCGACATCCATCACTTTGTCATCAGTCTTTGCAGCCAGTCCAGGATACTTAAATTGAAAAAGGTGAACGGGAAAGGTCCTTTCCATCACCTATTCATAAATCAAAAGTAGTCAAGAAATATCAGACCTACATGATTCTCAACCGCAACTATATATACTATTTCCACAAGGTTTAATTATACCAACAAAAGCACCCCATGTAAAGATAAATTATATCGCTATTTCTATCAAATTGCATAATCATGCAACTGTTTGACACTTTTTGAAAAGCGCAAATTTTATCACTACAAAAGCAGCTTCTCTTTTTTCTATGCCCATTTTCAAATGTAGTCCAGATAAAACAGTTTTAATCAAAACTGAGGATACATCAAAAGAAAACTGACCCAAAAGGGTCAGTGATCCTACTCTGAAGAAGGTTGCAGTTCCATTAAACTATCCAGATCCAGTTGATTTTGTTGGGTCAGATTTTCGATGCGATCTATTTTTGTCTGCTGTTCTGCGAGTTGACTGGAAAGCTCATCCAGCTTTGTATTCATGGAAAAATAAACATAGAGATTCAACCCAATCACGATGGCAAAAGCTAGAAATGCGAAAACATAGGGAAGAATATGATTTTTCAGTTTTCGTTTCTTTTGTGTTGAAGGTTGCCTCTCTAATGGAGGAGCTTCTCTTTTTACCGGTTCAGGTTCAGGCATCTTTAATAACACTTCCTGATGTGAAACGCTGCTTTGAGTCACCTGCCCCTGAAAACGGACAACGATCGCAGAGATATCATCCGTGATCTGATGTTCGCGAATATGGACATTCTTGACTAGATCGGTCAGTTCCTGGTTAGACCGAACATCAAAAGCCTCTAATAATGATTCGCTGTCAAAGCCCTGATAAGATGGATTGAGATATGCATTCGTAAAGCCATCCGTACCCAAGATCAAACCTTTCAGGTCACTGAGCCGCAAGCGAAGGACACGCAGGCGTGAAATGGTATCCTTATGTGCCGCATGGTAAACTTGATCAAATTGATTATCATCCGGATAAGAAAGAATGACCGGATCGACTTCTTTTTTCGTATTATGCAAAGCAAAGATGGCACCGTCTCCGGCATGCACGATCGTCAGGGTATCCTGATAAATAAAACAGGCCATAAAAGTCGCCGCAAAATCATTAGGCTTCGAATTAGGATGATGCTGGCAAAGATAATTGGTTACCTGACTGATCATCGAAACAAAATCCTGTCGCACACTTTGCGCATCCATTTCTGAAAAACGTGACAATACATTTTCACGAGTTAAATAATGTCCAATGGAATCAACCAGGTGCTTAGCACCCAGCCCACCATAGGTACTATTGGATACCCCGTCAGCTAAGCAGCAGACAAAGGGGGCTTCGCTGACAAAAAGGGCATCTTCACAGGATCTTCCATCTATGCGATGGGCCTTGCCTGTTTGATTGATTTGAATGATTTTAACCATATATTTCCCTCTTTTCTTCTAATGGAATATCGCAATCAGTATAAACAGGATCGCTAATAAACTACAGATCACATAGATCAGCGGGCTCACCCACTGTTTTTCACGCATGAAACGATCCCAGCGTTCTGCATCCGTCTCGCCGGCAATCGCTGTTCGACCATTTTTCAGGAAAAGGCTTAAGATCCATTTTTGCAGGAAGCTGATCTCCTCCTCCGATAGCGAAGGATCCTCGCTTTCCAGTTTCAGATCAATGAACTCGTCTGGATCCTCTTCAATACTTGGAGCGCCTGGATAATCACCATAGTTGCCATCCCCACGACGGGTCTCATAAACACGGGTCTTAGGTGTTTCAAGATGGGTCAAAACCGCGTACTGTTCGCTTAAGCTGACCGGAATACACTGGATATAGGCTTTCTCAACCAGACGATAGATGTCAGGAGCGTGCCGTTTGAGATTTTGCAATTCCTCCTCACGGATCTGGACATTGCCGTTTTCATCATAGTTCCCAAAAAGTTCATCCGGATTGATAAATGCCGAGATGACGATCATCAGCATCGAGTAAGAAAGATCAATGGTATTATAGAAAAGCCGATTATGAAAATACTTCTGAGGCATACAATTGAAAGTATCGGTAGCACTCACGACCGCCGGATAATCCAGATATTGGGTAGAGTCAATATCAATAATATGACTCTCGCCCGTTTGAGGGTCACATAAAACATTATGCGTTAAATCTTTATGCAGCACACCCCAGGTGGACAAGCCTAAAAGCTGCCTGGTCAAAGAAATCACGATCTTGCTGGCTGTCTGGTAAGTATGCAGCTGATAAATATCTAATTCGCTTCCCTCAAAATCGCGCATCGCGATACCGACCGGAATGTCGTTTTCAGCGTAAACGATGGCCAGCGGCAGTGCGGCATCAGGAAATTGGTCACTGATCCGCGTCAGTTTTTCAATGCGTTCCACCTCGTATCGTGAGATGCTGCGCTTATAGATCTTGATGCGAAAACCAGGATAGCCAGGACATGGGAAGGTATAGCCTTCTACTCCCTCTGCATCCAGGGCCGGTTTCTTGGCTCTAAAGGTATAACGCTCCTTATGCCATTCAAAATAACATACCTGATTCAGGATATTGACCTTGGGCAAATAAGTAAAGTCCAGTCCTGCCGTCCCGAACTTTTTAGAAGCCAAATAAGGGGTGGTCATCGGTTGAATATTCTGAAACTGCGCCAGACCGGTGGATTGATTGATCTGCTGGAAAACAAAGATCGGAATCGTGACCTTCAGCAAGGCCGCACTTGAGATGATGGTATTTTGATAAGGGGTATTGGCGATGAAAAGCTGATCTTGATGACGATGCGTATCTAAATATTCATCCAGACCGCATTCATTCGTAAAAGCATACGCCATCTCCCTCTCTTCTAAAGCATTGATTAATTTTTCATAGTTTTTTATGAGACCGGCAACTTCGGCATTCTCTTTGGCATGTTTAAAAAAGATAAAACGATAATCTAAAAAAGCATCCAGATGATCCACCAGGTTCTCAAATGTCCCTTTGACCAGTGTGGCATCCAGAATTAATAAATCATGCATAAACGCTCCCCCCTAATCATTAAATTGGCTAAAGAAAAACATCATATTCGAAGCCAGGATACTGCTCAAATATTCACTATAGGCTTTACGGTTGGATTTAGGAGGCTTCGTAATCGTACTGAACACGCCGTTTTTCACATCTGCTTCGGTTGAGGAAGCATATCTTAAAGCTTTCATGCAGTTTTCAATCACTTTTTGACGATCCTCACTGTCAATCGAAACCTTGTAACCGCCAAAATCCAGGGCATCTTTATTTCGGGTCAGCACACATTCGATAATGATCTTGCGATTATACATGATATCTGAAGAAAGACGGGTCAGGATCCGTTTATATTCCTCCGGGCTCTCAGTCGTCAGGGCATCGGTAACGATAAAATAGAAAGGAATGGTGCAAATCTGACCGCTTTTATTGCAGGCCTCGTTGATCCAATTCAAATATTCATCTGTCATATCGACACTTCTCGCTAAGGGGGTCTGTCCATAGCATTCCTTAGGCAAGGAGGCAATAAACGCCTTTGCATCAAAATGCGTGAGGTCGCCAAAATAGGCGACATGGCATTCGCTGTTATAGATCAGGATAATGATCAGGGTAAAATAGCGGTGGCCGACCCCCTGCATATGATAAGCGATCTTGTCCAGGATCAGATCTGCCTCTTTTTTATAGCTGTTCATCGAACCCGAATAGTCCAGAATCAAACAAATAGGTGTGCGGGGATGGGTCATCGCCCCTACCCGCATGGTCTCGATTTCATGAACGATGCGTTTGATCTCCGTTTCCTCAATATATTTCATCACTAACTTCCTCCCATTTTTGTATATCTTTCCAATAAGCCTTGGATACGCTTGTATGTGCCATGATGCCAAACATCGTGCCATAGCTGATCGAAGCAGAAATCCCTGCACTGACTGCCGGGTTGACCACGCCTGTCAAAGGAATAATGGAGAAGGTCCCACCGACATTTAAAACGATCGCACAGAAAACAGCCGCTAAAGATAAGGCACTCAAGGTCTGGTTCAATTTAAACTGCTGTCTGACATTTTGCATCACAGCCAGAATCAATAAAATCAATAACCCCAACAATAACACCAGCATGATACTGCCATGACGCTGCGAGATCAGGGCCATGACCAGGTCACTGTTAGCGGCGGTAATGTTTTTTAAAACGTCAAAGGATTGATTTCCAAGTAAGCCGCCGTTGGTAAAAGCCGCAACCAGCGCATGCACCGACTGGTAACCATAAGTCGTAAAATTCTCGAAACTGCCGGCTCCCGTTAAGCTTTTCCAGATGCTGGCATTGCTTCCCAGCCAGCCCTGAATGCGTGAAAAGGCCGTGGAAGAGAGACTTGGCAGAATGAGCACAGCCACAACCGATAAACCAATCGCCACCAGGGATAACAATAAGCGACTGCACTGTATCAAAATCGCTAAAACAAAGATGACGCCCAGCTGCACGAGCAAGCCACTATCCCCAATGATCAGCGCATATAGGAAACAATAAGCGCTGATACCGAAAAAGAGAAAAGAACTCTTACGTTCGCCAAATAAGCGTTGATCCGGAATGACCAGCACGACCAGTAATAATATCTTGACCATCTCAGAAGGCTGAAACTGTATACCAAATAATGTGATCCAGTTATAGGCCCCCATGATCTCATCAGCCAAAGCAATATTCAGGATACTGATGATCAAGATCAGTAAGGCCGCTAATTTTCGAAAATAATCCCACAGCGTCTGCTTTCCTAAAAAACGATTGAGATTGAGGCTCAGAAACAGACGTGCCAGCACGGAGAAGAAAAGATAGAGCCCAACCCCTACATAAGCACTGACAAGACAACTCTGAAAGTCTCCGCCATTCAGTCCCGGATAAAGTGTCGCTTCGATATAAAAAGTCAGTAAAATGGTCATGATCTCTTCGATCACAGGCAAATGATCACTGCGGATCAAGGTGAATGCCAGATTATAGATCAGCAGGAACAGATAAGGTCCCAGCACAGCTAACTGGCCGGTCAGGCGATACATCGCCGCGCCGCTCACAGCGATAAACGCTTCACCTAAAAGCAAGGGCAAATAGGTCAAGCATGTCTCAAAATCATTTGTGGGCAAAGAAAAGGTCACTTCCTCACCACCGATGACTTCCCCTGTCGTCTCTTGTGTCCTGCCATTTTTCAGATTGAGGTATTCGATGCTTTTCTTTTTAGGACGATAGGTCACCATGCCCTGTTTGCGGGCGACGGTGATCTCTTTAAAATGAACATCATTTGTCTTTAGCCGTCCTAAGGTCGTCGCCAGCCCCTGCATGCCATCTTGAACGATGGTCTCCCCATTTTTAACCACAAGCCCAAAACGCCAGTTGCGTTTCTGGAAGAGGATATAAGCAGTGGCGATTATAAATAAGACAAGCAATATATCTAAACAAAGATTCACAATCATGAGGATGCCTCCTTTGTCAGGATATGATCATTGATCAGATCGGCGGCCAGGTTCATCGCTTTCGACGAACTGCCGGCTTTTTCCAGCATGGTAACGATGACGTAGCTTGGAGCCTCTTCATCGTCTAAACAACAGGCAAACCAAGCATGCGACTTGCCGCTGTCCAGCTCGGCGGTACCGGTTTTTCCGAAGCTGCGGCAATCAATCGGTGAACGATACCAGACACGCATTCCTGTGGTCAAAGCCTCTTTTAAGTAATCCACGGTCGACTGACTGATCAAGGCATCAGCGGTTGTCTGTTGTCCCTGGATCAATGAAAACTGCTGATAGACACCGTCATTTGCCAGCGCAGCATAGAAGCTCGCCAGGCCCACCGGACTCATCAACGTCTTCGATTGACCATCGGCTGTCCAAGCCAGATCGTCCGAACTGTCGATCGTGCCTTCATTGATCGTCGTACCGGCAATCAGATCTGCATCCAGGATCCCTAAAGATCTCACAAACTGATCCAGATCATCCGCGGTCAAATATTTTTCCACATAATAACTGATGGCACAGTTACAGCTCTTATATAAGGCCTGCTTTAAATTCACCCTGCCATGTCTTTGCGTGCAACTGATGTGCCCATCCTTGCCATCACAATAATAACTGCCAAGATCATCCGGATCGATGCCTTTTTCCAACAGGCAGGCCACTGAAATCGCCTTAAAAGTAGAACCTGGGGCATAAGTCTGTAAGGCCTTATTCAGATAAGCGCCCTCCTGAATGTTTTCACTTGTCTCCTTGACATCTACCGATGGGGTACTGACCATACAGAGGATCTCCCCTGTTTGATAATCCGCCACAAAAACGGTTCCCGCATAACCTCCGTCTACCAAAGCCTCATAAGCCGCTTCCTGTAAGTCTAGATCGATCGTTAAGCGGATCTCTTCACTTTGCGACTGATAGCCCTGGAAGAGATTCCCTTCCGAAGTATTGGCATAGAGTTCAGCCAAAACAGATGTCGGGATACTGTCATAATCATCACCTATGAGATGAAAAGTCGCCAGGCGCGTCAGTTTACTTTCCGCATAATCGCCGTTATAGATGTCCTGGCCATTGCGATCGACGATATGCGCGGTATTTAAAATATCATGATGAATAAAGTCCTGATAATACGATTTCATTTCATCCGCATGAAAAACAGGAACTAACAACACCAGGATGATGCCAGCACACATGATTAGAACAAGTAAACCACAAAGAATCTTCATACGATTAATTTTTGGCATCCATTCCACCTCCTCGGGGCTATTATCCAACAAATTTCGAGCCTTCTCAAGCACAGCTTTCTGAATCAAACCACAAAAAGTTGAAATATATTCATTTTTCTGAAATCCCTGAAAATGCTTAAGTTAGGCTGAAAAAATGGTATAATAGGGATAATAGTAAAGGATGTGAGGCGCATGAACTACCAGACAAACATGCAGAAAAACTTGAAATATCTGCTTTCTTTAAGCGGCAAAAATCAGCATGATTTTGCCATGCAGTACCACCTTTCAGACGGCACGCTAAGCAGTTATCTGAATGGAAAAACAACCATCCAATTAGATACGCTCATTCGCTTACAAGAAGATTTTCACTTCTCCATCGACGACTTTCTGACCCGTGATTTCAGCCAGGCCAATCTGGCGCATGCCAATGCCCAGGAGCTTACCCGTTATCAGGGCCTTTATACCATGTATTATTTTGACCCCTCTAGGCATCCCGGCACTTTCGATCAAAAGGATCAGCTGGAATACGGGATCCTCTATATTCAAAGCATTTCTGTCCCGTTTCAGCCGGACATCAATCAGGTGACGGGCCTATTCGGCTTTGATCTGGATGGTTTACGGGCCTGCTGGGAACACTATCGGTCACGTCCCGACGCCCTGCTTCAGGCCATACCTCAGGAAGGGATCTATCGCTATCAGGGACAAATGCATTTCTTAGAGGGCATTCTTAATTTTCAGCTAAACAACCAGGATAAAGACTTTATTCTCTATTCCGTCAATCAGCCACGTGGGCAAAAAGCGTATATTGGCGGAATGGGGCTTTGCGCATCCATATCACGTGGTTTGCAGCGCGTTCCCTGCATGCAGTATATGGGATCCTGCCGTGGTTTGATCACCGCCAGTCCGGGCGAGATTGCCGACCATTTGCGTCTAGGCAAAGAAGATATCCACCTCAACCTGGAAGTTCGCCGACTTTTAAGACGCATCGATGACTACTTTAATCCCTATGCCGAGTACCAGGATCTGGACACCGATGAAAAAGAAATACTGATTCAGCATCATCTCGAAAGAATTGTCCTGGACACCATCGAAACGCAGGTACTGCCATTTGAAAAAGCGACACAGCAACGGGATTATCAGTGGTACCAATGGATCAAGCCCTTTGTAGAGGAGAGAGAATAGATGAAGTACATTCACGAAGTCGATGACCTGATGCATGAACTCATAGAGAAGATGCAGCGCTATTTGGATGAGCTTGCCATTCTCAAGGTCCAGCATGCCTATCAGCACATCAAAACAACGACCCGTAATCAGAGAAACGAAAAAGGCGAACTCTATCTTGAAAAGAAGATCCTGGCCCTGTCGATCCTCGTTGATCTGCAGCTCGATGAAGCGACATTAACCGCCACCCTGGAACCTGATGCCTCACTGCAAAAGCAGATTCAGACCATCACCGATCTGATCGATCAGCTCTCGAAGAGCCCCTCTCCTCACCCCGCTTTATTAAATCAGCTGCTCGATACACGCAGCGACACGACCGCCTATCTGATTCTTTTCGCTCATCAGCTTGTCAACCCAGAGCCCCAGGCCATCGAATCCTACTATTTACCGATGGCTCGCCAGCTCAACGCCAATTATTTTGTCTCTGAATTTGAAGAATACTGCTTTGCCCATGCCAATCCGGATGTCTATGCCAAGCTGACCCAACAATACGACGAGGAAATAACCCTACAGCAGCATGATATCCAGCAGCTAGAACAACTGCTCGGTCCAGCTTTAGTGAGGATCCCGACCCGTATGAATGAAATCTACTATGCCGTCACCAATACCATCAGTAAGATCTATTATGTGAAGATCCCTTATCAAAGTCAGGAAATTCCCTTAACCAATTACATTTTCCAGATTGCAGAACACCTAGAAAAACCGATTGCTTTCTTCTTTGATATCTATCAAAGCGTGCTGCATCCCCAAGGTTACCTCTGGTTAGGTCAGGGACATGATGAAACCCATTTAAGAAGATATGTCCTCTTACAGGATCGTCACCATAACACCTACCGTCTCTTTTTGATGTCCCCAAATGAAAGACATCACTACAATCTGGGACAGCATCAGCCTGAAAACATTCCTTCCGATGCCCTGACGATCTACGATTTAGAAGGGCATGTCACCTATTTGCCTGCGGAAGCCACGATCCTGGACTATGCCTTTGCCCTTGATCCAGACATTGGTTATCATATGTATGCATTTACCCTCAATCATCAGTATCTGCGCCTTGAAGACATCTTCAAACAGGAAAAAGGAGCCCTGCTCACCCTCCATCAAGGGGATCGTGTCCAAGTCTATCACGACCTCGCGACCCCTACGGCTAAGATGGAGTGGTTTAAATGGGTACATACCACCAAGGCCCAAAATGCCCTGATCAGTTACTTCCAATCCAAACTCAAAGAATAATATTTTAAACAGGAACAGTATCAACAAAGATAGATTTTGCCAATCTATCCCCATCAGCCTGACTTCCAGTAAGTCAGGCTTTTGACGTTATGCATTAAACGACTTGTCTATCAGGTATGTCACCTGACCAGTTCATAATCATCGAGATTGATAGTGACGATTCCAAGCAAGCGCCATCCCCCTCGTTGACGATATAATCTCAGTGATCGAGTCTGCTTATATACATTCCTCCTTATGATTGCATCAAGCATCTTATGCCCTCAACATGTCCTTGCAGCTGGCATGGATCTTACCTGTAGCATCAACTAAACCCAAAAAGTGTCTTAGATACACCCTGAATCCATCCATTTTAGATCTTCACTATAAACTGTTTATTTGGCAATCGCACGCTAATGAGCCACATCCGACCATCCCTCCAAAAAGAAAAAGAGGCATTCATATCACAGAATAAGGATACAATCAAAGCCCAAAACCTGCTGTTGCCCTGCTTTCAGGCAATGTTATATCTACAATTCATTTCAAAAACTGCTTCATCGTAAGTAAATTATGTTATAATGGTGATACATCAAAGCAAAAGAAAGGGACGAAAACAATGAACGATCAAGAGAAACAAACCCAGGAATTCACCGATGGCGAAATGGTGGATGAAAGAGCTCCTATTGTGATTGAAGCCGATAACCGCAATAAGAATTATTTATTTGAGTTCGAAGACGATCTGACTAAACAAAATATAGACAAAGAAACCATTCATACCTACGTTTCCAGTATTGAATTCTATTTGATCCAATACCTGACCTACGATGGAAAGATCATCAGCATGGAAGATGGTGCCAATACTGGACGCATCGATGATTTCTTAAGTGAATTCTTCTTACATAAATGCATGTGGGCCAGCGTCAAGACCCTCAAAGAATATCTTGTTAGTCTGGATCTTTTTTACCAAAGCATGGCGAAACACCAGCATATCAGTGAAGAAGATGCTAAGCAAGTCACTGACTATCTTATCTCCCATAAAGATCCACTCATCGATCGCTATACAAATTACAATGATGATCCGGAATCTTTGGATCACCATTGGGAACTGTTTATCTAATCAGCATAAAAGCATGATCGAACTATTGAGTCAGTTTTTGTCATACAATCCATGACTTATTAAGTTCCTTGTCAAGTAAACAAGTGAAATATCTCAAACATATAGTTAAGTATCCGCCGTATCTCCATCGATATGGCGGATATTTGTGTTTATAAGACATGATCCACACTCAAATTGACAACATTTCTTTTCGAATAGACAAACATCCATTTCCGTACGAATCTGATCTAACTTCTTTTCTACCATGTCGAAAGACTTCACGGCTTCATCGATGGTACAGTAAAACTGATCTTTTGCCTGCATACATACATCTAACCATCCCATAAACGATATTTCCGCGAAGTATTTCCCAGCGCAATATGATTGCCTTTTTAACACCCACACTCTCTCATATGTATATGGTTTCGAAGCATTGTTTGCTTCATACAATGATAACATAGTTTTTAGGATACGACGCAGCAAGCCCATCATCGCTATGATCAATAAAAAATACCTGCGATAATCATAGATATGGCTATAATGCATAGAATAAATAATAGAAGGCTTCTTAAGAAGATTGAAAAGGTATATTAGCATAAAATGTCAGAAAATTCTATTTTATCAGTTATAACTGATAAAATAAGAAAACGCATTTGTAATTCAAATATACTTTTAATATCATAATAGTAGTTTTAGAAAAGGCGGCCTGCATCATGATTAAACGTGAAACATATATGAAGCGTATTCGCCCATTTATAGGAAATGATCTCGTTAAAGTATTGACCGGTATGCGGCGTAGTGGGAAATCTGTGATGCTTGATTTGAACAAAGAAGAGTTAGTCAATATGGGGGTTACTCAGAGTCAGTTTATCTCAATCAATTTTGAGAACATGCGCAATGCGCATCTTTGCACTGCAACTGCCCTTCATGAAGAAATCCTTCTTCGAGCAAAAGCAATCGAAGGGAAAGTCTATTTGTTTTTTGATGAAATTCAAGAAGTGAAAGACTGGGAAAAATGTATTAATTCTTTTCGCGTAGAACTCGATTGTGACATTTATATTACCGGCTCCAATGCGAAATTATTATCAGGAGAACTCGCCACTTACCTGGCCGGACGATACGTTGAGTTTATTGTTTATCCATTTTCCTATGCAGAGTTTATCGATCTATATCATACTGTATACCCTGATGCAGACAATCGGCAATGTTTCAACAAATACCTAACGGTTGGCGGCATGCCTTACTTAAGCAATTTACATTATGATGATACGGCCAGTCAGCAATACCTAAGAGATCTGTTTAACTCCGTAGAACTAAAAGATATGGTCAAACGTCATCACATACGGGATGTTGATATGTTAGAACGGATCATTGCTTACATCACTTCTAACTTTGGCACAACCTTTTCATCTACCGCCATTTCCAAATACTTAAAGAGCGAAGGAAGACCGATCTCACCCGAAACAGTCCTCAACTATATGAAAGCATGTACAGACGCATTCCTATTTTATCAGGTTAAACGACAGGATCTGCAAGGAAAGAAGATCTTGACAGTCAATGAAAAGTATTATGTAGCTGATCATGGAATCCGCGAAGCCGTCTTCGGCGGGAATATGAAGGATATCAATCTCGTTCTTGAGAATATCGTCTATATGGAACTCTTACGTCGTGGTTACCACGTCACCGTTGGTAAGGTCGGAGATAGAGAGATTGATTTTGTATGTGAGAAGCAGGGAAACAAGCTTTATGTACAGGTGGTATATCTTTTAGCCTCTGAAGAAACCATACAACGTGAATTTGGTATCTATGATCGTGTACGAGATAACTTTCCTAAATATGTACTGTCATTAGATGAATTTGATATGAGCAGAGACGGAATCAAACATTGGAATATACGTGATTTTCTACTGGCTAAAGAGTGGAACTAATAATGTATATACTATGTAATAAAGATATGCAATCGAAATCGTTTATTAATTAAAGAAGCTGTAATGAAATTACTTTCTGCAGGACCATATCACAGGAAACTTTTACAATCACATTGAAAAGCATGGATACAATGAATATGTGAATGATAAATGCTAAGAATAGAAAATATTGATGAAATCAATGCTTTTAAATCATTAACCGCTTCCTTAGAATATCGATACATTCATTCATCATCAGTTAACGACATAATGAATTTGTATGTGATATCTGGATATACTCAACCTATTTTCAAGGTGGTGTGTCCGTTTTCTCAAACGAGAAAACCTGTAACCATTAACGTCAGCCTAGTCCATACGTTGGTACTATGTCAAGAAAAAGTGCCAGTTAAAATGAGAAATATGCATTCATATACTCAGCTACCAGTGCATTATATTGACTTCTTTTCATAATAAGCCTGTTCATACTGGTTGGGGCTTTTGTATTCACAATGACCATGTATTCTCACCGTGTTATAAAACGTCTCTATATACTCGAATATGAGCCTCTTAGCCTGGTCATAATCCCATATCCTGTACTTATTCAGCCACTCTCTTTTAATTAACGAGTGAAAAGATTCGATGCATGCATTGTCCCATGGCGTCCCTTTTTCTGAATAGCTCTTGGTCATTTTCTCCGTCAGTTCCTTATATAACGAACTTGTAAACTGCCTCCCACGATCGCTATGGATGATCAATGGGTTATCCACTTTTCTGCGTTTCTTCGCTATTTTGATGACTTCTAGAACGGATTCAGCTGTCATATCACGGGTTAATACCCACGCAATGATTTTACGTGAATATAAATCCATGATACTAGTCAAATAAACAAATCCATCTTGATACGTCCAAATATAAGTAATATCTGTACACCATACCGCATCTGGCCTTTCCGGATTAAATTGTCTGTGCAACAGATTCTTTAACCGGTCACTGAAATCTACG
>FCNA01000083.1 GCA_900018345.1 Clostridiales bacterium CHKCI006
CAATGGAAGTAAAGCCGAAATGGTTCATAAGGAGAAGAGAACGGAAGATTTCAATCTGATCCTTAGCAGGGCGACCAGTGTTAGAATATAACGGCTGAAGAAGCTGGTGGATAGAATCAAAATTGATATTCTGCACTTTGTAAAGCGCCGAATCAAAGGAATCTGACCTTAACCGTTGAATGTCAGCAGGTGAGAGATTCGAGACATGATCGGTAATAAAGCTGATAAAGTGATCATGCGAAGATAAATGTTTAAGCATCAATAACACCTCCAAAAAAAGACTTCACATTTTCACTATAGGCAGCTGAAAGCTGCCGCACGAAACTTGAACAATGTCAAGCAAAAAGTGCGAAAAAGGAAATAAAATTTTGGAGGGAAGCAAAAACTAGACAAATTAAAAAAGTGCCTCTAAGACACTATAAATAGTTTCCGAGAGTGCACAACCGTATTAGAGGAGGAAGAAACAATGCGACTTGAAGTCAAAGATCTGCATAAGTCCTATAGTGGAAATGAGGTCCTTCATGGTATCAGTTTTCAGGTAGAAAGCGGGCGGGCCTTAGGACTATTGGGACGTAATGGTGCGGGGAAGACCACGACCATCCGCATCATCATGAATGTCTTCAATAAGGATAGCGGGTCAATTGAAATTGATGGGAAACCATTTCATGTGAATGAATATAAAATTGGTTACCTGCCTGAGGAGCGTGGCCTTTACCCAAAACGCACAGTCATGGAACAGCTTGTTTTCTTTGGCTGTCTTCGTGGCATGAGCAAAGCGCAGGCTCGCAGCAGTGCGAAATATTATTTGGAGCGGTTGGAAATTGCGGAATATGCCAATCGTAAATTAGAGACGTTATCAAAAGGAAATCAGCAGAAGATTCAGCTGGCGCAGACCCTGATTACTGATCCGGATCTGGTGATTTTTGATGAACCGTTCAGCGGATTGGATCCAGTCAATGCCAAACTGTTGAAAGACCTGGTTCAGGAGTGTATTGAAAAAGGAAAGTTAGTCATTTTCTCAAGTCATCAGATGAATTATGTCGAGGAGTTCTGTGAGGATGTCGTGATCATTCACCACGGCAATATTGTATTAAATGGAGACCTGCAGGCCATCAAACAGGATTTCGGACGTGGCCGTCTGGTTCTTTCAACGACCGTCGATGACAAGATTATCGCGCAGTTGCCTGGGGTAAAACAGATCGTGCCAGGCAAGCATGAGTTGATCATTGAGTTAGAACAGGGATACGAAGCGCAGGCCTTTTTAGAAACCCTGGTTAAGCAAAGAATACCGGTCTTACGTTTTGGTATGTATGAACCGAGCCTGACGGAAATATTTGTAGAGAAAGCAGGTGATCACGCATGAAATCATTTTTAACGGTTCTGGAATACGAATTGCGAGCCTTTTTAAAAAACAAAGTCTATCTGATTTCGACCATCATTATTGGTCTGATCATTGTCGCTTGTCTGACTGTTCCGGCATTTCTTTTGAATGGCAGTCAGACATCTGGCGAGGAGACATCCTCAGGTCCATATGATGAATCAACCTATGTTTATATCGACAAGACCGGCAGTTTAGATACGGCGATGCTGGAAAGTGCGCTGCCTGGCTCAAGCTGGATCGAAGCCAAAGATGAAGCTGAGCTGCGTACCACCGTCGAACAAGGAACGGCGAGTGCCGGGCTTCTGGTAGAGGATCTGGAACATTATACTTATTACGTTTTTAACTCCAGCCTTTTTGACAGCACAGAAGCGACATTTACGTCTTTACTGCAAAGCTTGCATGAGATGCAATGGCTTGAAGCGCATCAGATCGATCCGACGGATTACGCCGATCTGAATGCCTTCTCCGTTCAGGCAACCCAGGTCGTGTTAGGTAAAGACGGTGCGTCCAACTACGTATATACCTATATTCTGATTTTTGCTTTGTATATGGTGGTCCTGCTTTACGGTCAGAATATTGCCGTATCGATTGCTTCTGAGAAAAGCAATCGTGCGATTGAGATCCTGGTCACCAGTGCCAGTCACTATGCTCTGATCTTCGGTAAGGTCATTGCCGGCGCTCTAGCGGGCATCATCCAATTTGCCATCCTGCTTGCATTGGCGGGAGGAACTTATGCATTGATGGATGGATACTGGAACGGGGCCCTGGATTTTATTTTCCACATTCCGGCCAATATCTTAGGTTCTTTTGCCATCTTTGGTATCTTGGGCTATTTGTTGTATGCATTTATCTTTGGAATGATCGGTGCGATGGCCCAGAAGTCGGAAGATATCAATGCTTCCAGCACCCCTATTTCCATCATCTATATCGTCTCTTTTGTCTTTGTCTATATGGCGATGGGATCAGGGGATGAAGTGATGCTGAGCATCGCTTCCTATGTACCGTTTACTTCATTTATGGGGATGTTCTCACGCATGGCCATGGTGGATGTACCATTGATCGAAGTGCTGCTCTCACTTGTGATTCTGATTGCAACCACGGTTGGCGTTGGCATTCTGGCAAGTAAGATCTATCGTATGGGAACCCTCATGTACGGCAACAAGATCACATTCAAATCCATGTTGAAAGCCTTGAAGGATCAATAGATTCCTTCAGGCTTTTTCGTTTGACCATTGGCGTCAGATGTTTTACAATAAACATAGAAACTTGAGGATATGGAGGTGGGACGATGCGCCAATGTATGGATGCGGATAATCTTCATCGCCGTCTCAAAAAGATCATCGGCCAGGTACAGGCGATTGATCGTATGGTTGATGAGGATATTCCCTGTGAAGATATTTTAGCCCAGATCAATGCCGCTAAGTCGGCTTTACATAAGGTGGGTCAGGTTGTATTAGAGGGACATATCAAACACTGTGTGCGTGATGGCATCGAGCATGGTGATGCCGATAAGACGATTGAAAGTTTTACTAAGGCTGTCGAACGTTTTGCGAACATGCATTAAAGTTACTTGCGAGTAACTTTTTTCTTTCTTTCTTTGACAACCTATACCCCTATAGGTATAATGAAATCAAGGAGGGAGAGTATGATTCAGAAATGTGAAGCCTTTTTAGCGTGGGGAGGAACACGCAAAGATATTGTTTTACTGGTTATATCCGGTTTATCTCTAATAGGCAGTATGCTGGGACTGGAGGCGCTTGCCTGGGTATCTATCGTTCTGTGCGGGATCCCTATTATTTTAGAAGCTGTCATCGGTCTGGTAACGGCTTTTGACATCAAGGCAGATGTCCTGGTCTCGATTGCTTTAGTGGCATCGGTTGCCATTGGAGAATACTTTGCTGCAGGAGAAGTTGCTTTTATCATGCAGTTAGGTGGGTTATTAGAGGATCTGACGGTCCTGAAAGCACAGGCGGGTATTGAAAAGCTGGTTTCATTGACTCCTTTGACTGCACGACGTCTGGTAGATGGCAAGGAGGAGATGATTGAAAGTCAATATGTTGCTGTAGGGGATATCTTGCGGGTCTTACCTGGAGAAAGCATTCCTGTTGACGGCAGGATCGTGCGTGGTGAAACATCTATCAATCAAGCAGTCATGACGGGCGAATCTTTGCCGGTGGACAAGACGGTAGGTGATGAGGTGTCCAGCGGTACAGTCAATCTTTACGGGACCTTTGATATGCAAGCCCTGAGAGTAGGACAAGACAGTTCGATCCAAAGAATGATTGCACTGGTACAGAGTGCTGATGCGAGCAAGGCCAAGATTGTTAGTTTTGCAGATCGTTTTGCAACCTGGGTGGTCGTGATTGCTTTAACGGCTGCATTAGGGACATATCTGGTGACTTATGAGATCATTCGTTCGGTGACGATCCTGGTTGTTTTTTGTCCTTGTGCACTTGTTCTTGCGACACCGACGGCAATCATGGCAGCCATTGGAAATGCTACTCGACATGGCTTTCTGGTCAGTGTTGGGGATGCATTGGAGCGTTTAAGTCAGGTCAAGATCATGACCTTCGATAAAACGGGAACCTTAACATATGGACGACCTCAGGTCAAAGCAGTCCACCTCTATCTAGATGATATGACTGAAGCAGCGTTTTATCGTAAGGTAGCGAGTTTAGAGCGCTTTTCGGAACATCCGTTAGGAAAGGCTATTGTACAAAGTTATCTGGAAGCCTATCAGGGCTTTGACGAGATTGATGGTTTTAAAGCGATGACTGGTAAAGGGGTGGAGGGCTATTGTGAGGGCGAATGCATTCGCGCCGGTAATGAACGGCTGGTGCCTGTTACAATGCCCGTTGTTTCACAACCAGGCCAAAGTGTGATCTATGTTTCTATCGGGGGACGCTTGGCAGGTTATCTGATCTTGGCCGATCAGGTTCGTGAACAAAGCCCTGCAATGATCCAAGAGCTGCAGAGGCTTGGCATCAGTCCGATCCTGTTGACTGGTGATCAACAGGCAACGGCCAGTCAAATTGCTTCCCAACTGGGAATCACAAACATTCATGCACAATGTTTGCCGGAAGACAAGTTGAAGACGATTGAGACTTATCAAGAGGCCGGTAAGCCTGTTTGTATGATTGGAGACGGCATGAATGATGCACCGGCATTGAAGAAGGCCAATGTGGGAATCGCTATGGGAGGCATCGGCAGCGACATAGCGGTCGATGCGGCAGATATTGTACTGGTGGAAGATCAGGTAGAACAGCTACCGCATTTATTCGCGCTGTCAAGGCGTATGATGCAAACGATTCGGATCAATCTGACCTTTTCAATGACCTTAAATATTGTTGCCATCATTTTAGCGATGACGGGTTGGTTGAACCCCGTGATCGGTGCTTTGGTGCATAATGCCGGATCTGTTTTGGTAATCATCAATGCCGCTTTCTTAATGCGCTATCGCTATAAAAAGGATCGAAATGAGAAAAATGAGACAGCTGCTTGAGCGAAAATAGCGGGTATGCTATAATAAATTATAAACTTAAACAAATTTTCAGTACAAAAAAATAGGGAAGTCTATTATATGTGTTTATAATATAAAGGACTTCCTTTTTTATGAAAATTTGAATTAAGTTTCATTGTACTAAAACG
>FCNA01000049.1 GCA_900018345.1 Clostridiales bacterium CHKCI006
CTAATTGCCTGATTTGTCTATTCAGTTTCTGGATCTCTCGAATGATCTAATCCTGGTCGATGTATATCCTTATCTGCTGGTTCGATGACATACGTCACATCTCCTTTCCTGTCAACTGGTGGATAAAGATAAAATGTCGTATCATTGTTTAATGAAAAGAGTACTCTATTTCTGAATCTTTCCCAGTTTAGATAGCCATTCGAGTTGTGCTTAAGGTGTTTGATTGCCTTGTTTCGACTTTCAATGAAGGCATTATGGATGCGTAGATGCCTCTCTTTGTTGTTTTTATCTATCACTGTCAAGACAGTGATAAACGAGTTGACGATCTCACGATGCCAGTGATTTAAAGTAGAAGAGAACTCGCATAATTCTTTAATACTGGACGAAGAAAACAATCGAATGAGCTCATTTAGCTTTTCATCCGCGGTATGGTAAGTACAGTGGGTATAAAAATAGTCCAGTGCATCTTTGAGATTGACTGCTTCTTCAAGGATGGGATCATAACTGGTCATCATACGCAGCAGGTCATCATAGTTATAGTAACCTTTTAGCTTGTGATTATAGCGTTTAGACTGATTAGGATTGAGAAGTTCAGTTTTCGATGTCTCACCTTTTTTTATTTTTTTGTCTTTCCAGAATAGAAGCCAGTTAAATTTTTTGAGTACGTAGTAATGGACGTCGACTTCATTCAGTTCTACTAACTCTTGACGAGTAATGGTATTATTTTCTTTCTTTTTCTTCAGTACCTTTAACTTTGACGAATATTGATTCATGACATGACATCGGATCCTGTCCACTCTGCGGTAGAGTTCCTGATAAACATGAAATTTATCGATAATGAGCTTGGCATTAAGAAACATTTGTCTGGCAACGATCCGATAGGTCTCCCACATATCAAAGCAGACAAATTGGACTTTGAGCCGTTCTGAACGTGGAATAAAGGAAAAATAGTTAATGAGATGATCTTTTTTTCTGGAGGGGAGCAGATCAATAATGTTCCTGGAATCATAGTCAAGAAGAACACAAACATAATCCCCCTTAGAGGAATGATAAGCATAAACCTCATCGATACAGATGATCCTTGGTAGTGTCCTACGAGAGATATGGACGTATTTATCGAAGATAGATTGGGCCGTGGTCGTTGAAATAAAATGCCTTCGAGCTGCAGTGGTAAAGGTTTCATGGGGATTCTTAAGATCTTTGAGGACATTATACACGGTCATCATCGAGATCCTGGAATCGGGCATAGTGAAGGGATTAGGTTCATAGAAGGTCTTGCGGCAACGAGGGCATAGATAGCGCCGGGCGCGATAATCAATGACACAGGGGATATCGTTCAAGATAGAGTGTTTGATCTTTTTGAGATGATATCCGTGAATACGGGAAGTAGGAGTCATGCAGGAAGGACAATGTTGGGTAGAAGGATTCAATTCAACACTGAGGTGAACTTCATCGTTCTCATGATGAATAGCTAAGGATCGAATATCTTTATCCTCGAGATTGAAGAAACGAAGAAAATCCTGTTGCATCAGATGCGCATTATCTTTCATCGATGGATCAACTCGTTTCTGTAAAGAAAAGCAATAGCTTGTACAGTGGACAGCGTGTCAGGATAATTCAGGTGTTCGGATAGTTTTTCTGTATTCCAGAACAGATCCTCAGGATCGGCCATGGAACATCCAATATCAAGCTGAGGGAGGAGGAGCCATCTGGAGAAAGCAGAGGATCCAAAGAGAATGACAAGTGAGCTTCCTCTGGCAGAAACGGTCATTTGGAAAAAAAGGCCGCAATCATGGAAATCAGAGATGGAAGCTGGCCAGGAAGAATGATTCAGCTTGTCCTGAACCATGAATTCAAAACAGTTTGTCATAAAAATCACTACTCCTTTCAAAAGACAAGCCCATTATAAGTGAGAAAGAGCAGGAAACGAAGACAAGCTATGTTGGAATAGAAAAAAAGGCACATATTGAACGTTTGGTAGCTTGCATAAGCTGTTTATGACAATTATTCAGGATTTTCTTTGATATATCAAGCCATGAATTTTCATGCCAATGATGTATTTGATCCAAAACAGGCTCCCATATTATTGTGTACCTTCTCTTGAGGCGGTAGATGGTTTCCTGGAACATAGAATATCGAGAAGCTAATTGGTCGATCGTCTGATCAGCCAAAGGACGATGAAGTTCAGAGAGGCGAAAAGCTTTGATCAATTGAAATATGACAGGGAGGATGAATCTGGAATAAGGAATGATCTGTTCGGGGAGCAGAGCATGCGTGTTCATAGAACCATCATCATGAATGATCGCGATACGCTGGATATGAAGCGGGACAAGGCCATTTTCAGTCATAATGGAGCGTGTGTAATGGCCATAAAAGATGACGCGCTTGCTGGGATAACACTTTTGAAGGATATAGCGATTTTTTTTGAGTGCAGCGATAGCCTCGTCATAAGAAATTTGATTAAGTGTATTGCAAGATAAGGTAGGATGGATTATAATATTCATGTTCTTAATTGGACAGAGGGCAGAGGACTTGTGGAAAGGTGATCTGCCCTTTTTATTATGATGAACTGTCGCTCTCCTTTCGTAAGATTTAAGGAGAGCGTATCTTAAAATGAGGACCGAAAAAAGCAAAAAGTCAATATTTAGGGAAAAGCGAAGAA
>FCNA01000016.1 GCA_900018345.1 Clostridiales bacterium CHKCI006
ATAACCTCTTCTCTTGTTCAATCTTATCCCGGACATCCTGTTACTATATCAAGAATACCTCTCTTTCCTGTTTTGTTCAAGATGTCTTTTCCCATTTTACCTGGCCCTATTTTTATACTAGCACCACGTTGATAAAAAGACTGCACTGCCATATGCAAGTTTTAAAAAATAGAACTTACTATTGAATACAACGGTGTGCTGCATGAAACAATGAAACTTTCATATATGTCATCTTTTTGAATAACAAATGTCTGATATACGATATAAAAGTGAATTTGGATAAGCTTATATGTTAAACCTCGCATATCTGACCAGTTCAAGGTACACACAAATATGAGCAAACCCATAGCCCATCGATCAAACCATACAAAACGCTTCAAAAAACAAATATGCCCTTTATCAAGTTCTTGGTGTCTCATAAGAAATGGATTGATTAAATAAAGTAATACAAACAAAGCAAAAGAAATGTATTTTTGCATTTTGTAAGTGTTTATATTGAACAACTGTCAATAAAGCCAGTACTCTAATGATTAGAATACTGGCTTATTTTATTATTCTTAAGAATGATATCCATGTTGGCTGTCATTGTTTTGAATCAATGGACATTGATTGAGTTCATTAATCTAGTCTTTCGATAAATGATTCAGCGCTAATAATATATCCCCCATACAGATCGTCTCAAAATTTTTTTCAATCAAATCCGCAATGATCCTACATGTTGATGGTGCTAACCCCAGTTTATCACCAAGGTCCATTTCTATATATTTTTGTGTATAACGTCTATAAACATAATAATGAACTAATGAATTGAGATGACTGGATACTCTTTCCATCTCCTGCTTACTGGTAAAACCAAATCGAAGATATGAATCGAACCATAATGGATCGAACCTAACAATATAATCACTAAATAGGCTCTCGATATAATGAATCAAGTCAACTGCATTTCTGTTTTCCAAATCCCTTAGCACTTTTGTCTCTCTATAGCGCGTCAGCCTATTGTCGATGATTTCCTGGAGATACCCTATGTTCTGTTCATCATGAATGAAACCTTCAACTATAGCCTTTATATTCACATTTTTATCTTGTTTACATAATTCCTTGATTTCATCAAGTGTGCGATAAAAGAAATCATCGTATTCTTCCGGAATAGTGCCATTCTTAAAATCATCAATCAAACGATCAAACGAAATATTATTCTGCCGACAATAATGAATAGCGCCCTGCATCTTTGGCATATATTTCACCCTCCAACCAAGCATTACGATACGCATCCTCCCTGCTCATGCGTTGATACTGTTCTTCCCAGGCAACCATTGCCTGTTCATCCTTCAAACGATATTTGACATCATCAACTTCTATAGCACTCAAAATGGGTTGTCTAATATTCAATGCATTGACTTTCGCTTTACCTAAATTCGTCAGGCCGTAGTACGAAAACTTTTTCTCCTTCCGTCTTTGAATAATATGGTGATGCACAAGTTTACTTAACAACTGATATACATAATTCCCGCAGGTTTTTTCAATTTCTTTAGCTTGCACCCATTCTTCTTTTAACAGCATATCTATGATCTTTAGTACATTGTCTTGTTTCAATAACCAATCCACCTCATCCGCTTCATCCTTCTTCGCTAAGTACATGTCGACAATGCCGCGTGAGCAAGCTATCAATCCTTCTAATTGTCCAAAAGCTTTGTACGTATCTAGCGTCTTATCTAACTGTTGCATTTGATTTTGTAAAAAATAATTCAAGATCCTGGTTGCATTCTGTACAACTGTATTCAAATGATCATACCGTTCTTCTTTGATAAATTTCAGAACTAAATCACTCATATCTTCCCGCATATCTACCAGTTCTTCTGAAGATATGTGCTCCTTCGTTAACAACCTTTGCCCTTTCTCCATCAGAAGACTTAATTCATAGGTCATGTAAATTTCTCCTTTCAATCCAAATCTATTTCGGAATCAAATAAACAAACACCCTTTCTTCGATACTGACAATATACCGGTCTAATCAATCGATCCAGCGCGCCCGACCCCTTCCCGCTATGCAAAACAAGTCCGGTCAGCCGAAAATTCTCAGGTTTATCTGGCTTAAGGTGTTTGGCAGCACAGGCATTGATCCAGGCGACGTTACAATCATAAGCTCGACAATGCGCAACCACATTCTCAAAATCGTAACTTCCCGTTGAAAAAGATGGAATAAGAATCAAAGATGCGCGTATTTTATCTAAAACAACATTTAGGTAATCATGCGTCAGGGCATCCTTGCATATCATCACACAAATACGTCCTATTACAGGTGAATGGATAACATACAAGGTATTATCAGGAAAAATGTGTTCACAACTGCCATTGAAAATCATTGGAACTTGTTTATCCTGGTGATAAATGGCAATACCATTACCTAATAGAATATCTGCTGTATTTCGATTTTCTTTCCACACACTTGGAAGTACCGTCAAAGACGGAGATTATTGCCAATCAGTGTTACGCCCAATAAATACTGCATCTTTTTATTCAATTCCTCGAATCCCAACAATTCTGGAAATACTAATATATCTGATTCCCTTTGACAAGCCACTAACGTATCCGCTAAAACACATCTCCCTATTTCCGATTGATTCATGATCTCATTAATTTCAAAAAAGTGATTTCCATTTTTGTCAGAAGAATAGTTGATATCTTTAAGAATCTCGTGTTTTGTAACGGGTGATATGGAAATTTTTAATTTTCGCTTTTCATACGCTTCAAAAAACATATTCCGATAAGCGAAAACATGTACAACGTCGAGTTTAGTGGAACCGCCTCTTATCCTCAAAGAAGATAACGGTACATAATACAGATTATTCATGCAATGATTAATACTGAATCCGTGTTGACTGGACCGTGCTCCTCTTTGCCATGCACATTTGACATACGGAAGCAATGCAATCCCTGTTTCAGAGTAATTACTGTTCAATGCAGTCACTTCTTTAACGACATATTGCTGGCTCATGATCATACGTTCGATAATCCCATGCATGGCATTATCGAGTGTTGTGAGCAACTTCATAATGCCACATGTACGATTATCCACATTTAATAAATTGACATAATTGAATACGCATCTTTGAAACCATTCAAAAGATATGGCCTTTAATTCACATAACAGGAATTCTTCACCGTACAGATGATCCGCTAACATAGGAATCTCTTTTTCAATCATGTTTTCTATTCCACTATGCCATTGATCATTTTTGTAATAGAACTATTCATAATCAGTAACGTTTTGTATATCTTCAATATACAGCGCCATTAAATCGAATAGCTCTGTCGTTTTCATTATCTCCCCACATTACTAGTATACAATATTTTCAATTCATTTCGAAAGCTTTTACTTAGTTTTTACTAAGCATTCACAATATACAGTCTCAGATTCACCTTATAATACTAATTTTTGCTTATTTTTTACTATTGTATTAAAGTATCCTACACTATTATTATCCTTCTAAAAGAGTTAAAGTACTTTTCTATTTATTCTTTTTTCCTATGAAGATCCATCCGCTCTTAAAGGAAGCCCGCCTTTTCTTTAAGCGAGATGGATTTTTTGTCATTTATATATTGCGTTATATAGATAATTATTTATTATCCTTTATTGTATATATCCTTCGGGGAGGAAAAAATATGGAAAATAGACTGATTCCTTTCTCACCGCCAGATATGAGCGATGAAGAAATAAATGAAGTCATTGATACATTAAAATCTGGATGGATCACTACCGGTCCAAAAGTAAAAGAGTTTGAAAGAAATATCGCTGAATATTGTCACACTTCTAAAGCGGTATGTTTGAATAGCGCTACTGCTTGCATGGAAATGACTTTAAGGCTGTTGGGCATTGGACCTGGTGATGAGGTCATTACTTCTGCTTATACTTATACTGCTTCTTGTAGCGTGATCTGTCATGTCGGTGCCACACCAGTTCTGGTCGATGTTAAAAAGGATACTTATGAGATGGATTATGAACAACTTTCTAAGAAAATCACCTCTCGAACCAAAGTCATTATCCCTGTAGATCTTGCAGGTATCATGTGTGACTACGATGCTATCTACCAAATAGTAGAAGATAAAAAAGCACTCTTTACACCAAATAACGAAATGCAGGAAGCTTTTAACAGAATCATTGTCATGGCTGATTCAGCGCATGCATTCGGTGCCTCATGGCATGGAAAAAAATGCGGTGAGGTTGCTGATTTTACTTCGTTCAGTTTTCATGCTGTTAAAAATCTGACAACGGCAGAAGGTGGAGCAGTCGTATGGAAAGATATTCCAGGGTTCAACAATGAGTGGATCTATAAACAATATCAATTACTTTCATTACATGGTCAGACGAAAGACGCATTAAATAAAACTAAGTTGGGATCATGGGAGTATGACATCGTCAGCCCGGCATACAAGTGCAACATGACAGATATCATGGGTGGTATTGGATTAGCCCAGCTAAGGAGATATCCAAAGCTATTAGCAAGAAGAAAAGAAATCATACAGATGTATGATAAAGGATTAAGCGGATTGAATGTAAAACTATTGGATCATTACGGTGAAGATCATCAATCCAGTGGGCATTTATACTTTGTCAGAATAAATGGTATCACCTTGGAGCAAAGAAATGAGATCATAGAGAAAATGGCAGAAAGAGGAATTGCGTGTAATGTGCATTATAAACCACTGCCAATGTTGACAGCATACAAGAATCTTGGATTTGATATCAAAGATTATCCAAATGCTTATGGACAGTTTGTCAATGAGATTACGCTACCACTCCATACGAAGCTTAGTGATGAAGATATTCAATATATTATTAGTTCACTAAAGGATGCATTATCATGTTATTAAGAAAGTGGGAAGATTTACCTGAATTTATGCGAATAGAAGAAGTCAGACCATATTACGAATCTTTAAATCAAAAGAAACTTCAACTCTTCATCAAAAGAGTATTTGATGTTGTGTTATCTTTAGTGTTATTAATTATTTTATTACCTGTTTTCTTAATATTAGCAATATGGATTAAGGTTGATTCAGATGGTCCGGTATTTTATAGACAAGAACGTGTTACTCAATACGGAAAAATATTTAAAATATTTAAATTCCGTACAATGGTAGTGAACGCAGACAGAATTGGTTCTCTGGTAACAACACAAAACGATGTTCGCGTTACAAAAGTAGGAGAAAAAATAAGAAACTATCGTTTAGACGAAATTCCCCAATTGTTAAACGTTTTAATAGGAGATATGACTTTTGTAGGTACCAGACCTGAAGCACGTAAATTTGTTATTAGCTACAAACCCGAAATGTTGGCAACTCTATTACTTCCAGCAGGAATAACTTCTGAAGCCAGTATTCGCTACAAAGATGAAGCAAAAATATTAGATAAAGCAGATGACATTGATACAGTCTACACCGAATTAATCTTGCCTGAGAAAATGAAATACAATTTAGACAGTCTCAAGCATTTTAATTTTTTTAATGATCTTTTATCAATGCTTAAAACTTTTACTTCAGTAGTCAACATTTAAGAAAGGAAAATAAGGAGACTACGATGACAGATGCAAAATTTATTTCTATCATTATGCCAATTTATAACGAAGAAAATTTCATAGTTAATTGTATAGATTCATTGTTGCTTCAAGATTATCCACAAGAAGCCATGGAGTGGATTTTTGTAGATGGTTCTTCTACAGATCGTACACGTTCCCTCATACAGAACTATATAAAAAAATATCCTAAGTTAATTAAGTTACTTGATAATCCTAAAAAAACTGTACCTTATGCTATGAACATAGGGATTCATGTTGCAAAAGGTGAGTATATAATTCGCCTTGATGCACATGCAGATTACAGTAAAGATTATCTTTCAAAGTGTGTTCATTACCTTAACACAACAAACGCTGATAATGTTGGTGGCATTGCAGAAACAAAAAGCAACGGTGTTTTAGGAAACTGTATTGCTAAAATGTTGTCTTCGAAGTTTGGTGTGGGCAATTCTCAATTTAGAACTAATGGTAAAAGCGGATTTGTTGATACTGTTCCTTTTGGTGCGTTTAGAAAAAGTGTATTTGAAAAACTTGGTGGATATGATGAGAGATTAACAAGAAACCAAGATAATGAAATGAATTACAGAATACGTAAGAATGGTGGCTTAATTTACTTGGCTAATGATATTCAATTTTCTTATTATTGCCGAGACACAATAAAAGGGCTTGCCGATATGGCCTTAAAAAATGGAATGTGGAATGTTATTACAATGTACCTATGCCCTGGTACTATGGGGATACGTCACTTTATTCCGTTGTTTTTTTTATTATCCATTATTTTACTCCCCATATTAAGTTTAATTTTTCAACCATTCTTTTTTTTGTTAGGAATAGAACTAGCCTTGTATTTTATTCTAGATATATATTATTCATTTAAATTTTCCTATAATTTAAAAACTTTTTTTATTTTACTAATACTTTACCCATTATTTCATATTACTTATGGCTTTGGCTCATTGATGGGAATTTCAAAGCTATTATTTACAAATTCATTTAAGCGAGGTGTCACTAAATCATGAAATTATATGAAAAATTATTAAATAGAGATGAAAAACTAGCTTTGGTAGGACTCGGATATGTTGGAATGCCTATAGCTGTTGCGTTTGCAAGAAAGGGTGTAGAGGTCATAGGCTATGATTTAAATAAAGCAAAAATTGAATTATACAAATCTGGCATTGATCCTACTAATGAAGTTGGAGATGAAGCTATTCGATCTACTACAGTGGATTTTACTTCAGATGAGCGACGAATAAGCGAAGCAAAGTTTATTATTGTAGCTGTTCCAACACCAGTTAATCTGGATCATACTCCTGATTTGACTCCAGTAATTGGTGCATCTGAAATTGTCGGACGCAATCTAACAAAAGGTAGTATTGTTGTTTATGAATCAACAGTATATCCTGGGTGTACCGAAGACGTATGTATTCCAATTTTAGAAGAGAAATCTGGTCTAAAATGTGGAAAAGATTTTAAAGTAGGTTATAGCCCTGAGAGAATCAATCCAGGTGATAAGGTGCATCGATTAGAAAACATTCATAAAATTGTATCAGGAATTGATGAAGAATCATTAGATGAAATCATGAACACTTATAACATCGTTGTAGAAGTAGGTACTTTCCCTGTGTCGAACCTCCGTACAGCAGAAGCTGTTAAAGTAGTAGAAAATAGTCAGAGAGATATTAATATAGCTTTTATGAATGAACTAGCGATGGTCTTTGATAAAATGGATATCGATACTAATGAAGTTATTGATGGTATGAACACAAAATGGAATGCTTTAGGATTCCGACCTGGATTAGTAGGAGGACATTGCATTGGTGTTGATCCATATTATTTTACATATCAGGCTGAGAAATTAGGATATCATAGTCAAATCATTCTCGCTGGAAGAAAAGTAAATGACAGCATGGGGGCATATGTGGCGGATGCGGCAATCAAAAAAATGATTGAAGTTGGATTAGCTCCTAAAAAGGCTAAAGTAGTTATATTAGGACTTACTTTTAAAGAAAACTGTCCTGATACTCGTAATAGCAAAGTAAATGATATTATAAAAAGATTCGAAGAATATGGCATTCATCCTGTTGTTGTCGATCCATGGGCAAACGAAGCAGATGCTAAAAAAGAATATGATGTAACTTTAACCAAACTTGAGGATATAGCGGATATGGATTGTGTCATAGTAGCGGTTGCGCACGATGAATTTAGAGTGCTTAGTCTTAAAACTATAAGTAATCTTTTTAAAAACGTCCCAATGGATCAGAAAGTATTAATAGACGTTAAAGGCCTATATTCTATCAAAGATTTAGAAAAAAGCGGAATGACTTACTGGAGATTGTAATGAAACGAGTTGCGATTATTGGACATTTTGCTAGGGGACAGGAATATTTGGATGGACAAACTGTAAAAACAAAATTAGTATCTCAGGAGCTCAAACATAAATTAGGGAGCCAACATGTTGAAGAAATTGATACACATGGAGGCATAAAAACTCTTTTTAAATCTCCGTTTCAATGCTTTTTTGCTTTACATAACAGTCAGAATGTAATTATACTACCGGCACACAATGGCTTAAGAGTATATTCTATTTTACTTGTATTATTCAATAAAATTTTTAGAAGAAAATTGCATTATGTTGTTATTGGAGGATGGCTTCCGAGATATCTTGAACATCATGCATGTGTTC
>FCNA01000058.1 GCA_900018345.1 Clostridiales bacterium CHKCI006
GGGCTGGGTTGGGTCTTGCGATTGCTAAAACCATTGTTGAGTGGCATCACGGGACCATTACAGTCGAAAGCCATGATGAGCGGATCATTTTTACGGTTACACTGCCGCAATTGTCATGAATTTGTCAGAATTAGGCAAGAAAGCTTTCATAAAATGAGGATGATTCCTTTAAAATACACACTTTTCTTTTTGATACCATGGAGGTGTCAAAGAAAAGTGTGTTTTATTTTGGAGGGAGTAAAGATGAAAAAAAGAATTGTGATCTTATTTGGTGGACAGTCCAGTGAATATGCGGTCTCTTTAGAAAGTGCCGCTTCGGTGATCGAACATTTAGATAAGCAGCGTTATGAACCTTACTTGATCGGAATCACGACCAAAGGAGAATGGTTCAAATATGAAGGAACAACCAAGCGGATTGCTGATGATGCCTGGCAGCAGGGAAAACTGACACCCGTCGTATTGAGTCCGGCAGGTCTGTGGGAGAATGGCAAGAAGGTTCATGTCGATGCGATCCTGCCGATCATGCACGGCAAGAATGGCGAGGATGGCAGTATTCAAGGACTGATTCAGCTCAGTCATCTGCCGTTGATCGGTTGTGATGTGACCGGTTCGGCCATCTGCATGGATAAACATCGCGCCCATCAGATTGTCAGAGCGGATGGCATCCGAGTGCCTAACCACATTGCTTTATTTGCCGGTGATCCGCTGCCCGAGAACCTGAACTACCCACTCTTTGTTAAGCCCAATCGCGGGGGATCGTCACTGGGCATGAGCTATTTATTAGATGCCTCCGGTCTAGCCCTGGCGGTGGACAAAGCTTTTCAATATGATGAGATGGTCCTTTTAGAAGAGGAAGTCAAGGGCTTTGAAGTGGGCTGTGCAGTGATGGGCTGCCGACAGCTTGTGGCCGGTGAGGTGGATGAGATCGAAGTGGGCAGCGGGTTCTTTGATTATGTCGAAAAATATCAGCTGAAGACCGCTTCGATCCATGTGCCGGCGCGTCTGGCTCAAAATGAGCGCCAAAAGATCCAGCAGCTTGCCAAACGCATCTATCGCTTGCTTGGATGTCGTGGTTTTGCCAGGGTCGATCTCTTTGTTTTAGAAAATGGAGAGCTGGTCTTTAATGAAGTGAATACGATCCCAGGCTTTACGAGCCATAGTCGCTTTCCGTCCATGATGAAGGCAATCGGATATGATATGACAGAATTATTGACGATCTTGATAGAGGAGGGAATCAAAGATGCAAACAGTATACTTACAGCCGTCCCAAATTAATCAGGGACCTCTTGTCCTGGTCAATGCCGCACATCCTTACCAGGCTTCTCAAATCCCGGATCTAAAAAAGATCCAAAATGAACAGATGCAGACCCGTGCGGCGATGGCCCTCCAGCAGATACTGAAGCAAACCGATCGCATCTTTTGTGTCAGCGGTTACCGCAGTCATGCGACCCAGCAGGCACTCTATGAAGACTGTATCAAAGAGCGCGGCATCCAGACGGCAGCGAACTATGTGGCACTGCCCGGATGCAGCGAACATGAGACCGGCTTGGCCATGGATCTAGCGCTTAAAGGAAGCGACATTGATCTGATCTGCCCGCATTTTCAGGATGATCCGCTTTGTGACTGGTTTAGCCGCGAAGCGGTACGACATGGCTTTATTCGCCGCTATCAAGCCAAGGATCAGGAAGTGACAGGGATTGCGGCAGAACCATGGCATTTTCGTTACGTTGGTCATCCGCATGCGGCTCTGATGGAGCGCTACGGCTGGTGTCTGGAGAATTATCATCGTATCCTGGCGCAGCATGATCTTTATGACCCATTGATCTATGTGGAAGAGGGCTGGGTCTATGAGATCTTTCTAGTCAGGTTGACACGACCCACTAGCCTCTCTTTGAGAGCCGCGGCAGCCTATATGCTTTCTGGCAATAATATAGACGGTGTAGTTATCACTGTCCGGAGAAGGGCATGATTTGGCACTATTTTGGGATCGATACGGCGCGCTTTATTGCCAGTCTATTCGTTGTGATGATCCATATCGATCCTTTTATAGAACCTTTGAATTTTGTCATGACCCGTATCTTTGGCCGTTTGGCCGTCCCATTCTTTATGATGACCACCGGTTATTTCCTTTATCGTCGTGAACCAGAAGGCAGATGGCTGAAGACCGTCCTTCATTTGCTGAAGCTCTACGCTTTTGCCACCCTGCTCTATTTCCCTTTAATGATCTATAGTGGTCAGCTATCTAGTCCGGGCATGTTTCTACAGGATCTGTTTTGGAATGGCACCTTCTATCATCTTTGGTATTTTCCTGCCATGATCATCGGCTTAGTCATTGTTGAAGGATTGCGTCGCTATGCTCCTGAAAAGCTCGCCTGGTTTGTTGTCATCCTGCTCTATCTGATTGGCTTAGGTGGGGATAGCTATGGGCAATGGTTTATCTCAACGTCATTTTATGCAGGGCTAGGCAGTTGGATGGCCTATACACGAAACGGTCTTTTCTTTGCACCACTGATGATCATGTTAGGAGCCCATGCCTCCAAGTGCTGCTTAAAACCGCTGGGGATGCTGCTCTTGTTTGGGCTTTACAGCGGCGAAATGACGCTGATTCATCAAAATGGCTGGGCTGTTCACGATGCCATGACGCTCTTTTTACCACTGATGTCATTGGCTTTATTTCAGTGGCTATTAAAACAATCATCCAAGCGTCATCTTTTACTGGCGAATCTGTCGATGTGGATCTATCTGCTTCATCCATGGTTGATTGTTATTGTCCGAGGGATGGCCAGCTTGAGCGGATTACTGATCCTTAAAGAAAATGCGCTGATCTTGTATTTACTGACTGTCGTCGGTTCCTTAGGAGCCGGTTGGCTGATCGAAAGGGGGAGAAGAATCGATGGACAAAAGCAGAAGCTGGATAGAAATTGATGAAATGGCTTTGTATCATAATGTGCAGCTGATCTCCCGCCAATTACCTCAGGAAGTTTCTATCATTGCGGTGGTCAAGGCCAATGCTTATGGACATGGCGCAGTGCCGGTTAGCCGACTTTTAAATACCTGGGGGATCACTCATTTTGCGGTAGCCACCCTGCCAGAAGCGATTGCCCTAAGAAAGGGCGGCATTCAGGGGGAGATCTTGATTTTAGGTTATACCGATCCCAGCCAGGCCGCACAACTGGTAAGCTATGATCTGACACAGACCTTGCTGGATCGAAGCTATGCCCAAAGCCTGTCTGCTGCGCGACTTCCTGTGTCATGTCATCTCGCGATGGATACAGGGATGCATCGTTTAGGGGAACAAAGTGTTTCGAAACTGCAGGCCATATGTCAGCTGCCTTACCTAAAGATGACCGGGATCTTTTCACATCTGGCCGTTCCCGATCAACTGGATCGGACCTCCAGAGCCTATACGTTAGAGCAGATTGCCTGCTTTGAACGAACGCTTCAGCAGCTTGCGAAAGCCGGTTTCCATCCTTCGATGCGCCATTTAGCCAGCAGTTATGGTTTTCTGAATTATCCGCAGGCCTGGTATGACGGGGTACGTTTGGGGCTCTGTTTATTTGGTATAGACAGTGATACCCATTCTCATCAGGCCAGCGATTACGGGCTTTTACCAGTGCTGTCTTTAAAGAGTCGTCTGGTACTGATGCGTGATCTTGAGGCTGGTGAGAGCGTTGGTTATGGCTGCACTTATATGACCAGTCATCCTTTGCGCATGGGGGTTTTGCCCATTGGCTACGCTGATGGGATCGATCGCCGTCTTTCCAATAATGGTGAGGTCCTCATACGCGGTAAATATGCTCCAATTATCGGGCGGATCTGTATGGATCAGATGATGATCGATCTGAGTGGGATACCCGAAGCGTGTCTGGGGGATGAAGTGACACTGATTGGGCCTGGCGTACCGGTAGAAAAGATGGCAGCCAACTGTCAGACGATCTCCAATGAGATTTTAAGTCGTCTAGGCCGTCGATTATATACGGACTAGAAGGACCATCTAAATGAAAAAAACAAACCAATCAAGGTTTGTTTTTACTTTAAGATATTTTTCCTGACAATGGGTACCAGCTTATAAGCCGTCAAGGCCCCGAATATGCAAAGAAGGTAATCCGGAACGGCGGTGATGACAAAGCAGTTGATAAACACCAGTCCCCAACCTACAGGAACATCGATCACATAATTGCTGATGACATAGAAATAGATCATTCCGCAAAGATAATAGAGGGCGTACCCAACGGTAGCGATAATGAGATATTGCCAGCCTTTTTTAGGAAGCCAGCGCTCGCAAAGATAGCCGATAGCGCCGGAGTTAAAGGCAAAACCTAACAGAAAGCCAAAAGTTGGACGGATCAGGTAGGCTGGTCCACCACCTGAGGCAAAAACAGGAATACCGACCAAGCCGATCAGAAGATAGATCAGGACACTCAAAAGTCCTCTTTTTCCTCCTAATAGGAATCCTGCCAGTATGGAAAAATAATACTGTAAGGTAAAATGCATGGGCATTGGCTGTACAGGAATGGTAATTTGTAAAAATGCACCGATAGCAATCAGCGCCGAAAACAGAGCGCAGATGACAAGATCTTGAACTCGCGATTGTTTTTTATTCATATAAGCACCTCCGTGTATGCGTTCAATAGACATAATATGTAACCATTATACACAAAAGCGGCTTAAATGAAAAGAAATAGCTTTGTTCCGGTCGATGACAAAATGATATCATTTTGTGAAAAGGCTCTTTACAATTGACAGACTATCCCTTATAATATGGTTCGTAGCCGAACAATGGAGGTGGTCAAATGTTTCGTGATCCTATCGGATATCGAATCAAAACGCTAAGTAATATGATGAAGCGAAACATGGAATGCCAGTTTGGACCCAGAAACGATCGGACAACCCTGATGCAGGGGTGGATCATCGGCTTCTTAAGCGATCGTGAAGAGAAAGGGCTGGAGACATTTCAGAAGGACATTGAAGAGGAGTTTTCCATCAACCGTTCGACAACTTCAGAAATGCTTAAATTGATGACAAAACGTGGTATGATCCAACGTCTGCCAGTGGCAAAGGATGCCAGGCTCAAGAAGATCGTCTTGACCGATGAGAGCCGGGCCATCAATCAACACATTGATAGGACACTGCGCGAGATGCATGCTCGTTTGACCGAAGGTTTGACAGAAACAGAGATTGAATCATTTATCGTTGTTTTGGATAAATTGATAGCCAATGCCGAAAAGTAGTGATTTATTTTTTGGCTGTATTGTTCGGTAGCGAATCGTTCGGTTACGATTAATTTTTAGATGGAAGGGTGGTTTAATGCTAAAAACTTTGATAAGTCAGGTCAAAGAATATAAAAAAGACGCATTCTTGACAATGTTCTTTGTTATTGTCGAAGTTATTTTAGAAATTCTGATCCCATTGATGATGGCCGGTATCATTGATGAAGGAATCGAAGCCCAGAATATGAATGCTGTTTATAAATACGGGGCCATCATGTTTGTGATTGTCATTGGTACTTTATCAACAGGCTTTCTGGCTGGTAAATATGCGGCAAGCGCTTCGACAGGGTTTGCAGCGAACTTAAGAGATGCGATGTACACCAATATTCAGACCTTCTCTTTTTCTAATATTGATAAATACAGTACGGCCGGGCTTGTCACACGTCTAACAACCGATGTGACCAATGTGCAGATGGCCTTTCAGATGATCATTCGTATGTGTATCCGTGCACCGATGAACCTGGTGTGTGCATTGGTCATGGCGTTTATGATCCATGCTGAATTAAGCATGATCTTTGTGATTGCTATGGGATTTCTGATCATCGTCTTAGGTACGATCATGTTCTTTGCTACGCGTTATTTTAATCAGGTTTTCCCTAAATATGATGCGTTAAACGAAAGTGTTCAGGAAAATGTTGTGGCTATTCGTACTGTTAAATCTTTCGTACGTGAAAAATACGAGAACGAGAAATTTGAAAGAGCAGCCCAGAATATCTATAAGCTTTTCGTTAAAGCAGAATCTGTACTGGCTTTCAACAACCCATCCATGATGGTGGCTGTCTATGGTTGTATTTTATTACTGTCCTGGTTAGGTGCGCAAAGTGTGGTTGGGGGAACCTTATCCACCGGTGAGCTGACCACTTTATTCAGCTATATCATGAATATCCTGATGTCTTTGATGATGCTTTCGATGGCTTTTGTCATGATTACGATGTCGCTTGCTTCTGCCCGACGTATTGCGGAAGTCATCAATGAAAAATCTGATCTGGTCAGCCCGGAAGATGCCTTAACAACGGTTCCTAACGGTGCGGTTGATTTTAATCATGTGACATTCTCATACAAGCACGGAACCGGTGAACCGGTTTTACGGGATATTGAATTACACATTCACTCCGGAGAGACCATTGGTATTATCGGTGGTACGGGGAGTGCCAAGAGTAGTTTGGTCAATTTGATCAGCCGTCTGTATGATGTCGATCGTGGTAGTGTTGAAGTAGGCGGTCATGATGTACGCGAGTATGATCTGGAAGTCCTGCGTAATGAAGTTGCCGTTGTTTTACAAAATAATGTCTTATTCAGCGGAACGATCCTGCAGAACTTAAGATGGGGAAATGAAAATGCCACGCTTGAAGAGTGTCAGGAAGCGTGTCGTCTGGCATGTGCGGATGAATTTATTCAGAATTTCCCTGATAAATATGACACATATATTGAACAGGGCGGAACGAATGTTTCCGGTGGGCAGAAACAGCGACTCTGTATTGCCCGTGCCCTACTGAAAAAACCAAAGATCCTGATCCTGGATGACTCCACCAGTGCTGTCGATACAGCGACGGATGCCAGCATCCAGCAGTCCTTTGAAGAACGGATCCCCGATACGACAAAGATCATCATTTCACAGCGTGTTTCCAGCGTTCAGAATGCTGACCGCATTATTGTGCTCAATGATGGGGTTGTCGATGGATTTGATACACACGATCAGCTGGTTAAAAATAATGAGATCTATCGTACGATCTATGAAACACAGACAAAAGGAAAGGAGGAAGCATAATGCCAAAGAAAAAGGGTGTTTTGGGACGCTTATTGAAAGAAGTGTTTAAGCGTTATCCGGTGCATATTCTGATTGTACTTGTCTGTATTGTGGGTCAGTCTATCTGTACCGTTCAGGGTACTTTATTTACACAGACCCTGATCGATGATTATATTAACCCATTGCTGGGAACAACGAATCCTGATTTTACGCCTTTACTGCATGCCCTTATGCGTGTCGCTTGTTTCTTTGCCGCCGGTGTCATTTTCTCCTATACTTATCAGCGTATCATGGTGTCGGTTACACAAGGATTTTTAAGAGATATGCGAACTCAAATGTTTAAACATATGGAGTCTTTGCCTATCCGTTACTTTGATTCACGGACGCATGGTGACATCATGTCTGTTTATACAAACGATATTGATACTTTACGTCAGCTGATCAGTCAGTCTATTCCACAGTTTACGAATAGTGTTATCACGATCGTCACAGTCTTTATTTCCATGCTGACACTCAGCATTCCGCTTACCGGAATCAGTGTGGCGATGCTTTGCGTGATCATGTTTATCTCAAGAAGTGTCGGCAGTCAGTCCGGTCGTTACTTTGTGAAGCAGCAGATTACTTTAGGTAAGATGAATGGTTTTATTGAAGAGATGATCTCCGGTCAGAAAGTCGTGAAGGTCTTCAACCATGAGGAAGAGGCCATCAAAGATTTCCGTGCTGTTAATGAAGAATTGCGTCAGAGCGCCAATCTTGCCAACAAGTTTGCCAATGTTCTGATGCCGGTAACGATCCAGTCCGGAAATATGTCATACATTCTTTGTGCGGTCATTGGTTCCATTCTGGCACTCAACGGCAGTCTTGACTTATCAGTCGGTACGCTGGTTGCCTTTATGACCTTGAACCGTAACTTCAATAACCCAGTCGGACAGATCTCTATGCAGATCAACTCCATTGCCATGGCACAGGCTGGTGCCAGTCGTATTTACGACCTGCTCGATCAGGAAAGTGAACCAGACGAAGGAATCGTGACGCTTTGCCGCGTAGAAGTTGACGATGCAGGCAATATGCAGGAAACAGAAAAACGTACTGGTCGCTGGGCTTGGCGCCATCCTCGCCCTGATGGCAGCGTTGAATTAGTACCGATGAAAGGGGACATTCGTTTAGAGAACGTCAACTTCGGTTATAATGATGATCATATGGTCTTGCATGATGTCAGCGTCTATGCAAACCCTGGTGAAAAGATTGCCTTCGTTGGAGCGACCGGTGCCGGTAAGACAACGATTACCAATCTGATCAATCGTTTCTATGATATTCAAAGCGGAACGATTACCTATGATGGTATTGACATCAAGTTGATCAAAAAGGATGATCTGCGCCGTTCTTTAGGTGTCGTTCTTCAGGATACGCACCTGTTTACCGGAACAGTGATGGATAACATTCGTTACGGCCGTCTGGATGCCACTGATGAAGAATGTATCGAGGCTGCAAAATTAACGAGTGCAGATCAGTTTATTCGTCACTTGCCGGATGGCTATCAGACCATGCTGACAGGTGATGGGGCCAACTTGTCTCAGGGGCAGCGTCAGCTGTTGGCAATTGCCCGTGCTGCGGTTGCGAATCCACCAGCGTTGATTTTGGATGAAGCTACTTCTTCTATTGATACGCGTACAGAAATTTTAGTCCAGCAAGGCATGGATGGGCTCATGCGCGGTCGTACGACCTTAGTTATCGCCCACCGTCTGTCGACGATCAAGAACAGTGACTGCATCATGGTTCTGGATCATGGTGTGATCATCGAGCGTGGTAACCATGAGACATTGATGAAACAAAAAGGTAAATATTATCAGTTATACACCGGTATGATCGATCTTGATTAGACCCAGAGGAGAGGCGTAAGGCTTCTCCTTTTTGTTATGGAATCAGGTGATGGTCGTTTTTATTCAAACAAGAAAGAATAGATATGGAAAACCGTTACATAATTTGATAGAATCAAATAAGAAAGCTGGTGAAGAAAATGCAGTTCATGCCCGTACAGGAAGATCCTAAGCAATACCTGGATCTATTATTGTTGGCAGATGAAAGTGAAACGATGATCGAGTCTTATCTGGAACGCGGTACCCTGTTCGTACTTCAAGAACCCGAAGGCGTGATAGGTGTCTGTGTTGTCACCGATGAAGGGGGCGGCGTGCTGGAAATCAAGAATCTGGCCATCGATCCTCAATATCAGGGTCATGGTTATGGCAGGCTGATGATTGAAAAGGTAGCGAAGCATTTTGCTTCTTCTTATGCGATCCTTCAGGTGGGAACAGGAGATAGTCCGTTGACTGTTCCTTTCTATGAAAAATGTGGTTTTTCTTATTATACAACGCTTCCTCATTTCTTTATTGATCATTATGATCATCCTATAGTTGAAGCGGGGAAACAGTTGGTCGATATGATCGTGCTACGCAGGCACATCAGTGTCTAAAAAGGGAGTTGTTCAATGAGACGCGTGGTTTTATATCTGGCAATGAGTTTGGACGGATTTGTAGCCGATCAGAATGGGAAAGTGGATTGGTTAACGCCTTTCGAAGGTGAGGATACTTATACAGACTTTGAACGAACCGTTGACACGATCGTGATGGGACGCCGAACCTATGCGCAGATTGTGACAGAACTTTCACCCAATCAATGGGTTTATCCTAATCAGACCTCTTATGTCATTACGCATGAAGTGTGCCCTGGCACAGAGGCGGTTCGTTTTGTGGATCAGGATCCGGTCACTTTGGTGGATACATTAAAAAAACAAGAAGGAAAAGATATCTGGATCAATGGTGGACCGACGATCATCCAGCCTCTCATTCAGGCCAATTTGATCGATCAGTATCGCCTGACGATCGTACCGGTGCTTTTAGGTGCTGGGACGAGATTGTTTCAGTCAGCTGACAGGATTCATTTAAAGTCGGTCGGTCTTATACAGCATGGTCAGTTGTTCGAACTCATTTATGAAAAAGAGGACGATGCGCCGTTGTCTTTTGTGGATGAAAGAGAGGTGCTGCTTGACCATATAGACAAGCTGCATAGTACGCCAATGGGACTGGAACGGGTGTCACGCAATTTGGGGTGTCAAATACAGGAAGTCACTGCCTATTGTCAAAAACTGATTCAAGATCCTACCTGCCAGGTTTGGCGCAAAGGCAAAAATGTGTACTGTCGGGTCAAAGAGGTAGAGATTACCATCAATGCACATGGTTACACCATTATTACGGCACATCGCATTCGTACCAAATCAATGAAAGAAGGGAAATAAATATGCTCATTCGCTTCATGAAAGAAGACTTTACCGTCTGTCAAATCGGTGATCTTCAGCAAGTGGATCTAGATATGCCGTATTGTTTTTTGGCTAAGACAGCCCATGAGCTCTCTTTAGTCTGTCGCAGCGAAGATGTGCCTGAGAAGGTCCTGAGGCGTGAGGATGACTGGCAGGCGTTCTATATTGAGGGGAGCCTGGATTTTGCTTTGACGGGAATTCTGGCCGGGATTGCCGACGTATTGACTAAAAAAGGAATCAGCCTTTTGGCCCTCTCTACTTATGATACGGATTATATCCTGGTCAAAAAAGAAAAGATGGCACAAGCCCTGCAAACATTAGCGGAAGCGGGCTATACCATCATGAGTGACAAATAATCGCTTACTTTAAAAAAGGAGGAGATGAAAAATGCTTGCGACCATAGAAACAGAGCGGTTGGTTCTGCGAAATTATAAGAGAGAAGATGCACAAAGCATGTATATGCATTACTGTGGGGATGCGGAAGTGACGCGCTATATGTCCTGGTATCCACATCCTGATGTTCATTATACGCAGCGCTTTTTAGAGGAAGGAATCTTACCGAAAAATGAGTGTCCTGATCGTCTGGAACTGGCGATGACGCTTAAGGGAGCCTGCCAGCATGTAATTGATAACGTAGTGGCCTGGAAAGTCGCATCTGACACCCTGGAGCTTGCCTATGTCATGGGTCGTAAACATCAGGGGCAGGGCTATATGCGTGAGGCAGTTCAAGCAGTGCTTACCTATCTTTTCACGCACCCCTCTTTTCAGGAGGTCATCGCTTATGATGAATTAGACAATGCTGCCAGTGGGGCTGTGATGCGAAAATGTGGATTGACTTATCAGAAAAATATTTTAGATAGACGCAAGATCGATTCGCCCGAAGATGATGTGGTTGTTTGCGCACTTTATTCGATGCAAAAAAATGATTGGATGCAAGATCATGAATGTGAAGCTGATTTACTTAAGGGATCATCCTGAAATGAAGGAGACGGCTGCCCGCTGGTTTCATGCGAAATGGCAGGTGCCATTAGCGGCTTATAGGCAGAGCATGGAGGATTGTCTGATTGGACAGACACCGATCCCACAGTGGTATCTGGCTCTTAAAAATGGACATATCGTTGGTGGACTGGGGGTCATTGAAAATGATTTCCATGAGCGCAAAGACTTGACACCGAATGTTTGTGCTGTTTATACCGAACCTGAGGAACGGGGACAGGGTATCGCCGGGGCCTTATTGAAGATGGCCTGTCAGGATATGTGTGCAAAAGGCATCCATACTTTATATTTACTGACTGATCATACGTCCTTTTATGAACGTTATGGTTGGACTTTTGTGGGTTTGATACAACAAGCTGGTGAGAAGAGACTTTCACGCGTGTACCGGTATCAAAGTGAAGAAGATGAGGAGGCATAGTGATGAAAATAGAAATGGGAACCGATTTTCCAGCGTATTTTGAGGCAGCTTATCCAGAGGAATTTGATCTGTTTTCTCATTTTGAAGTGGGGGCTGGCATTCCGAGTGTGTTATTTGCCATCACGACCTGGAAAGAAAATGGTCAACCGAATGTCTGTCTGCATGCCTGGAGCAGTTTTCATGGCGATCCCCAAGGTTTTTTTGCGGTGATGGGCAATTTGTATATGCATACGCATACGTTTGCGAATATCAAGCGTGCTCAGGTCTTCGGAATGAATTTTCTGCCCCTTTGTTACTATGATGCACTCGTGAAGACCATTCATCATAACGAGATGGAAACGGATGAATTGATGGTCGCCGGTCTGCATTTTGAGAAGGCGCGCACGGTCCATGCGCCTATGATCGAAGAAGCCTTCTTACAGATGGAATGTACATTAAAAGATATTCAGGACCTTAGCGGGGCTGGACAGGCTGCCATGGTAATTGGAGAGGTCGTTCATCTTGCTGTTAGTGATGAATATGCTACAGGCTATGCGCCACGCTACGGTAAAGATGGGTTCATGCTTTTAGTACCGGCCCCACAGGATCTTGTGACCGGAAAGCCGCAGCAGTCGGCGATTGCTACGGTTCACATTGAAAAATATGATTAATGGCATTGAGGATATGCAGCCTGAGAGGAGAAAAGACAAATGGAGATAACGATTGAACGTGCACGACCTGGCGATGCAGAGGTTCTCGCTTCGATACAGATCAGTAGCTGGTTAGCGGCTTTTGCGGATATCTTAGATCAGGATGATCTAAAAAAGTGTACTGATCGTCTAAGCGTAACGCAAATGTATGAAAAGCTGCTTGAACGCTCCATCGGTTATGGTTATCTATTACGCATCGATCAGAAGCCTCATGCGATCGCTTGGTGGGACAGGGGATCTAGCCCCAACCAGTTTGCATGTGCTGAGCTGTTGTGCATCCATTCTTTGCCGGATCGTTGGCACCAGGGATATGGCAGTGTCTTGATGGAACGTGTGCTAGCTGATATGCAAGCTGCAGGTTATCGTCAGGTCAGACTATGGGTGTTTGAAAAAAATCAACGTGCCAGAGCATTTTATGAGAAATGGGGATTCGTGACTGATGGCAGGACAAAGCCCGGCATCAGGCCGATTGAAATTGGTTATGAAAGATGTTTACATAGAACCACTAGTCATTCTACACCTACTTATGAAGATCCCATACAGAAAAAATGTGAAGAAGACTAGCCTGTTCTACAAAAGTAAGAGACAAGGAGAATATAAAGATGAACTTGAAAGAAATGCGATGGATCAGAGAACCTAAAGATTATAAGATGACAGAAGATCACATTTGGATCCAGACAGAACCTCATACAGATCTCTGGCAACGAACTTATTATCATTTTCGTAACGATAATGCACCATTATTGCAGATGGAAACGCAGGACTTATTTTTTAGTTTTGTCGTAAAAACTGATTTTACCGATAGTCATCATCGTTTTGATCAGTGCGGCATCATTCTCTATCTCGATAGTGAGAACTGGTTGAAGGCTTCTGTCGAATACGAAAATGATTGCTTTGGTCATTTAGGCAGTGTGGTGACGAATCAAGGGTATTCGGATTGGGCAACGGTAGAGATTGACGCATCCATCAAGACGATGTGGTATCGACTGAGCCGTCGGGAGGATGATTTTCGTATTGACTATGCCATGGATGGGATCCACTATCATCAGATGCGGATTTGTCATCTAGCCAAAGCAGTTGACAGTGTTCGCTTTGGGGTGTATGCCTGTTCACCTGAGGACTCATCCTTTTGGGCTTGTTTTTCGAATTTGCAGTTAATGGCATGTCAATGGCAGGCGCATGATGGGCAGCAACCCGATCAGTAGATCGCGTCATTTGTAACCTATAAAAGCAAACGAAATGGAAGAAAGCATCATGACAAAGAGCTGTATGATCATAGATGAATCATGATTCTGGATTAACGTCATTCAGAAAGGCCTCTCTTCTAGAGACAATGGATACCAAAAAAGCAAGGAAGCATGATCACATGTTTTCCTTGCTTTTTTGGCGTACGAGCTCAATGGCTTCTTTTCCGCTTAAATGTTCGATATCCATGACGAGCATGCAGAGCGGCTGCCATTCTCTTTGGATTTCGTTGCAGCGATTTTCAATCGTATCATTTGGGGCATATTTACGCGCTAATTTGTCAATAGCAGCATATTTTTCTAGTTCGTCCTCGATGATCGAGAGCTTGCCAAAGGCAATGACACTACGAAAATAGGTCGTGTATTTTTCAGGGACGATCGTATCCTGATCGATGATACAGAAGGACGCTTTTGGTTCTTTTTTGATGGCATCGATCTTGTGCCCGCTTTTGGCTGAATGAAAATACAGTTTGCCTTCATCATAGACGAAACTGATAGGCAAGGCATAGGGATAACCCTCATCCCCTGACAGCGCGAGCACTCCGGATGTGGCTTTGTTTAAAAGGGGCTCACATTCCTTTTGGCTCAATGCCTGACGGGATCTTCGCATAGATCTAAACATCGTACTTCACCTCCGTTGTCTTCATTTTAAGCGAAAGCAGATGGATGTGCAAGTAAAAAAGGCTGCCTCAGCGGTAGCCTTGATATCATTATAATTGATCGTACTGTTCATCAGTGACTGGCTCGCACCATTCATTGGATGTCTCTTCACCAGGACATTCGATGGCTAAATGAGAGAACCAGGAATCTTTCTTTGCGCCATGCCAGTGTTTGACTTCAGCAGGAATTTCAACGACATCTCCTGGTTGTAAACTTTGGGCAGGTTTTCCTTCCTCCTGATACCAGCCTTCACCAGCCGTACAGATCAAGATCTGTCCACCACCTTGTTTTGCGTGATGAATATGCCAGTTATTGCGGCAGCCAGGTTCAAAAGTCACATTCGCAACACCAACGGAAGTTTTACCGCCTGTCAGTGGTTTGAGAAATGACTGGTTGATGAAGTATTGCGCATAAGCATCATTAGGTGCACCGATGCCAAAAGCATCAATTTTTTCAAATTCTTGACGATTCATGTATTTCATAATGATCCTCCTTTTGTTATTCAGGATCTCGGCAAATGGAGCAGATAGTCGATTGTATCGAGCTTGGTCTGGTTTTGATGAATATCCTCCAAAATAAGCACGCGTTTCTCTTTCAATTTTTGCTTGAAATAGGCCGGGTGTTGAGCAATCAATGGTAAGAGATCCTTGATCTCAGTGTCACTGAAGCCTAGGCTCTCCAAGGTCAGGATCCGGCTGATCATTTGAATATCCTGCTCAGTCAGTTCACCTTCAGATATCCAACCGGCTTGTTGATAGCATTTTCTTTTTTGGGGATCAAGCATAATGCTTTTTTCCAGACTGTCCTTCATACTGTTCCTCCTGCTGCGATTCCTTTGACAATATGATTGTAACACTGGATCCTTTTCTTGTCTAATGCCTCTTTTTCATGTTTATTAATGCCTAAATCAAATAGTTTGCTTGACTGCTTCGATAAAAGTATCCACGAGCTGAGACTGGATACTGTTTTTCTTCCAGATCATGACCGTTCCGGTCATCAGCTCAGGCGCCAAAGGAATGAAGCGCAGTTCCTGTTTATCATGGGTATAAAAGGCGCCTTCAATGGAAATGATGCTGGCAATCTGCTGCTTGGCTAAAGAGAGCGCATTGGAGAGAAATGTATATTGACCTAGATAGGTAGGGGCACCCTGCAATTTGCCAAACCAGTTCGCAATTTCATGCTGAACAAGCGAACGATGGGGATGCAGCAACGGCATGGAGATAAGATCCTGCGGACTGACGGTTTCGTGATCAGCCAGGGGATGATGTATCGAGGTAATGATGCCCCATCTTTCTTTTTGCGGAAGTCTGAGGTACTGGTATTTTTGAATATCGACCGGTTCAAGCACGATCCCCACATCAATCAATCCTTGATCGAGCCGTTCTTTGATCAGATCAGCGTTGCCGCTGTAGAAGTTATAGGTCACTTCGGGATGTTGCTGGGAAAAGGATTCAATGACTTTAGGCAGCATCTGGTGTGAGGCAAGACATTCGGCCAGTCCCAGCATCAATTCGCCGCTCAAAGTGGTTTCAAGCTGTAACTCTTCTTCTGTTTTAGCGACCAGATTTAAGATTTCTTCAGCACGTCTTCTGAGCAGCATGCCCGCTTTGGTAAGCTGGATCTTACGTTTGCCGCGAGTAAACAGGGGTACACCAATTTCATCTTCGAGCTGCATGAGCTGACGGCTCAAAGCAGGTTGCCCGATGTGAATGGTCTTTGCTGCGCGCGTAATATTTTCCTCCCTGGCAACCGTTAGAAAATAATATAAGGTTCTTAGTTCCATGTTCATGATCCCCCTTTTTATCATCATAGCATGTTGTATTTGTTTTTCAAAATAAGTATAACAGCGTTGCTAAAGAATTTCAATATGACTGATATCCGCTAGCTTGATCCATTGCTCGCCGATCTTCAGGCGCGGCCGGATCTCTGTCTCCATCCGGGTAAGAGGTCCGGTGACCATCGTATAATGGTCGATGTGATAATAAGTCACTTTGAGAAACATTCCAGTGGACAGGTTTTGCCAGATGTGATTCAAATGGGCATAATCATCCTCGGAAAGGAGCTTGCGCGGGACCTTTGTTCGCTGGGTTTCTTCAATCATTTCGCTGAAGCCTTTGAGGGCATCATAGGATAAAAAAAGTTTAGCGCGTTCTAATTTACTACTGTGCATTGTGTCCTCCTATCAGGGTATTTCGTTTTTCGGTCGTTGCTTTATCCAGTTTATTCATGCCTTTGAGTACAGCATTTTTGCCAAACTTGTGCTTGATATCGATGAGTGCGCACTGCAGGCGCTTTTCTTCATCAAGCGCTTGTAGATCAGAGAAAAGATCATAGCTTTCATAATATTCATCCATGATATGATTGAAAGAAATCCCAATCTGACGAATAGAATGATCGGGGCGGGTATGCTGGCGGTAAAGGTCGATGAATTCAGCCATCAGGATTTTAGCGGAATTGGTGCGCACAGTGAGCTTACGCTGGCCGCCGGTTCCGCGAATCACATTTTTCGAATAACCGATGTAAAGAGAGATCTCATCGGTGACAACCTGCTTTTCCACTAATTTGAGCACATTGAGATCCACCATCTCTTTGAGGACAAGCAATGCCTGATCATAGGTATAATCCTCAAATAAGACTTGTGAATTTGAGATAGAATGACTTTTAGGACGATAATTTTTAATCTCGGCCAGGGTGGTTTCTTCTCTGCCCCAGGCATGATCGATGAGATATTGAGCGTTGATACCAAATTCCTGATAAAGCACATCCTGACGATAAAAGGCAAGGTCTTGCATATCACGAATGCCTAAGCGCTGCAGCCTTCTTTCAATACCTTTACCAATATGCCAGAAATCTGTGAGCGGCTGATGATGCCAAAGCTGTTTTTGATAACGTTTTTCAGATAATGTACCGATATTATCCGGAGCATGTTTCGCTAAAATATCCAAGGCCACTTTGGCAAGATAGAGGTTGGTGCCAATTCCGGCCGTGGCAGTAATGCCGGTCTTTTGGAAAACGGCATCCATCAGCATTTTAGCGAATTGTTTAGGTCGCAGATGGTAATAGTTCAGATAAGTCGTGGCATCGATAAAACATTCATCGATCGAGTAGACATGAATATCTTTGGGCGCAACGTATTGGAGATAGATCTGGTAGATATAAGCAGAATAGGTCATGTATAGTTTCATTCGGGGCACAGCAATGATATACTGGACCGATTTTGGAATTTCAAAGAGACGGCAGCGATTGCGGATCCCCATGGCCTTCATTTGGGGGGTGATGGCCAGGCAAAGTGCTCCCTGTCCACGACTGGGATCGGCAACCACTAAGTTGGTCTTAAAAGGGTCTAGACCGCGCATCGCACACTCTACGGAAGCAAAAAATGTTTTTAAGTCAATGCAGAAATAGAATTGATTCATAAAGCTCTCCTCCTTGTCTCAAGGATAGCACCGAAAGTTGCATTTTTCAATACAGAATGCAACAAAAGAATCAAAAAAACGTTTGTACTCCGTAAAATTACCTTATACTTGCAACTTTTACCATTTTTTCGTATAATAATCAAAAGGGGATGAGCAGATGCAATTCAAAGATTATTTACGTGAATATAAGCAGCGCAACGGTCTGACCAACGACCAGATTGCGCTGCAGCTAGGAGTCAATAAATCAACTGTTTCCCGTTGGTTAAAGGGGGAAAGTAAGGCGGTCAATGCCAATCTGATCGATAAGCTCTCCTACATGCTGCAAACAGATGTTGAACAGCTGCTCAAAGAAAAAGAAACCTACCGTAAGCCCATCCTGGGTCTGGTTAAAGCGGGTTATGATCTATGGGCAGATGAGAACTGGGAGGGCTATGAAGAAGTCACGGCCAGCGACTATTATCTGGGAGATTTCTTTTTGCGCGTCACCGGTGATTCGATGGATGGGGCGCATATTCATGATCAGGATCTGATCTATGTCAAACAGTGTCAGGATGTGGCTTCCGGGACGATTGCGGTGGTGTTGATTGAAAATAACGAGGTGACGGTGAAACGGATCATCAAAAAAGAAGATTTGTTGATTTTGGAAGCAGCTAACCCTGCGGTCCCTTCACGCTACTATACGGCTGAAGAGGTCGAACAGCTGCCGGTACGCATTTTAGGTAAGGTGCTTTATAGTAAATCGATGATCAATCAGAATAGGTCTTCTTTTGACTGATGTGACAGCCGGCCATATCCTGATGATGGCATAGGTGATTGACACATTTGGCGCTCTCATATCCGAACAATATGAAGTATAAAAACAAACAGGCAGTCATTGGCTGCCTGGTGTTTTGTTTGATGATGGTATTGTAAGATGAAGGAAAACAGAATCACTGATCTGGCAAGCGGGTGACTTTGGCAGACAAGCCGCATGGACTAGTTCTTACTGTCAAGCTGATTTAACTTATCCACAGCATCGTCAATCATCGGTAAAGCAGAGGCTTCAATCAGAATATCACAGTCTTCACAAAGAGAGGCCAGCGCACCATAGACCATGGGGTTGCGCAGCAGAACGCGTGCAGGTTTACCGTAATCTTTCATGATGAGACTGAACGTCTCTAGACATATCTGGCGTTCATTGCACTCAGGTTCTAATAAATTCATATATAGGATCTGATCCTGACTGATGTCCATGATAATGAGGACTAACCCGGTAATGGGTCGGTCATACTCTTCTTTATAAAAGCCGCCGTAGAGATAGCATAGATCAACAGCCAGCGTCTCTGAACTGGCGGGCAGATTGGCCAGTGTATGGACCAGGTTCGAATCGGTAAATTCGATGGCAAAAAACTTTTCAATAAAGGCTGGTCGTGGCCGGGCTTCGTAGATCCAATGGTGGTCATAATAAGCATAGATCATTTCTTCTTTGGCGAAGTCAACCTGAATCTTGTTTTGACGATACTGTTCCACGATGATGAGCAGCTGCCTGAATACAGAAGCCATGATGCCAGCCTGGGTGTCATTGATCTCATAGGGATAAAAATGAGGTTGTAAAGAAATAAAATAAGGCCAATACGTAGAAAAGGAAAGTCCCAGCTCCTGCATGATCTCCAGTTGGCTTTGAGGTACGTCCTCACGTTTTCCAACATAAAAGGTCAGACAGCGCTGTTCTAAAAAAATGTAATTCATGACAGTTTCATCCGCATAGTCTATCCCGATGCTGCAAAGATCGGCATAACCATTGTCTCCTTCATAGATGGAGACACCGATACAGTCGCCGCCACGTCCTAAGATCATACAATAGTAATCTTTTTTCTTGAGGTGGACACAGATCTGATCACCACTCCAAAAATCATTCCAGGGCTGAAGTTCGAGCCATTTCGAAACATAAAGATATAAATTTTTCCAGACATCATTACGCATCTGACTGCCTCCTCTTTTTAAAAAGATATAAAGTAGAATTGTATCTGAACCATTCTCTATTTCTATTGTACTAAACCGCTTGAGGGTAGTTCAAGTTTTTATACCATTATTTTGATTGAGGCATACGGTTCATTTTTTAGATAAAGCCTTGTTTTCTAAAGACGTTTTGTAACAATCGGTGTACAATAGAAGCAGGAGGTGGGACGAATGATTCGAAAACATAGTGAGCAGACGATTGTTCAAGTTGAAAATCCGCAAAATGGGCAGGGACAGCTGGAGATTCATCGCATATTGAATTCAGAAGCTGAACTGGATGGCAAGGGCAATGCCTTCAACCATTGTTTTTTGGCACCGGGAAGTTCGCTTGGTTATCATCGACATGTAGGAACGACCGAAACCGTCTATGTCTTGAGCGGGCAAGGAGATTATACAGATGAAAACGGGGAACACACGTTGATTGGGCCGGGAGATGTGACTTTTACTGATGATGGACAAAGCCATGGTATCTTAGCTTTAGGTCCGGAACCTTTAGAGGTCATTACGCTTGTTCTTTATAAAAAGATCTAAAAGATGATTAGCATGAAGACCTGATTGATTACAGGGTGTTCAAGTGGTATTGGTCACGCAATTGCAAGAAAGGTGTTGGCCCAAGGGAATCAGGCAGTCATCACTGCTCGCCAGAAAGAAAAACTCGCAGATCTTGCCAAGTAGTATCCGCAAACTTGTCTGCCCCTCAGTTTGGAAGTGACCGATCCGATGCGTATCGATCAAGCGTTGCAAGAGGTGAAAAAACGATTTGGAACGATCGATGTTTTAGTCAATAATGCAGGACGAGGTTACAGCGGAGCAGTGGAAGAAGGGGACGAGGCAGCTGTCGAAGAATGATTTCAGACCAATTTCTTTGGTCCGGTCTGCCTGATCAAAAAGGTCCTGCCGGACATGCGTCAACAGCATGCCGGCGCTATCATCAATATTTCTTCATTAGGTGCCTTAACTTGCGGGATGGGAGCCGGTTATTATTCCGCCAGTAAAGGCGCTTTGGAAAAACTGAGCGAGTCACTGCGTAAAGAAGTCGAACCGCTCGGCATCAAGGTCATGGTTGTTGAACCGGGCGCTTTTCGGACCCGTTTTCGAGTTGCCCATGTCAAAGGCAAGGAGACATTGATCGATGATTATGCAGCGGTGGCAGAGGCACGCGCTGCATGAGCTAATGATCCCTTTGGACAAAATGGAGATCCGGATAAGGCGGCTGAAGTCATTGTCAGGACGATTGCAGCGAAGGATTATCCTCACTTGATCTTACTTGGCAAGGGATCGAGCGACACTGGCATTCAGATTTTACAGGATCAGATAACGGAGATTGCCAAATGGAAAGAAATAGCGGATCAAACTTATTTTGAGAAATAGGCACAACAGCGGTTGTGTCTTTTTTCGCAACTAAAAAAGGAAGTCAAACTTCCTTATCCTTCAATCCCCATGACTTCATCAACAGGCATGGAAATAATGATACCATGTGCGGGTGTCCCCAGTCCACAGGCTTTGCAAAGACGCGTCATGACTTCTTTTTTCTTTTCGCGCGGAGTCACGATCATGACGATCTCCTGTTCGTCCTGAAGCGGGATCCCAAAATGCTGATTGACCTGTTTCGAATGATGACGCAGGCTTTTGATGACAGTTCCGCCCTTTGTGCCGGCCGCATGGGCGACTTCGACAACTTCATCGCTATAACCATTGTTGACGGCAACCCAAATGACAGTATATTGTGATCTTTCTTTTGTTTCGGTCATATCCTTTTGTATCCTTTCTTTGATCTTCTTTTCGGCTATTTCTTTGGCATCCTCATTCAACATCTGCAATAGACCGCCCTGAATCCCTGTTAATGGAATGGTAAATGCGATGCCATGCCCTTTTTTACGCAAGGAGTCCTGCATCATCGCAAAAATATCCTGAACGATAAATTTAGGGAAGAAGCCCACTGTAATCAGACGGGTCGTGCCACTTAAACCAAAATAATCTAACATTTCTGAAGTGGCAGTTCCTTTTCCGCGGCATTGATACCACAGATGGACATGTAATGATTGAAAGAGATCCTCGATGCGCTTCTGATCTTTGGTTTGGGTGATGATCACAAGCATCCGTGGATTGGCATTCTGATCTTGTAAAGTCGTCATATTAATCCTCCTCAATATCAATGACTGTATCATCCGCAACAAGAACATCGGTTTCCTGAATATTCTTTGATTTATGATTATAGATCATTCCCATGATTTGAATGGTCAACAAAGGGGCCAGGGCAACTAAGGCAACGATTCCAAAGGCATCTGTCACCACATTTCCGCCTACGGCACTGCAGGCACCCATCGCCAATGGCAATAGGAAGGTTGAAGTCATCGGACCGCTGGCAACCCCACCGGAGTCAAAGGCAATCCCGACAAAAACAGAAGGAACGAGATGTGTCAGCAGTAAGGCTGCCGCATAGCCAGGGATAATGATCCAAAAAATATTGATTCCGGTGAGAACACGCAGCATGGCTAAAGCCACAGCACAGGCGACACCGATGGATAAAGCTGTATTCATCATTTTACGGGAAACCATCCCACCTGTCAATTCTTCAACCTGAACATTCAGGACTTGAACGGCAGGTTCGGCTTTGACAGTATAATAACCGATGATGATGCCGATAGGAATCAGGATCCACTTCATTGTATTTCCGCTGCCTAGACCATTTCCAATCAGATTGCCGACAGGGGCAAAGCCGACATTGACACCGGTCAAAAAGAGGATCAGTCCAACGATGGTATAGATAAGACCGATGCCCATACGAATCAGCTGACGACTGCGGTAGGTTCGAGTGGCCAGCTGGAAAACAATGAGTACAGCGACGATAGGAAGCATACAGGTGAGTACTTCCTGGGTATATTCGGGGAGCGCATGTGTAAATTCTCTTGCCACATCATGGGTGGTGACGATGGTTGGTACTTCCACAGCCGCGTAGCTGGCATCGGTTGGATGATAGAAGATGCTAAGCAGCAATACCATCAAAATAGGACCGATACTGCACAGTGCAACCAGGCCGAAACTGTCATTAGCACTCTCTTTATCGCTGCGGGCAGAGGATAGACCAACACCGAGTGCCATGATGAATGGGACAGTCATCGGTCCAGTGGTGACCCCGCCGGAATCAAAGGCTACGGCAGTGAACTCGGAAGGGGCAATGAAAGCTAAAACAAATAAGCAGATATAGAAGAAAATGAGAAGCTTCGCTAAGTGGACATGAAATAGTATCCTTAAAAAAGCAATGACCAGGAAGATGCCGACACCGATGGCAACCGTCCAGATCAATACCTGATTAGGAATCGAAGCGACCTGGTTAGCCAAAACCTGTAAGTCAGGTTCTGCGATAGTAATGAGGATCCCCATCACTAAACAAACGATGATAATGACGGGCAATCGACTTTTCTTCACTAAATAACCACCGATTCCCTGCCCGATAGGAGTCATCGACATTTCGGCGCCGAGTTGGAAAAAGCCCATTCCTACAATTAATAAAAAAGCTCCGGTCAGAAATAACGTCAATGTTCCGACTTCCAGAGGGACGATGGTCATACTGATCAGTAGAACGATGACAGTTATCGGTAAAACGCTGGCCAGAGATTCCATGATTTTTTCTTTTAACTTTTCATTCATTCAATTCCTCCTTTTCTTTTTGGTCGTTTGTAAGAATGATTTGAATCATTTTTCGAGAGATACGCAAATACTCGCGAGTATCCTCTTCGCCTAGCTGACTAAAGAGTTGTGCCAATAAACGAGCAGCCTGGGCGCGCTTTTTGGAAATAAAAGCGTATCCTTCGTCTGTCATCTCTACAATGACCTGCCGGTTGTCATGCGGATCATGATGTCGCTGGATCCAACCCTGTTTTTCAAGATGATTGAGCAAGGTTGCAACGCGCGCTGTACTGACGGCCATCTGGTGGCTTATCTCTTTTGAATAAGCTCTGCGCTGATGGACCAATAGGTAATGGAGCGCAAAAAAAGTCCCTTTGTCTAATTCGGACATCGCCTGGTTTATGGTAGAAGCATGCAGGCTCAGCTGCAGATCGATCAAACGTTCAGCTAATAAATCATAATTCATAAAAATCACCTTCACTAACATCGTTAGTAATTATAACATAAAAAGTTAAATTTGTAAAAGTATATGCAAAGTATTCTTGTTGAATGCTTTGCTTTAGCTGACGTTTTCAGACAAAGATTGAAGGTGAATCAAGCAGATGCTATAATGAGAGCAAGCAAAGGTAGTGAGGCATGATATGAAAACAAATCGTTTATTTGGAATTCTTTATTTGTTACTTTCCCAGGGGATGATGACGGCAGGCGAACTGGCTGATTATTTTGAAGTTTCGGTGCGGACGATCTATCGTGATATCGATGCCTTGAGTGAATTAAATATTCCTGTTTATATGTCCAAAGGGAAAAATGGCGGGATTGGTCTGCTTGCGCATTACCGTTTGGATAAGACACTGTTAAATGAGCAGGAACAGGACCTGATCTTATTTTCTTTACAGCAGACCAGCGGATTGACATCGGAAAAAAGTGAACTGCATGAGAAATTGCAGCATTTCTTTGCTCGCTATGAGCCTAGCTGGTTCGAAGCTGATTTTTCTATTTGGGGACATTCCTCCAGCCATCAGGCATATTTTACAATGATCAAAGAGGCCATCCTCTCTCATCGGATCCTGCGTTTCTTATATGTGAATGCCAAAGGAGAGCAGACATGGCGTCAGGTAGAACCTTTGAAACTCTATTTCCGGCATAATGCCTGGTATTTGTTTGCCTATGATCAGGATAAAGCAGATTATCGCTTGTTCAAGATTATGCGCATGCAGCAAATGGAAATTACCGCGCAGTCTTTTATTCGTCAGATGCCTTCAAACTGGCAGTTCGATCAGAAAACCATCAACTCCATTTCACTCGTTTTTAAAATCGATCCTATTATGGCTTACCGGGTCTATGATGAGTTTGATCCATCACAGATTACGATTTTGGAAGATGGGACTTTCCTGGTCCATGCCACTTATCCTGAAGGGGAATGGGTTTACGGCAATATCCTGTCATATGGGGAGCATCTCGAGGTGCTCGAACCTGTTGCGGTACGGCAGGAAATAGGGCATCGCCTTGAAAAAAGTTTAAAAAAATATCTTTAATATGACACGACGCTGTCATATGCGCCATGGTATACTGAATGTAAAGACAGGAGGGATAACATGGCTTTTGATTTTAAAAAAGCATATAAGGAAATTTATTTGCCATCCAAAAAACCGACCATCATTGAGGTGCCGGCAATGTCCTTTTTGGCCATCGAGGGAAAAGGTGATCCAAATGAAGTCGGTGGTGCCTATCAGCAAGGCATCGGCTTGCTTTATGGGCTCGCTTATACATTGAAGATGAGCGCTAGAAACAAACATGTCATTGACGGGTTCTTCGATTATGTAGTGCCGCCATTAGAAGGCTTTTGGTGGCAGGAAGGCATCAAAGGAATTGACCGTACACGCAAAGATGAATTGTCTTTTATTTCAGTTATTCGTGTGCCTGATTTTGTGACTGAACAGGATTTCCTCTGGGCTAAACAGGAAGCGACGCAAAAAAAGCAGCAAGATTACAGTAAAGTGCATTTCTGGCAATTTGAAGAAGGCTTGTGTGTGCAGTGTATGCATATTGGGCCTTATGATGATGAAGACCGAACGGTTGAAAAGATGGATCAATGGATGGCCGAACAGGGGTATGTATCAGATTTTAGTGAAACGCGTTATCATCATGAGATCTATCTTAGCGATCCGCGTCGTTCACAACCGGAGAAATGGCGAACAGTCATTCGTCATCCGATCAAAAAGAAGGGGTAAGAATGGATAAATATCAGCAGATCAAGAGGATTTTTGAAGCACATCAGGATCCTTGTCAGGCAGTCAGGATGGCGCACTATATGCGTGATCAGTTTATCTTCTATGGGATTCCGTCCCAGTCACGAAAAGTCCTGACACGTCCGCTTATTAAAGAAGAGAAGCAACAGGGAATGATCGATTGGGCCTTTTTAGATCAATGCTATCAGGATGAGCATCGTGAATTTCAATATTTGGTGTGTGACTATTTAGAGGCATTGAAAAAATCTTTATGTTATGAAGATCTTTCGCATATCCGCACCTATCTGGTCACCCGTTCCTGGTGGGATACTACCGATGCCCTTGACCTGGTCGTAGGCAGTCTGGGCTTACGAGACAAACGTGTCAATGATTTGATGCTGGCATGGTCGACCGATGAGAATATTTGGTTAAGACGGGTGGCCATCGATCATCAGCTGTTAAGAAAAGAGAAGACGGATACGGAATTATTAGAAAAGATCCTGGTCAATCAATGGGGCAGTCAGGAATTTTTCATCAATAAAGCAGTAGGCTGGATCTTAAGAGACTATTCGAAAACTGATCCAGACTGGGTGCGCGCTTTTATCTCGCGTCATGAAACGAAGATGCACCCACTCAGTATCAGAGAAGGGAGCAAGTATTTATGAGATTAGGAACGGTTTACATTTGTGTACAAGATATGGGCGCCTCGCTTGCTTTTTACCGGGCTTTATTACAGGCTGAACCAGTTATTCAAAATGACGATCGTTGGGTGAGTTTTGAACAGGGTCTTTCGCTGTATGCCAGAGACTATGACCTGCGCCTTGTCTTGCAGGGAAGAACAGATTGTTTCAATCAAGCCTATCTGGATGAATTGCGCAATGAGCCGGTTTCATTGACTAATAACCATTCTGTTATCTTCAATTTTGAAGTCGACGATCTTCAAGAAGAATATGAACGACTGCAGCGGCTAAACATAGGTCAATTATCTGAAGTTTATATGGTGAATGTCCATCATCCTTACTATTATTTTAATCTCTTTGATCCTGATGGCAATCCCTTGGAAATCACCGGACCTTATCAGACTACTGAAATGGAATAAAAACAAGTCAGTGAGTGACATGTCTCTGTCATTTGTCAAACGCATCACATGCCTTCTTTTCACTATCTTATCTAGTCGATGATGCAAGATCTGCCTCTATTCGATTTTTGAGGTGATGATTGAACCTGCGATAGGCTAATGATATAATGAGGATAAAGAAAAGGTAGTGAAAAAACGGGTATGAAAACAAAATTAACTTTTTTTGAAATCTTGAGCGTAGCAAGTATGCTCTTTGGTTTGTTTTTTGGAGCTGGAAATCTGATATTTCCAGTTTTAATGGGACAAATGGCGGGACATCAGGTCATAGCGGCAACAGCCGGTTTTTTGGTTACTGGCGTGGGATTGCCTCTGTTAGGGGTTGCGGCGTTGGGAATCGGAAAAGCCGAAGGATTGCAGGATCTAAGCAGCCGGGTATCTCAACGGTTTGGCTTGTTTTTTACTTGCCTGCTGTATTTGACCATCGGTCCTTTTTTTGCTATTCCGCGTTGTGCCAGTGTCTCATTTACAGTAGGGATTGAAGCGCTCGTTCCACAATGGGATCCACGGTTGTCTTTAGCCATTTTTTCAATCTTATTTTTTGCAATCGTTCTTTTTTTTTCATTGCGTCCTGGAAAGATATTGGTATGGGTCGGAAAGCTGTTGAATCCGCTCTTTTTAATGGTGCTGTTTATCTTTATTGTCAGTGCTCTTTTATTTCCACTGGGGGATATTCAAAGCGTTCAGCCTGAAGGCAGCTATGTTAATGCTGCTGTTACAACAGGGTTATTAGAAGGATATAACACCATGGATGCTTTAGCGGGTCTGGCTTTTGGAATCATTGTGGTCCAAGCGATTCGTTCTTTAGGTATCACTGAACCCGTTAAAATTGCGCAAAACACGATCTTATCGGGGAGCTTGAGTGCATTATCGATGGGTCTTATTTATACCTTATTAGCTTTGATTGGTACGCTGAGCCGGGGTGCTTTTCCGATTGCCAATAATGGTGGCGAAACATTATCCTGGTTAGCAGCATATTATTTTGGACCGCTTGGTGCTATCTTGCTGGCATTGATGGTCACCTTGGCCTGTTTAAAGACAGCAGTGGGCTTGATTACCAGCTGTTCTGAAACGTTTAGGGGAATGTTTAGTCATGGGCCTTCCTATAAACAGTATGCGATTGGATTTTGTCTCATCTCGCTTTTGATTGCGAATTTAGGTTTGGACGTCATCTTATCCTGGACAACACCGGTACTGATGTTTTTGTATCCGCTGGCTATTGTACTGATTGTCCTGACATTAGTAGAGCGCTGGTTACCTTCATTTCGTATCGTTTCACGCTGGACCTTAGGTTTCGCTGGGGTATCTGCCGCGCTGGATTTCTTAGTGGCCATGCCTGCCATCGGATCTTTTCAGTTTTCAGATTTATTAACTTGGCATAGTGGATTTGCCTGGATCATTTTTGCTTTGATCGGCTTTGTGATTGGTTATCTTCAATCCGTTCGGTCATTGAAGAAAGAGTAGGCTGTTCGTTTTTATATAAAAGTTTATTCATGCATTGAATATGAAACAAGGCCCGATGTGCGGGCCTTTTAGTTTCTGTTTCAAGATGGGGACATGGAGCTGGATGTTTCGAGTAATTTCTGAGTCACACGGTTTTGAACTTCCAGATAATAAGTTAATTCTTTGTCATTCATTTCACCATTATCCCAGGCTTCAAAAGCTTCCATCGCATCTGCGTATTTTTGCAAATAATCGGCGTAATCACTTAAGAGACTAGCATCAGTTCCATCAGAATGAGCATATTTTTCCATAAATTCACAGTACTCGTTCATAAAGCTCTCATAGTTGTCCATGGCGGTTTTAAATTCTGGACGCATTCCATCTACTAAGGTTTGACTTTCAGATGTTTCTGGGTTAGAAGGGACGGTTGTCGATTGATTGTTGCTGGTGGATTCGTTGTCCTCAGACGAAGTCGTTTCAGTAGGTTGTCTGAGTTGAATGGACATGACGTTGTTTCCTTCGTATGACAAGGAGAGATGGTTGCCATTGATATCATCTGCATAATAGTAATCATCTCCTTTGTTATAGTCAACTGTAAAGCCCTTTGTCTGGCAAGCTTCAACATAAGCATTGAAATCATCACGTGAAGTATCCCCAACATAGACATAGCAGCCAGACGAACTGTCAGATGTCACTTTTCCAATAGTTGATGCAGGCAATGGGAGTAGACTAGCCAGGTCACTTTGTGGCCAGTTCAATGTTCCCATTTCCATAGGTGTCTCTAAGTCAATGTGCATGGAATCACTGTAATAATCGATTTGTAATTGATAGCCCTCATCATCAAATGCGACATAACTGCTACCATCTTCTTGGCTATCGATAGTGTATCCCATCTCCTGACAGGCTTCCACATAATCGTTATACTGTTGAGTGGATGTTTTTTCTACCCATAAGCTTAAAGCTTCTTTATCATTTGTATAGATATGACCGGTATTAGATTGAGGTTTAGGCAGTCTGTCTTTCAGTACAATTTCATCCCAATCATATTTTTGAGCCTGGTTTTGGCTAATGGTGGAAATGACACCGATAACAAAGACAACCACAATGGCGATGAACCACCATCTTAGATAAAATGGCTTTTTGAGTTTGGTGCCACATTCAGGACATGATTTGACATGACTGTATACAGGCGTGTGGCATTTAGGACAGATCCTGGTCTTGTTTCTTTTTAACATTTTTCTTTCCTCTCTTTCTTATTCTGACTTTAGTTTAACATGCTCTGTCAGAAGACTGGTTTTCCAGGTGCTAAAAAGCGATCTCAATATATAGATCGCTTTTAGATGAAAGGTATGATTAAGAAGCGTCACTGGTGCCATCAGGTGCATCAAAGGAAGCATAGATGGAGTGACTGTTTTCACGATAGGAAAGATAGACACTGTAGCCTTCCGCGTTTTCAGCAGAATAGAATCCTTCAAATTCACCGGGATCACTTGTGAATCCCTGCGTTTTGCAAGTTTCTACATAAGTATTAAATTGTTCTAAACTGATGCTGTAAACGTATACTGAAAAACTATTGTCATTTTCGATGCTCAATGAAATGATTTTCGTCTCTGGTTTAGGAAAATGGGTAGCTAAATCAGATGTTGGCCATTGATCAGCCACTTCCGTTTCAGGCTCGTTAGAATATTTTTGAGAATGAAAATCATAATAGGCGGTGAGAATCTCACCATTATTTAAATAGCGAATGGTTGCGATATCTGGTTCAACCAGATTGAAATGGTCGCTGTTTTTCAAATAATAGGATCCCTGATAGTAATAGCAATAAGCATTAGTGACGGATTCACCTGGTTCGGTCACGATTTCGCTTTCGGCATGCATGCCAATTTTTTCTTCTTTGAGTCTTTCGATATCATCATCACTCATATCATAAGTTGTTTTGAGATCATCATAGAACTTTGTTTTATCATCTTCTGTGATGCTCTCTTTTTCAGTGAAGGTAATTTCAAGACTGGCGATGGTATAAGGTGTGTTGTTGGTGTAATCCATCAAAATATAGCGATCTCCATCGATAATTCCTTCGTCAACAGTCCAGGCAATGTCATCTATCTGGATCGATGCTTGATTGGTTTGATTAGTTGGACTCGTTCCATCACCTGAATTGGTGTGACTGCAGGCAGTTAGGGATAACACCAATGCTGCACTGATTATTGATAGTAAAATTTTTCTCATAATGATTCTCCTTGTTTTGTTTTTCTTTTTTGTTTTCTTTTCTCTAAAAAGATCATCACTGCGCCAATAAAAAGCAATAAGATGCCTAAATAACATGCATGTTGCGCAAATCCCCAGTGATATTGACTAGAAGGAATGACGCCACGATCACTGAAATCCCATTTCAGCAGGCTGAAGGCACCCATGGCAAGGAGGTTGGTAAGCAAGAGCAGAATAGGCTTATTCAATAATCCCCATAAGACGCTTAACAGGGCACATGAGGCATAGACAAGGATGATCACCAGGCAGATCATGCTTAGTGTCTCATAACCCTCAAGGCTGGTACCATATGCGTAGATACGACCAAAATCAACGAGTGAAAGATCGATGGCATCTTGGTTGGTCATATTGATCTCCGCATCCGCCATGCGGTCAGGGTGAGCTTCCAGGTAGTCTTTGTAATCATCAGTCGCTGAAGCAAAAGGGAGAAATAGGCTGATGATCAGTAAAATGGATCCAAGCAAAGCCAAGGCTTTAGATAGATGGACCTTGTTTTTTAAGGTTGTCAACATTTGTTTTGTCTCCTTTCAGTTAGACGATTTGAATATGAACCGATCCTCCTTTCGCTGTTCAAATAGCCTTTGATTGACTGTCTATAGTGTAGCATGGCGTTTTTCAGTTCTGGTTTTGCAGGTGTAAAAAAACAGCCTATCGTGTGATAAGCTGTCAATTAAATAGACTGGAATGGTTCTTTAAGACCAAGATCCTTATATTTTTCATAGATGGTTAGGATAGTTTGCAGCGTTCTACTGAACAATTCATCGTTCTGCATGATGTCATAAACATCCAGCAGATAAGTATAAAGCTCTATTTCTTTACGGACATAGGGGAGGATCTCTTCGTTATTGGCGCAAAGCTGAATAGCGTCCAGGAGTAGCTTTTCAGCTAGATCATCCTGATGACATTCCAAAAGAATATTGGCGCTGGGCCGGTAGATGTCATCGATGAGATCAAGATCATTTTCACAGATTGAAAAGCCGGTATCAAAGGCCGAATGAATATAATGGTCAACTTTGTCAATATCTGCTTCGACATAAGTATAATACCAGGCTTCAGTTAGCGCATAGGAATAGCCTAAGATGGTGTGCTGCTGATGAGACTGTGCAATGATCTTTTTGACTTTATCCAGTAAATAGCGGATGTAGCGCTTATGTTTAGGTCGGGAACGAATGAATATGTTGGCTTTGCAACGCAGGTATTCTGCCAGGACAAGCTTTCCATCGGAATGCGTTGATTTTTTCATGTGTCTGATGGCTCTATCTAAATGTTTGTCCATAAGTGCACGCCGTTTTTTCTCTTCGGCTGTGTAAGCATCATAGGCGCCATCTAATAGGTTATCATAATAGCTGACCCAAAGGTATTCATAAAGTCCCTTGATATGTTCGTCGTTTGTTTTCTGGATCATTGGTTCGGCCTTTTTGATCCATGTATAGGCCAGATCTAGTTGTTGCTTTTCTTCATAGGTTTCTGAAATCATGTCGTAGAGCTTAACCATTGCTTGAGCACTTAAATGACCTGGCTGATTGACCAGCCAGATGGCATTCGTTAATAGATCGTCTTCCCGATGGCGCGGCAAAGCAAGCGTGACTTCATAAAGCAATGCATGAAATGGTTCTTTGTCGGTGAGAGATGGTTCCTGGCGGGCACTCTGCAGAAAGGCTTCGCACAAGTTGAATAGAGATTGTGGGTCCTGTCTTAAATGTTCTTTTAATGCAAGCAGGATATTCATCGTTTTTTTCTCAAAAGAATCAGTCAGTGGCCAACTGCAAATGGCTGCAATGATGACGGGATGCATCCGGATGTGGTAGTTATGAATAGTGATCCAACCTTCCATGACTAAGTCATTGAAGCAATCTTTTGTTCTTAAGCCGTAAAGGTCACTAAAAAGGTGGACATCGATTCCCAATGTCCCAAAATAGGCAATGCTTTTGAGGAGGTCCTGTTGATTGAAATGTTCTTTGGAGAGAAAAAAGAGTCGATTGATGATATTTTGAATTGAATCATTATGGGCAATCCAATCCTTTGTATAAGTGATTTTTTCAGGCGCCATCTGCATTAGGCCGTTTTCTTTGAGCAGTTTGGAAGCTTCTTCAATCGTGAGATAACTATGTGCGATTTGTTTGGCAATTAATTCTAAAACGAGAGTATGCCCCTGGACATGATCGATCATGTTGTCTACATAAGTGTATTCATTAATGTCAATGGTTCTTCTCAGATTGTTTTCAAATAAGGCATACAGCGCCTCTTGACTGGCGATGGCCTCAATATGTAACACAGGAAAATGATCTTTCTCAAAAGCGTTACGAGTAATAAGCAGGATCTTCCAGTTTAAAGCAAGCAGCTCTTTCAGGCCGGTTTGTCCTTTGATTGCTTCATAGTTATCAATCACAAGGACCACACGCTGATTGTGGGTCAATTCACGTGCAATCGCTAATTTACGCAAAAAATAATCATCTGGATCTTCATTCCGGTTTTGACTGATGGCATTGATATGAAATTGCTGGTCATCTGTTAAGGTGACCTTAAGCGAATGATGAAACTGAAGGCATAGGATCGTATCGAACTGGCTGGCATGTTCAGCCAGATAACTCTGCACGAGTGCTGTTTTGCCTATGCCACCCATGCCTGTCACGACCAGCAGAGGATCTGCAGGCTTTTGCATCCAATGATCCAAAGCGGCGAGTTCCTGTTCTCTGCCCACCATATAAGGGTAGTAAAAAGAGTGCGTTGTGTGGATATAGGGAATGGTTGTATCTGCCAGTTTTTCAATTGTTTCCAGTTTCAGGATGACTTGGGTCATATCCTGATAACGATCCAAATGATAGCTGGCAAGGGTATGATGAAAGAAATCTGTCAGTTCATCATACATCTTATCCTGAAATGTTTTGGAGGCATACTTGGTGTTCTGGTAGGCGTATTGCGCATCCATCGCGGCATCCATTGCCGTAGGGGCTCTACCAAAAAGAAGATAGAATAGAATTGCTCCGATCGAATAGACATCGGTCTTCTTACTGATCCTTTTCAGATTCCCCATCTGCAGTTCTAATGCAGAAAATCCACGCGTATAGGCTATTTTATACTGATTGATCGTATCGTTCTGAAAAGCCGACAGGGGAATCAGGGAGTCAAAATCGAAAAGCTGCACGATTTCAGTGGTGCCTGTTAAGGTAAAGATATTTTCGGGTTTTAAATCCAAGTATAAATAGCCTTCCTCATGGATCCTGGCGATGACTTTGGCAGTGCTTTTGACAATGCTGACACAGTCCTTTAAAGAGGCAAATTGCTGGTAGGAGAGGGTCTCTCCTTCCTGATAGGTGGTCACTACATAGAGCGTATTGTTTAATTCATGGATATCGACCGTATTCGAGGTATAATTGGTCAGACCGCTGACACTGAATAGATGATTTCCTAAATCAAAAGCCTGCGCCATTTGTTGTTTATATGCTTCAAATTGGGCACGATCGGATGTGCTGGGAACCAAGGTGTTATCACTTCTACGTAGAATGGTCAAGGCAAAAGGATAACATTCCTTGATGCGCACCAGCTTTTGATTGCCCGAATTATTTTGGTAGGAAGCGTCATAGACAATACAGGTCGCCCCACGGGATAATTCCTTCTGGATCGTGTATTCACAGATTCCCTGGGAGGCATTGTAAAAAGGGAGTATTGTCTTATTTTTTAAAGCTTTCCTTGTATCCATTGCATCACTTCCTTATCTTTTGAGACCATTGTACACGACTTGTTTACGCTTCTGGTTTTTCAGATGCATCAGCCAAAGGATAAAGCAAGTTTTGGTTGTGTACATAAAGTTCCTTCATAAAATAGCGGAATGTATCTAAAGGATAATCATCCTGCATGGCATAAAGGAAGATCCAATCATAGGGATTTCCTGCATAGAGGGCAGGGTAGCCGGCCTCAACAAGATAATGATTCATTTCATAATAACATCTTTGACAATCTTCAGCGTTGGTGATGATCGTCGCATCTCGATTCTTTAAACACCATTTTGTCCAGTAAACATAAAAAGCAAGCAGGATCATTGTTTTGCGGACAAGTTCATTGGATTTATGCGCTCCTCGTAAGATATGTTCCAGACCCTGGCGGTCCGGAAAGCAGTCTTCCGCCAGTGGATGAAGCAGGGCATTGTTTTTCAAAATTGGTTTGAGTGAACGATCCTGAAAAGCAAATAAAGGGGAATGATCATCATCAAATTCATAGAATCCCAATATCTGCATGTAAATGTCCCAGGTGGAAAGCTTCTTTGCCTCTTTGGGTTTATCCTGTGCAAACAGAATTTCTCTTTCTTTGTTGGCTAAGCCCTGTGGACCTTGGATCGTATCCCAAAGATGGTGGATGGTACGGTAAGCCGTTGCGTTATTATAGCCAAACTGATCCAGGTTATCGATAAAGAAAGCAATCAGCTCTTCACTGGACTGAAAACGATCAATTTCCTTTGTGATCGTTTGGGTAAACAAGACATCCCCCTTGAGATTCAGGGGCTGTTGATCAGGCTTAGGCACTTGGTGGATGATATCCATCGCCTCGTTATAACTTAGATGATGCTTGATAGCATAGTAGAAGACGGCTTCTTCGATCATGTGGCAATCAAAGCCTCTTTGCAGGCAGACTTTCTGGCAGAATGCTTCACTTTCCTGTACATCTAGTTCAAAAGCAAAACAGAGCTGAAAAATGGTTCTGCGATCCTTTTGACGATCCTTGATCCGAACCTGGTCTGTAAACCACTTTTTCATATTCCGCGGATACTCCTGGATGCCTGCCTGATCAAATTTGGATTTGATGAAGGCTACTTTGGCTTTAACGTCCGTAATATCGCCTTTGTAGCCTTTGTCAACGATAAAAGCATCCAATGCTTCACCAAATTCACGAAAAGAGGCCATTACTGCCATTAACTCTTCAGTATAGTTGTCATCTTCCGGTGATATTGTCTCGATGATGTGATCTAATTGTTCTGTGTATGTTCCCATTGTGTCATGCTCCTATCGTTCATTCAATTTGGATAATTATTTTGATTCATTAAATAGCTGATCCTGTCTGGTTGAAATCATTTTTCAAATAGTGAATAATGGTATTCTCTAAATAAAAATGTAACATTTATTTTGATAAATTTCAATTTAATCATCGCTTTAACTTGTTGATTTTTGTATATAGCGTATTATCGAACAAAATCCGAGAAGCGTAATAGATGAAAACCCCCTTTAGTTAATTTAGAAGAGGGTCTTTGATCATTGTTTACCTTTTATTTTCTATTTTTTTATTTAGAGCTGCGGATTCATTATAGAATGATAACTTAAAATGAAAATTGTATTTTTAATGCTATCTGATACTGTACTGAAATAGAAAAGCTAAGCAGGAATCATTTAAACTTTTTGATATGCGTGGAAGTGATTTTGAATGATATCAGCGAGTTTTGGTGGATTGTCAGTATTAACGGTATGGCCAGCATCAGGAACAAGAATTGTTTTGCTGTTAGAGATTGCGTTGCTTAAAGGAATTAGTGATTTGCGATTCGATTTATCCTTTTCACCGCATAGGAGTAGGGTTTCACATTGAATAGCTTGTGTATGGGCTAATATATCGAGATTTTGCATTGATTTCATTAGGGTAATGAAGCTGTTTTTGTCTGTCCCAATCTCAGTGAAGGACTTTTCAGGCATCAAAAGGAAAAGAATACCCTGTAGCCGGAATAAGAACTGAGGAACACGGTGGGGGATTCCAATCAAGATCAATGATTGGACTTTGTCAGGGTGACTTTTCGCATAATCTAGGGCAAGCAAACCACCCAGGGATAGACCGCATAGTTCCAGTGGATCTTCAAATTGATCGAGATACGTACTAAATGCCTCTAACAGGTTCGTATAATCACAAGTCTTGTCTTTTAGTAACTGAAAAAGGTCCGGTGTTTCAACATCTCTGCCAAGCAATGTTTTAACATTGTCCCAAGATGAAGCATCCTGGCCTAAACCGTGAATGAGAATACATGTCATGAAAATCATCTCCTTTAGCACAATTATACTTTAATTCATCTTTGCATTCAATCAATGCGTATAGAACAGGAACCGATTCCTATCAGTTAGCGCCAGGGATTTCATGTATTCATTGCGAAGTATTATCTGATTCGTTTACGTTGACACTATTTATAGTTTCTCTATTTTTGAATCTGTATTTTCCCTTTCCATAACCAGATACAGGCTCAATCTTATCCGCTTGCATGAATTTTGAAATCAATTGAGATGCACTAGATTGTTTTAAATCAGAGGCTACTGAATACGGCGGAGTTTTTGAGCCACTTTCGTCGGACTTTTTTGCGCCAGTAATTTACGTCAAAATCAACTGGTCAAGTCGCTCAAAATTGCGCCACTATGTTTATTTAATTTTGAAGGTGTTACCTTTAAAAAATCCTGTTTAAAGATAACACCTATGTTTATTAGAGTCCTCTTCTAGATGGTCCGGATATTTTTAGTTTATAAGCTGAGGGTAGGATTCGATCCAGTATGGAATCTGCCAGAATATTACCTCCTAATTGTACGTGCCACTCTTTTGGCTCTAGTTGAGTGGAAATGATAGTCGTCTTGATTCCATTTCTTAATTCCATGATCTTAAAGATATCATTAGCCTCATTCGTACTTAGTTTCCGGTTTAAAAAGTCATCAATTACTAACACTTCAGGCTTTGCATATTTCTAATTGCCTGATTTGAATCATTAAGTTCTAAACGTTCCAAGTTGCATTCTTCAAGTAATTCAAACATACGAACATAAAGCGTTTTATGTAAATGCTCACATGCCTTAGCAGCTAAGGCATTAGCTACAAAGGATTTACCGACTCCACAAGCGCCCATCAGAACGATATTTCGATGATTGAGAATATATTGATCATCACTGATCTGTTCTAGCACAGTTTTCATATCTTTAGTGACATAAGCAAAACTATAGCCACTAAAGCTCAAGGAAGCTACAAATAGATAACCGTAAACAGTCGCTCCCGTATCTGGATCGTTCCAATGTAGGCGCTGACCAGCCCAATCCACTTCTATGGATTCGCCGGCTTTTCGTTTCAGGATATCCTTGAATTGATGAACATTAAGATGGTCATTGAAGTGTTTTTTAAATTGCGTCAACTGGTAACCTTTTTTCTTTTGCATACGACATTCAGTCATATATTCCTCCCATAGCAATTGCCTAGTGACACCTGGTTTAGCTAATTCCTTTGTCAGCAGCTCAAAATTGGGCAGGAAGAAATCTTGATTACGTCTACTGGAAACAGGGTCATTAAAGTGTTTGCTTAATATTTGGTCACTCAAATTTCTGACTTCGTCATAAGTCAATCCTGCTTCATTAATCTGCTTGACGATCTTATTGACCGTGTTTCGTGCATATCCGGTTTTCTCTGCAACACCTCTATTGCTCACCCCCTTTGCTTTTAATTCTGCTATCTCTCTCATCTTCTTGTGCATATAAAAGTGGTGCTAGTATAAAAATAGGGCCAGGTAAAATGGGAAAAGACATCTTGAACAAAACAGGAAAGAGAGGTATTCTTGATATAGTAACAGGATGTCCGGGATAAGATTGAACAAGAGAAGAGGTTATT